>PWKZ01000164.1 GCA_003559575.1 Bradymonadales bacterium | reverse complement strand
GTAAACTTGACTGCATTTGTGGTGCCATACCAACCTCTTCACTGTTCGCGGCCGTGGCATCCCCACGACCGACAGGACAGTCTCCGGATTATGACGCGCCGCGTCAAGTACGGGGGTTCCGTCCATAATCGTCTGACCGGCACAGCCTCTGGCACAGCCAAGATTCCGGTCAGGCATTGTCTCTGCACAGCCGTCGTCGCATGAACGCCGACGCGCTGAAAGGGAGAGCAGCCATGTCTTTTCTCAATCACGGGCGGGGGTGTTGCCGCGCCGCGGCAACCAGCCTGCTCCTGTTTTTGGCCTGTTGCGCGGGGAGCAACGTTTCGGCCGGGGGCGACTCGGCCGATGCGGGCAGCGAGGTACGAGTCTCCGACGTCGTGGTCCGCGAGGTGGTGGGCGATGTCCATCAGGAGGTACGCGATCCGCGAGACGCTGTCTCCGGCACGGACATCTGTGAGATGGACGGGGACGCCGAACAGGACATTGGCGGCGAAGTGGGGGATGTCCCGGGCGACACGCCTTGTCTCCCCGAGTGCGGCGCGCGGGTCTGCGGTCCCGATGGCTGTGGCGACGTGTGTGGGCACTGCTCCGGTGGAGAAGAGTGCGTAGAGGGAGAGTGCGTCTGCGTGCCGCAGTGTGACGACGGCAGAGGTCCCGTCTGCGGCGACGACGGCTGTGGCGGCACTTCCACCTGCCTTCCGAACGGCAAGGAGCCCCTCTGCTTTGGGCCTGGCCACTGCGTACACAGCGAAGAATTGGACGAAGTGGGGTGGTTCTGCGGGAACTCGGATGTGGAGTACCTGCTGCGCCATTCGAGCCGGGATTGTATCCCCCCTTGGACTTGCGAAGACTCGTCGGAGGCGGGACGCTGCATTGGGCTTCAACCGGTGGCGCAGAAATCTCCTAACGGCTTTGGACTGTGGGACGTACTCGGGAACATCCTGGAATATTCCGGATCGCTCTTCCGGCAGTACACCGAAGAGACGCAAGTCGATCCAGACTTTGACGAAGTAATCGAATACCAACATCGATCTCCAGGCGACCCGGTCGAGCTTCTCACCGAGGCGCGGGGGGGCAACTTTGTTTTTGAGCCGGTTTGTTCCCATTGGCGCAAGTTTGTGGGCGCTATGAGATATCGAACCACCTTCGGTGGACCTTTCGGGTTTCGAATCGCCCGCACCCTGCCCACTCCAGACGCACCGCTGGTGGTCTCTCCCGCGCGTTAGAGACCGATTCGCATTTGGGATCTTGGTGCGTGGCTTCACAGACCCGCCACGCTAGGTGGAGCGACACGAGAGGTTTCCGGCGTTGTTGGGGTTGATCGGGGCCTCTGTATCGGGCGGAAGATGCCGCGGAGCTTCCGGAGGCCAGTGACCATAACATCAGGAGCATGGTTTTCTACCAGGGCAGAACCCTGTATCTACCTGCAAATCAACAGGTAATCTCCAAATCCTTCTCGGCGCTTGCCGGTTCACAAAGAACCTGGGAACAAATTTGTAGCCTCAGGTGTTGTATCTTGTGTAAGGTTAGTTGTAAGGTAGCGCGCGAGGAGGAACCCATGGAGCGAAAATGCCGTTACGTGCCTTTGAGCAAGCAACCGCTCGTGCTGGTTCTCGGCCAAGTCCGATTCAGCCCCGTCCGCCAGATGGGTGGCTATATCCCGTCAATCCAAGAGGAATTTCGGAGACATGGATTTCCTCTCGAGCGCGCTGGCAAGGTGCAGCAGCTCATCTTCGGACCGGGAGGTGGCGTACCGGTCCAGGTCGTCGAGCAGCAGCGGTGGGAGTATCGAACCAAAGACGAGACATCCAGCATCCTCGTAACGCAGGACAGCGTTGTCCTCCAATCCACAGCATACGAGAAATTCGAAGGCTTCGCCGAGAAGCTCTTGCACGCTGTCCGCACGGTCCTCGCCAAGACCGAGCACGACCAACTCGGCCTCGTCCAGCGCGTGGGGCTGCGCTATGTCGATGTCGTGCAGCCGCGCGAAGGAGAGGATTTTCGTTTCTATTTGCGCCCTGGGTTCCACGGCGTCGCGGATGACGTTTTTCAGGAGTGCACGCACCGCTTGCACGTTGAGAGCACGGGAAAGACATCGGTAGGCGATGATACTGGGACCATGGTCGTGCGCGTTGTTCAGAACGATCAGGGGTTCTCGCTCCCCCCCGATCTCGTTGGTGCCGCGCCCAAGCATACGCCACGGTCGAAGGCAGGCGAGCTGATTACGCTTATCGACATGGACCACTTCATCGCGGGAACCTTCGATCCCGACGCCGAGTGGGTCGTGGCGAGAGCCTACGATCTTCATGATCACCTGGTCGAGACCTTTCATGATCACGTCGTGACGGAGGATGCGATCGAGGTATGGAAATGACAACGACGATCACCTACGAAGAGTACGAGGCCGCCAGACAAGCAAGCGCCATGCTCGGAGGCGAGTTCGCCTACTCTCGCAGTGCAGAGGAAGATCCATGGCTCTCCGTGCTGAAACCGGCTTGCTCAGGAAGCTCTGGCATCGTCACGCTCGTTGTCGGATATAGCCCGATTCTGCCTCATATTGGCTCAAGCTCATCGATCGTCGATCGCAGGGCATCCAGGCGCACCCTGAAGCTGGTGACGCCAGAGGCTTCGGCTGATTTCCGCAAAATGGTAGCGCTTTCGATCATTGAACAGATGCAAGAGCTGCTAGCAGCGCTGTCGTTGAACAAGTCACAGCTCGCGAAAATTCTGCGCGTGACCCGGCCGACGATGTACGACTGGTTCCAGGGCAAGGATCCGAACGCCGCCAACGCGGAACGTCTCCAGGCTTTGCTCGGACTGCTTTCGCGTGCTTCGGTCTCGGGGGCGACCCCCCTCAACGCGAGATTCGTACGCCAGCCCATTGATCTAGGTGCGCCATCTCTCATCGAACTGCTCAGCGGGGACGAGCTCGACGAGGAAAGAGTCCTGCACATCATTGAGCGAGCCCGGGCGCTAGGAGATTCGGCATCCACACGTAGAAAGAACCGCGAAGATCGACTGCGGGCACTGGGCTTCAAAGACCCCAGCGACGAGCAGCGAAGGAAACAGCTCGCCAAGAACGTGGCCCTTCAAGACTGGCCAAAACGGTAGACCATGACCACCCCGTTTGACAGTGACGAGGTTGTCAGGCTGGGTTGGCGTCAAGGGGCGATCCTCGGGACTGAGCTCTCCACGGCTGCAACCAAGTATGCACCAGAATCCGTGAGCCTGAATGCCGCGGATTGGTTCATTCTGACCAGCCATGACTGCGACATCGCCAACTACAACCTCGACAAGGAACCGGTTGTAGAGGTCCTGCGAGCGCAAGTTGCAACCGCCAAGAAGGCAGACAAGCAACAATCGTGGGGCAGGAATCCTCGAACGCTGCAAGTTGTCCTTGAGGAAGGTGAAGAAAGAAAGGTGCTGTCGTGCAAGGTCCACGACCGATGGACCATCCCAAGACACATCCTCATGCAGGAAGCACCGACGGGGTGCCTGCCAGATAAGGAGCGCCGTATTGTCGCCGAGTGGTTGGCCAAGCGATACATTCGGGCGGCGTTTCCGACTGCCTTCGATCTGCGATGGCGCGCGAAGCTGAGGGACTGGCAGAAGCTCCTCAAAAAGCACAGCGAGTGGCTCCAGGGGATTTACTTGCGGGTCAGCACCCTTGCCGAGCTCCCCGATGGTACCCCGTACAAGTGCCACCTGCTCCTGGGGGTTCCCCAAGCCAAACGAGGTGGCGCGGGCTGGACCAAGAAGCGAGACGAGCTTGAGCAGGAAGTCCAGACGTTCTGGGATCAGCTCAAACCCGGCATCGAATGCGTTGGCGTTGAGGTGCAAGGGACAGATGAGATTACGCTCGCAGACATCGAGCCATACCAACGGTTCGACGCCGACTGGGTGAGCTTTGAAGATGACACGTCAGCTATCCCACCGACGGCCGACATGACGTCGTGACCTCTCGATGAGCCCCATCTGCCTGGCGGGCGGCAGAAAGGAGATCCGCAGTGGCTGAGTCAACAGAGCGCATGGAAAGGCTCTTCTTCGAGGTTTTCGAGCCCCTGCCCCGGCAGGGACCGGGCAGCCGCTCGAGCGCCAAGCGGGCCCGGGACCTCTGCGCCGAGCTTCCCCCATCACCAGCCGTTCTGGACCTTGGCTGTGGCGCGGGCGCGCAGACGTTTCATCTCGCCGACCTCACGACGGGCACCATCACCGCCATCGACAACCACGCGCCCAACATCGAGCGGCTCCGGGCCGAGGTCACCGAGCGGGGTCTCGGCGAGTGGATCCATCCACTGGTCGCCGACATCGGCAAGCCGGAACACGAGCCCGCGAGCTTCGATCTCATCTGGTCCGAGGGCGCCCTGTACAACATCGGCATCGAGGAGGCGCTGCGCCTATACCACCCGGTCATCAAGCCCGGTAGCTACTTCGCCTTCACCGAGGCAGTCTGGCGCAAGAAAGACCCTCCCCCGGAGGTAAAGGCGGCCTTCGAGGACTACGCGGGCATGGGCTCGGCGCGAGACGTACTGGCCAAGATCAAGGCGAGCGACTTTTCCCTCGTGGATCACTTCACGCTGCCGTACGAAGACTGGTGGGGCGACTTCTACACGCCCATGGAGCGCCGCATTGAGGAGCTGCGCGGCAAGTACGTGGGTGATGCCGAAGCGCTGGCTGCGCTCGATGAGATCGCCCGAGAGCCCGAGATGCATCGACGCCACTCGGACTACTACGGCTACGAGTTCTTCGTGGTGCGGAGAGACTGATGGCCCACGCATTTGACCAAGATCCTGTCCGGTCCCACGCAATTTTGCCTCGGAATTTCTCGACCGCGACCACGATCCCCGCGCCCGAGTCGCGCGCCACGTTCACCGGGACCGGGTTGACGATCCCACCGTCCACGAGCGTCCCTCCCTCGTGGCACACGGGGCGAAACAGCCCGGGGACCGAGATGCTCGCGCAGAAGCGCGCGGAGTCGCTTGCCGTCGATGAGACCCGCGCGGGGAATGGCCACATCCAGAAACGAGAGGAGCGCACGCCGATCGAGCGCCAGCCCTGCGGCGTGGAGCGCCTCGAGCTTATCCGCGGCGGCGAACAGGCCAACGAGCGCGCCCATGCTGGTGCCGACAATCCGTCGCGGTCGCAACCCCCCCTCTTCCAATGCCCGCAATACACCCACGTGGGACCACCCGCGCGCCGCGCCGCCACCGAGCGCGAGTGTGAAACCCGCCGGCGGCGAGCTGGGAGTGCGCCAAGAGCGACGGCGCT
>PWKZ01000216.1 GCA_003559575.1 Bradymonadales bacterium | reverse complement strand
CCACCGCGTCCGTGGACCGAGGGGAGTGAGGCGGGTGCAAGTGCAAGGAAACAATCCAAATCGAGCGGAGGCAAACGCAGCGCCTACGTCGAGCATCGATTTGGTGAAGGTGACGCCGCAAAATCACCCGAATCGCTTCCCGAATCCCGGACAAGGGTGGATGATTGAGGGAGTGTCCCTGTCGGCGGCCGCGCGCACCTCGGCGATGCGTTCTTCCGACAAGCGAAAGACGGCCCGCACTCGCCCCCGCCCCGGGAGTTTGAAGCGGATGGTGGCGGCCTCGTCCAAAACCACGTAGCGGGGACCCAAGTTTTTGATGAGCATCAACATGTAATAGGGGTCGCACATGGAATAGAGCGAACCGCCGAAATGGATCCCGACATAGTTCCGGTTCCAGGGCCGCTCGACCATCTCGACGTGGATCTCGCGAAAGTCGCGGGCGATATGAGTCACCCAGATCCCCGTCCCCCAATAAGGCGGGTAGAGATTCAGGGCGAGCCGGAGGTTGGCTTCCATCCAAGCGCGCACGCTCCGGCCAATGAAGTTGCGCCAATCGATCATGACTCTCCTGCCGCCGTCCACCCGTCTCGTCACTTGACCCCCACGCCGCTCTCCGAGAGAGCGGAGAAAACCCCGTTGATTGCGCTCGCGCCGTAACACCGGTGAGCGAACTCGATTCTCAGATTCGAGGCGCCGAGGCGCCCAGGCGCGGAGCGGCGACCGACTCGCGAGTATGACTCACTGAGACCCACCAAGAACTCCCGCGATCCCTGGCGCCGCAGACGGAGCCCCACGCCGTGCTCGTCGCGCAGCAGGGCCGCGCTGCCGCGTTGCAGCTCGACCATCCCCGGAGAGATGGCGCCTCGCATGAGCGGCGGATCCCCGTGGATCAGCATCACCGCGCGCTCCCCCAGCAGCGCGACGAGTCGCGCGAGGAGCGCGCGGTCGGCCTCCAGGGGGAGCGTGACCCGCTCGAGCCCTAGCTCGTCATACAACAGACGCGCGGCCATCTCGTTGAACACATAAAGTGTGTGATCGCCGCTCACGCGAGCACCCCGCGGCAGCACCTCGCGCACGAGCCCGAGACCATCCAACGAGCCCACCTCGAAGCGCCGCACACCCAACTCCCAAGTGGCGCGCAGGAGGGACTCGAGCCGCGGACGAGCGCTCTCGCGCAGCACCGGCGGCAAGACCAGCGTGATCCGGCGCTCATCGAACGCGAGCGCGCTCCCGGCCGCGCGCTCGCGCTCAATCCACCGCGGGATCCAGCGATCGTCTCGGCTTCCGTGGGCCAGAAGCTCAATCTCGTCGGCGCGACAGCGCACGGTCGAGGTGATGTGGTCCCGATTGTCGACCCGCACTATCAGGCGAGGCGCAGCGGGTACGCGGGCGCCCCCCGGTTGGTCGTCACTGGGCAAGGTGATCCCCTGGCTGCCATCGCGCGCCACGTCCACATACAACCCCACTCGACGCAGGAAGTCGCGCCGCACCCGCCGAATGGCCTTGGGGGGGACTCGATAACAGCCGGTGGCGTCACCCACCTCGGGAGCCAGCCTCAGCCCTCCCACCTCGTCACCGGCCAGCAAGCGGGCGACCTCCCGCATCTCAAGCGGCGCGAAGCGCTTCTCCGACAGCAGCGGGTATTCGGCCACCACTCTCCCGCGCTCGAGCGCCGCCGACAGCCACAGCGTCTCACCGTCGCCCGCGAGGACCGTCCTGACGGCCACCGGCTCGGGCCGGGGCACGACCGGCGGCGCGCAGGCCGCCTTGACATCGCGCGCGATGACGAGAAAGACGTCTGCCCCGACCGGGATCAGGGAGGGGGGAGCGTCCAGCTCAACCACCGCGCCGGCCTCGAGCGACGAAGAGGTGAGCGCCCGCCGGCCCACGACGCGCAGCTGCTCGGGGAGCCGCAAGTGGTACGGCGGCGCGTCATGACGCTCCAAGAGGAGGCCGTCGCCGGGTCCAAACGGCGCCTGACAGCGGACTCTGATGCGCCCCGCCGGCGCCGCGACCGTCTCCCCCACCGGAAAGCCCCGGTGCCCCTGGTAGAGTGGATCCGGATTCGCGCGGTCGAGAGCCTCCTCTCCTCCCAAGAAGCCGCCGCTCATCCGGCGGCCGAAGAGCGAGAGAACGGCTCGCGGACCGAGGTCGGCGCGGCGCGCGTCCCGGGCCGCATCCACCGAACCATCGAGCGCCGCGCGGTAAGTTCGCACCGAGGCCGTCACGTATTCAGCCGACCGCAGCCGACCCTCGATTTTGAGCGCACGCACTCCGATTCGAGCGAGCGCCGGCAGATACTCGAGCCCCCACAAGTCACTCATGTTGAAGACGTTGCGGCGCTCCCCCGAGGTGAGCGAGAAGGGACGCCGGCAAGGCTGGGTGCAGCGCCCCCTGTTGCCGGAGCGCCCCGTCGTCAACGCCGACAACAGGCAAAGCCCGGACGCGCCGTAGCAAAGGGCGCCATGCACGAACACCTCGAGTTCGACCTCCGGCACCGCTGCCGCGATTGCCTCGATCTCGGCCACGCTCAACTCCCGCGCCAGCACCGCGCGGCGCACTCCCAGCGCGCCGAGCACCCGCACTCCTTCGACCGCGCGCACGCCGAGCTGGGTGCTTGCATGCAGGGGGAGCCCCGGCGCCACGTCGGCCGCCAGACGCAGAAGTCCCAAATCCTGCACGATAAAGGCGTCGGCCCCGGCCTCCCTTGCCCCGGCCAAAAGCTCGCGGGCGATGGGGATTTCCTCCGGGCGCACGAGAGTGTTGAGCGCGACGAAGACCCGCGCCCCACGGGAATGGGCCACGCGCGCCCCCCGAGCCAACTCGTCGAGTCCGAAGTTGGGAGCATGCGCCCGCGCCGAGAGATGCCGTAGCCCGACGTAAACGGCGTCCGCCCCGGCCGTTACGGCGGCCTCGAGGGTCTCGAGGCACCCTGCCGGAGCGACCAGCTCCGGACGCATTCCAGTCTCATCAGTCGTCATCCAAATAGCCTCCGGGTGCCCGCTTCCTCCGGCCTCCGCGAGCGCCAAGATACATTATTTTGGCCGGTTGGGGATGGGGCGGGACAATCCCATAATCGTCGGTCCATCCTGGGATTCGCGCGCTGATCCGCGCTCATTGGCGGCGTCACCTGCAGACGAATTAGTGCTCGACGTAGGCGCTGCGTTGGACTCCGCCTAAGAACGGTTTGTTTCCTTGCACATGCACGCGCCTCCACTTAGCGGGTCTCCTCAGAACGAACCGACGATCACTATGTAGGGGTGGTATCATTTTGGGAGATGGGTTATTCTAGTTTCGAATTGCCGGAAAAAGAGGCCCCGCATTTGAATGGAGCGAGGGTTCAACGATTCCGGTAAATCACAAAGGAGGTGCCGCATGCGAAAGAGGTTGACCGAAGGGCTGCGAACGATTCTCTTGGTTTTCGTTCTCGGAGCGATGATGACCTTGGGAGTTTTGGGCTGTAGGAAAACGGCTGACCCACCGCCTCCACCGGCGCCCGAACCGGTCGAGGCCCCAGCCGAAGCACCCGAGCCGGTGCCCGAGCCCGAGCCGGTGCCCGAGCCCGAGCCCGAGCCCGAGCCCGAGCCCGAGCCCGAGCCCGAAGAGGAGCTTGACGAAGTCGAGGGCGAGGAAGAGGACGAAGACGAGGACGAATGAGCCGGCGCCGCTTTTGAAAGTGTTGCGCCGACTCAAAGCGCCCCCTCCCGCCTAAGACACTAACGAGCGCCATGCCCACCGCCCACGGTGGACCTATCGCAACCGTAACTATCAGGAGATGATTTAAATGGGCAGAGACAAGCCAGTCGGTCACTCATTGTTGTTTGTCGTTTTGCTGAGCGCGGCACTGCTCGTTGGTGTCCTGGGCTGCCGCAAGCAAGCCACTGAGACGCCCGCCGAGGTGCCCGCCGAGGCGCCCGCCGAGGTGCCCGCCGAGGTGCCCGCCGAGGAGCCCGCCGAGGAGCCCGCCGAGGTGCCCACTGAGGTGCCCGCCGAGGAGCCCGCCGAGGTGCTCGCCGAACGATCGGAGGGAGAGGTCGACAAGCCGGTGGTGGTAATAACCACCTCCAAAGGCACCATTGAGGTCGAATTGGATCCCGAGCGCGCGCCAAAATCGGTGGCCAACTTCTTACAGTACGTGGACGACGAGTTCTACGATGGAACCATCTTCCACCGGGTAATCGACAACTTCATGATTCAGGGCGGCGGTTTCACCCCCGACTTCCAACAGAAAGAGACCCGTGATCCCATCAAGAACGAGGCCGACAACGGCCTCAAGAACGAGCGCTACACTATCGCGATGGCGCGCACCGCGGTGGTCGACAGCGCCACCGCCCAGTTCTACATCAACGTCCGCGATAACCCCTCGCTCGATCACCGCAGCCGTGACCAGCGAGGGTTCGGCTATGCTGTGTTCGGCAGGGTGACGGGTGGCCGGGAGACTGTCGACGCGATCAAGTCGGTCGCCACCGGCAGCGGCGGTCACTTCCCGCGAGACGTCCCGCAAGAGCAGGTCCTGATCGAATCCATCCGCCGCAAACAGTAATTGGGGTTCAAGGACAATCGGGCCGGCAGACGAGTTCGTGGCGTTCGGCGCCGCTCGCATCAAGCGCCGCTTCGCAACCAAGTCCGTCACGACAATCGCCGCTGTCGGCCGAACATGGCCTCGCGCAGACCATCTTCGGCTGCTCCTCGCGACCAAGGTTGGTGCAGAGGTAGCCCCCGGCGCAGTCGTGATCGTCGTTGCAAAGCAGGCAAGCGCCCACCTTGCGGCAGTTGGGGACTATCACCTCGCGTTCTGAGGCGCCCGCGGTCGGCCAAACCTGCGGCTCACAGATGAGATCGGAGGACTTGCAGTCGGCGTCTCCATGACACAGAGCGCCGCAATACCCCTCGCCCTCCACCACGCCCGGGTTGCACATCGCCGAGGCGCAATCGCTGTCCTGGGTGCACGGGTCGCCGGGGCGCCCCCGAGAAGAGAGCGAGTTGTCCTCGAAAGCCACGTGGCACAGGTACTCGACCACCGGGCGAGTCGTCCCGGCGCCGGTGATGAGGTTGACCATGCACGCCTCCCGTTTGGGATCGCTCTCGCAGCGCAAGGTCTCCGAGCAATCTTCAAGCGAAGATCCCAACCGCGCGGGGGTGCAGTAGTTCAAATGAATGTCGCCGCGCGCCGAATCGCCGGTGAAGCTGTGAGGCATGGTTTCGCACACCCCGCGGTACTCGCTCCCGTCGGGGAAGATCGCCGGCGGGCAATCTTCGGAGCGCCGGCAGGGGGCCGAGCAATAACCGGGCCACTCCGGTTCACCTTGAAGACACGGGGAGACGAAGCCGTCGCCACGGCAGGGCGGCGATCCCTCATCGCCGCAGGCGTGGCCGTATTCCAACTCATCCGGCTCGTCCGCGCGACAGACACCGCTTATCTGAAACGCGCTCTCGCCCATGAGCAAAGAGTGGTCTCCCACCGGGTAGAGGGTGCAGCTCGTGCCGGTGGAGCAGTCGGACCGACTCTTGCACGAGCCAAGGCGCTCGGGCGCCCCGGCGAAGGAATAGCACAGCCCAAACGAAGCGTCGTGACCACTGTCGACCAGGTCCCACCGGTCCAGGACACAACGCTGCCCACGACTGACCGCGCAGTCGCTGTCGCCGGTGCAAAGCGCCGAGCAGAACCCCTCGAGACAGATCCCGCTCAAACAGTGTGCCCCATCGGCCCCGGGGCCGCAGGGCTCACCGATCTCGGCACCACCCTTCAGACGCCCCACGCAGTGCGGCAAATCGGCTGTGTCGCCCGCCACCAAAAAGCTCTCCCGGGGGTCGCAATAGAAGTCACTGTCGCGACAATCGAAGTTTCTAAAACACTCCCGACCCACGCAAATCGAGTACTCGTCGGCGAGATCGTGAAAGAGGGCGACCCCCTCTCGGCATCGCCACGCGCTGCAATCCTCATCGACACGGCACTGGGTCTGGGGATCGTCGCGGCAGGTCCTCGTCTCGAGATCGCACCCCCGGTCATAGGTGGCGCAGTCGCCGTCATCACGACAGAAGGCGGAGCACCCGGAAGAACCGCAGAGACCACTCGCGCAGGGAGTTACCTCGCCCAGAAGAGCCTCATCATTGCAAAGCTCGCCGACCCCCACCGCCCCTCCCGGGGTTTCCATGCAGTAGGTGGAGGTCCGGCCATGAACCATCATGAGCTGACAGCTCTCGCCAGCTGTGCAATCGCTATCAGCCTCGCACGATCTGAAGTCGCTGCCCGGCAAACAGAAGCCAAGGGGCGGCTCGCCCGCCGGTGCGAGATTGACACACCTGAACGGCCCCTTGAAAACGTCATCGACGAACCCCTCACACTGGCGCGATGGCGACCCTGGATCCTCGACTCCGTCCGGGGTGGGCGCACCGGTCGCATTGTCCACTTCGTCCACCTCGGGGAAGCACGAGCGGCTGCAGAACGGCAACGCGGCGTAATGATACCAGCACAGCTCATCATGACACAGACTGTGCAGGCAGTCGGGATAAACGTCGCTGCGCGACAGCCCGAGCGCCGGGATATCGCCGTGACAGGCGGGGTGCGGTTGACATGAAGCGCCAAGCTCACCGACCTCCGGAAGCAGGTAGCACAATCCGCGGGGGCTGCACCCCCACCCAGGATCGCACTCTCCACAAACGAGCCCGGGGCACCCCTCCGGGCTGCCGCACTCGCGCTCGCCGCACGAGAGCGCACATTGCACGCAGCGCCCGTCGTCGGAGCAGTACATATCAGCCGAAGCATCGCACTGGCCGCAGGAGATCTCGGGCAGGTTGCGCGAGGGGCCGCACTCGCGATCCTCACAGTCGACCTCGACACACCGCCCGGAGAGACACCCATCCCCCTCGTCGCACTCGCCGCACGACACCCCGGCGCACTCAGGGCCGGGCGGCGCACCACAAACTCGTTCGCCACAGTCGCAGCCGCTGGGCGACACATCGGCGGGCGCGAGAATGTCCGGAAACACCTGAGGCGGTTCGGCCGCCATGTCGGGCAACGAGATCGTATCGCCCAACTCGGCGACATCTTGCCTCGATTCGGCGCCGTCGCCGCTCAACGGCGGCGCCCCAACGTCATCGCAGGCGCCAAGAATCACCGGCGACAACAACGCGCCGAGAAAGAGCGCCGTCGCCCAAACCCCAAAAAACCGACTTTTGATTCCCAATCCGGTCAATCCGGCCATCAAAGCAACCTCGACCCAATGACGCGGGCCTTCCGCATATTCCGACTTGCAGGGTAGCCAGATCTGCCCCACACCTCAACAAATCAAGAAATAGTCAATGATGACAGGGCAAGAGCCCAGAGCCTCAATCATCCACCGCGTCCATGGACCAAGTGGAGGATTGAGGCCGGGGGTCAGCGTTGCCTCGGGGGGGGTAGCGTGATATCTCAAGGCGAATGGAGTGGCAGGGGCTTCAAGACCATGCGCGCCTACGACATCATCAAGCACAAACGCGACGGCAAGGCGCTCGCGCCGGAATCGATCCGCGCCTTCTTGAACGGCTACCTCGCCGGCGAAGTCCCTGACTATCAGATGGCGGCGCTGTTGATGGCGGTGTTCTTCCGCGGCCTCACCCCGGACGAGCTGAACGCCTGGACCGATTGCATGTTGCGCTCCGGGACCGTCCTCGATCTGAGCGACATCCCGGGAGCCAAGATCGACAAACATTCCACGGGCGGCGTCGGTGACAAGATCTCGCTGCCACTGGCCGCTCTCGTGGCCTCATGCGGTGTCAAGGTACCGATGATCTCGGGGCGCGGCCTCGGCCACACCGGAGGGACCCTGGACAAGCTCGAGTCGATCCCCGGGTTTGAGACTGACTTGTCCATCGACCGTTTTCGCAAACAACTGGCCGACATCGGGGTCTCCATGATCGGCCAAACCTCCTCGCTGGCGCCTCTCGACCGGCGACTTTACGCGCTGCGCGACGTCATCGCGGCGGTGGAGTCGCTGCCGCTGATAGCCTCCAGCATCATGAGCAAGAAGCTCGCTGCCGGCATCGACGGCCTGGTGCTCGATGTGAAGGTCGGCTCCGGCGCGTTCATGAAGAACGTCGATGAGGCGCGCGCGCTGGCCGAGACCATGGTGGCGATCGGTGCGCGCATGAACAAGAGGGTGGTGGCGGTCCTGACCGACATGAACCAACCTCTGGGCCGCGCCGTCGGCAACAGCCTCGAGGTGGAGGAGAGCCTGGCGGTCTTGAACGGCGAGGGGCCCGACGACGTGGTCGAGCTGACCATGGTGCTCGGAGCCCAAATGCTCGTCTTGGGGGGGATCGCCGCGAGCACGGCCGAAGCGCGCCCCCTGCTGCGGGAGGCAATCGAGAGAGGGCGCGCGTGCGCGACCTTTGAGACAATGGTTCTGGCCCAGGGCGGAGATCCCGCGGTGGTCCGCGATCCCCGGCGCTTGCCGCGGGCCGCGCAGCGCGATGAGATAACAGCGGCGCGCGCGGGCTACTTGCAGTCCATCGACACCGAACAGGTGGGGATCGCCGCGATGCAACTCGGGGCCGGGCGCACGCGGGTCGACTCCCCAATCGACCCGGCGGTGGGACTGACCGTCCAAGCGCGGCTCGGCGAGCAAATCGAGAAGGGCCAGACACTCGTCGTGATGCACAGCAACCCCGGCTCGAACAAGGATAAAGCCCGCGCGCTGTTGCAGGATGCCTTCCGCGTGGGCCCGGAGCCACCGCCGCCGGCCCCGCTGATCCTGGAGGTGGTGGCGCCGCAAGGAGCACGCGAGTGATGGAGTTGGAATACCGTTTCGAGGACATTTGCACTACCGCCGACGCAATCCGGGCGCATGATCGACGCCGGCCGGAGATCGCGGTGGTGCTCGGGAGCGGGCTCGGCGGGTTCGCGGACACCCTCGAGGCGGCCACGACAATCCCCTACCACGAGCTGCCCCACTTCCCGACTCCCAAGGTGGAGGGACATGCAGGACGACTCGTGCTGGGCGAGCTCAAGTCTCACGGGGGGCCGCCGCGCACCATTGTCGCCATGCAGGGGCGGGTCCACCGCTACGAGGGCTGGTCGTCGCAGGCGGTGGTCTTCCCGATTCGAGTGATGCGGATGCTGGGAGCCCGAGTGCTCCTGGTGACCAACGCCGCCGGCAGCCTCTCGGCCGAGGTGCGCCCCGGCGAGCTGATGCTCTTGACCGACCAGATCAACATGACCGGCGACAATCCGCTCCGCGGGCCGTCCGACCCTCGTCTCGGGCCGCGCTTCCCCGACATGAGCGCCCCCTATGATCCGACTCTCAACAAGGTCATCGAGGCCGTCGCGGAGACTCTCGGGATCCCACTGCGGCGGGGAGTGTACGTGGGCGTCTCAGGCCCGAGCTATGAGACGGCGGCTGAAGTGCGAATGCTGCGGCTTCTGGGCGGCGACGCCGTGGGGATGTCCACCGTGCCCGAAGTGCTCGCGGCGGTGCACGGAGGCTTCCGGGTCTGCGGGATCTCTTGCCTGACCAACCTGGCCACCGGCTTGAGCGACAAGCCGCTGAGCCACGACGAGGTGGAGCAAACGGCAAGCGCGGTTCGTCTCGAATTCACAGGGCTCTTGCGGGAGGTGTTGCTCCACCTCCCGATTCCAAAGCCCTAAATTGTCGACGGGAGGAGTTACGACATGGTGGATAAAGTCGAGAAGATCTGGATGGACGGTGAGTTCGTGCCCTGGGACAACGCGAAAGTGCACCTCCTGACACATACATTACACTACGGCGTCGGCGCGTTCGAAGGGATCCGCGCCTACAAGAGGCGGGACGGCGCCTCGGTGGTGTTTCGGCTCCGCGAGCACATTGAGCGCCTTTTCGACTCGTGCCATCTGATGCAGCTCGAGATCCCGTTCTCGCGCGAGACCATCGTCGCGGCCTGCCTGCAGACCATCGCCGAAAACGGGCTCGCCGAGGGGTACCTCCGGCCCCTCGTCTACATCGGCCCCGGTCGCATGGGGCTGTTCGCGGTGGACAACCCGATCCACGTCGCGGTGGCCGCCTGGCGCTGGGGCGCCTACCTCGGCGACGACGGGCTGGCCCAAGGGATCCGGGCCCGGATCTCGTCATTCATGCGCCACTCCGCCACCTCGACACTCTCCAAGGGGAAAATTTGCGGCCACTACGTAAACTCCATCCTCGCCAAGCGCGAGGCCATGAAGGACGGCTACCATGAGGCCGTGATGCTCGATCAGGACGGGTTCGTCTCCGAGGCCAGCGGTGAGAACATCTTTATCGTCAAAAACGGCGAGGTGAAGACGCCGCCCTACGGCTCCACAATTTTGGGGGGGATCACCCGCGACTCCGTGATGGAGCTACTCTCCGAAATCGGCCTCCCGATCCGCGAGGCGCGCTTCTGCAGGGAAGAGATGTACCTGGCCGACGAGGTTTTCTTCACGGGCACGGCCGCCGAGATAACCCCCGTCAGAGAGATCGACAACCGTCAGATCGGCAAGGGAGAGCCCGGCCCCGTCACCAAACAGATCCAAGAGCGCTACTTCGACATCGTGCGCGGCGAGGCCACCGACCATATGGAGTGGTTGACCCGCTACGAACCCATGTGACCCCAAGAACCCCAATTGCCCATCAAACCGAGCACCGAGCGCGTCGAGACGGGGTGAGCGGCAAGGAAGCGTGCCTCTATTCCCGGAGGCGTCGAGCAATAAAGAATCGGCGAAGCTGACGCCGCAGATTGCCCCGTAGCGGCGCGTGGATGCCGGTGCAGGTGGAGAATAAGGGTCAGTTCCCGGCGGCTGAGAAGACTCCGGTGACTTCCTCCGCCGGGGTTCCCGCGCGCATCACCGCTCCGCCCAGGAGTCCGTCGACAATGCGGTCGACACCCAGATCCTGAGTATCGTCCACCAACGTCGCCGTGCCGGAGAGGGCGAGGCGATCCTGGGCCATCGCCCATGCGGTTATCTTGGCGGTGGCGTCCTCCACCGCGGCGCGCGCATGATCTTCACACAGCTCAGTCAACGCGGTGGTCGAGAGCTGCCAGCGCCAGTCGGAGAGACAGGTCAGCACCTCATCCGACAGGCTCAGCACCAGCTCGCGGCATTTGAAAAACGGCGCCACCACATCGCCAAGCTCGGCCGGGCCGCCCTCCTGACCACCCAATAGGAGATCGTTGACGAGCGCCGCCGCAATCCGCAGGGGCTCCAGGCGCAGCTCGTGCTCATCGAGCACCAGAGTGCTGTAGCCCTCCACCTGAGCCTCCCAGGTGGTGCCCTCATCCTCCAGCCGAATGGAGTAGACAAGCTCGGCCCACTCTTCCGGAGTCCATGTGACCTCTTGGCCGAGCCAGTTGAACTTGAGCGACTCCCAATTGATTCGCCCGCTGTATGGTCCGGGGGGCACCCCACTCACCCTCAGTGAAGCCGCCAGGGAAACCTCGGAGAGCGCCTCCTCGATGACGACCGAGAGACTGCTCGGGAGCGAATCGAACGGCGCCAGCCACTCTTGTGGATTCAAGGTGTGCCCGGCGAGGGCCTCAATGATGTCGGGCTCCCAGAGAATATGGCAGGGGATCGGGGGATCCTCCACATCCCCCTCGGGCGCGGTCACGTCGCCCTTGCCGCGCGGCGACCCCTTCGCCTCGGTCTCCACCGGCGTTATCTTCTCGGTGATCTCATCGGCGAACCCCTGGAGCACCTCCTCGTAACCGTTAATCGCGGCACGCACGATACTCTCCACATCGGCGGCGTCCGAGGGAGCCACCGCGGACAGATCCAGTGTTTGCTCGAGAGCGTAGGTGCCGGGCAGGTGCAATCCCACCGGGCGCATCGTCACGCGCACGTCGGTCTTGCTGTCGACCCCGACGCGCACGGACGCGCGGCAGCCACCGGCCACCACCGATCCCGCCTCGTCGAACCCCGTCAGCAGGACCACCCAACTGGCCGACTGGGGGATCTCTGGAATGAGCCACTCGCCGACGTCAAAAGGCATCTCTTCTTCGAGAAAAGTGTTCTCGGGCGGCGCGCCGGGGTTGAACGCGTCGCAGATGTAGATCTCGTTGAGCAACAGCCCCTTGACATGTGTCGGTGCCGGCGCGGGGGGGCCACCTTGGCCGTCATCAGCGTCGAACTCAAAGGTGACGTGCAGCTCACCGACCCCCGGCGCCAACACTTGCACCTCGAGCGTCACCGGATCATCGGCGCCCTCGGCCGTCACCTCAATCAGATAGGTTGTGTCCGGGACACTGCCCGTGTGGAACCGGTTGGACGCCATCCCGTGCTCGTCGGTGACCCCTTCGGACTCCTCGAGGCTACCGTCGGCGCCGCCGGTCGGATCGGCCTTCACCTCGAGGCGGTAGGTCAAAGGCACGCCCTCGACCACCACACCGGCCACCGGATCATAAGTCCGCATCTGCAGCGGGATGCTGGACTCGACCAATTCGGTGGTTGGGCTGGAGATCCCGAGAAATTCCAACACCACGGTGCGAGGCGGCCCGGGGGCGACATCCTCCCCATCCGGCGGGGTAGTGTCGCCGGGCAGCGGACCGACAGTCTCCGTGGGCTGCTCTTCAACGTCGCGGACCGTCTCGGAGTCCGCGTCATCGCAAGCCGGCGAGAACGCCAATAGCGCCACGATCAAGTAGAGAGCCCCAAACGCACGCATGCCTTCCTCCTCGACCAAAGAGAGTCAAATCGACAAAACAGGGTCGCGCTCAAGGAGGGTCAAATGGGACCGGCCTCCCAAGACTCGCGCGAGCCCGCTCGCGAAGAGCAAACGAAACGTACTACGCGAAGAGACTCCAGACAACCCGCTCGGTGGTGGCCATAATCGTCGGTTCGTTCTGAGGAGACCCGCTAAGTGGAGGCGCGTGCATGTGCAAGGTAGCGCTGCTACGACTGCGCTCAAATCGGCTTGCTTCCTTGCAGCTCACCCCGTTTCGACCCGCTCGGTGCTCGGTTTGATGGGGAATTAGGGGTTGAGGCAATCTCCGGAAAAGTTCAGAATGAGCGAGCGGAGTCGCTGAGTGGAGTTGCGCGCTTTGAGCCTGATAGTCCTCGGCAAGTATCGCATCGAACGAGCTATCGGGGGGGGCCCGGTGGGCGATGTCTACCGCGCCCGGGACGACTCGACCGAAGAGGTGCTGGCCGTCAAGGAGGTGCGTCGTGATCTCGGGTGGCTGCCGGTCATCGGCGCCGCCGCCCACAAGGCGGTGGCGGCCGCCGCGCGAGTCGACCACTTGGCGCTGGCCAGGCTGCACGCCATCGCGGAAGAGGACGGGCGGACTCTAATCGTCTCCGACTGGAGCGACGGCGAGAGGTTGTCGGAGGTGGTCGAGTGGAGCGAGGGCAAACTCCCACCCCCCAAGGCGATGACCCTCTTCGTCCAGATCCTGACAGCGGTACACACCGCTCACGAACAGGGACTGAGTCACGGCAACCTCAAGCCCGAAAACATCCATATCCCGCGCGGCGGCGGGATCAAGCGCGCCTCGGTGATCGACTTCGGCGTGGCGGCGGTGCTCGCCGATAGCGGAGTGGGCCGCGATGGCGACGGCCTGATCCCCAACCTTCCCTATCGCGCTCCCGAGCAGCTCCGCGACCCGCGCGCGCTCCACCCGGCGGTGGACATCTACGCCATTGGCGCCGTTCTCTACAGTATCTTGAGTGGGCATCAACCATTCGAGGCCGGAAGCGAGCGAGAGATCATCGCCAAACACCTGGCCGGCCACCCGCCGCCCTTGGCCGAGCGCGCGCGAGGGATCCCAACCGCGCTCGCCGACATAGTTCATCGCGCGCTGGCCGACGATCCCACCCAACGCTTCAGATCGGCCGCGTCGATGGCCGAGGCGCTCACACGGTTCTTGCCGGACGACCGGTGCACACCGCTTGGCAGCCCCAGCGGAGCGCCCCCGCTCGTCTCCAGGAGCCCGGCCGCCCCGCCCCGTCAAGCGGCACCACCCCAACGGGTTCAAGATCCATCGCCTGCCCCAACCACCGAGTCCGGCGCGACGCCCCTCGAGCGGCCGAGGGCACCCCGAGCCGGCGGCAGACCGGCTATCGTGGCTGTGGTTCTCTTTTTGTTGCTGGCCGGCGGCGCGGGCGCGATCTTTTTCGAGTTTCACAAGACTTGGTTCGGCGCCCCAGAGCCCGCGCCGGAAACGCCGTCCGAGGCGAGGGGAAACGCGGCCGGAGGATTTCAGCCCATCGCGCCGCGCGAAGTGCCGCATGGTAAGGTTAGTCGCGCCGATGACCTGACGAGAGCCGCCGAGGAGCATTTCGCGCGCGCCGAATATGACGAGGCAATCGAAAGCTACTTGAAGGCCGTGGCGCTCGACCCCAACGACCCGGAGCGCTGGTGGGGCTTCGCCTGCGTCTACGGCCAACAAGCCGAGGTGGAAGGAGCCCTCCGCAACCTCAGGGGGTTCGCCAAGCGCCACGATGAGAGCGCCTCCGACTATGTTCACGACCGCATCAAGGCCGAGAGCTGCTTTGACAGTGTTCGCGCACACCCTCAATTCCGCGACTTCCTGGGCCGCTTTCGCCGGCCGGATTGAGCAAACTCAGGCCCGCCCCCGGGCAGAAGATCGCGCGCCGGATCGGCCGGCGATGGACGCAAAAGTTTGAGAGAGGAGTTCAGATGGACAGACGAGCCACTCAGATTCGCGACGGGAAAGTCGCCTGCTTCAAGGCCTATGACGCCCGCGGGCGTGTCCCCGATGAGCTGGACGAGGCGCTGGCGGTCCGCATCGGCAAGGCCTATGCGGAGGTGGTCCGGCCCAACCGCGTGGTCGTCGGACACGATATCAGGCTCTCTTCGCCCTCACTGAGCGCGGCGCTGATCGAAGGGCTCGAGCGCGCCGGGGTCGATGTGGCGTTCCTGGGCGAGTGCGGCACGGAGGAGATCTATTTCGCCACCGCCGAATTGGGTCTCGACGGCGGGATCATGGTCACGGCGAGCCACAACCCCAAGGACTACAACGGGATGAAGTTCGTCAAGGCGGGCGCCCGCCCCATCAGCGCCGACACGGGCCTCGAGGACATCGCGCGTCTCGCCGCGACGGCGCCCCTCCCGGACGCGCCCAAAAGAGGCACGACCACCCCGCTCGCTCTCCGTGAGGACTTCGTCTCGCACGTCCTCGGATTCATCGATCATCAACGGCAGAAGCCTCTCAAGCTGGTCGTCAACTCCGGCAACGGCTGCGCCGGCCCGGTGTTCGACGCCCTGGCCGAGAGACTGCCTTTTGAGGTCGTGCGCCTCCAGCACACCCCGGACGGCCACTTCCCAAACGGAGTGCCCAACCCGCTTCTGACCGCCAACCGGGCCGTGACGGCCGAGGCGGTGGTCCACGCGCAAGCCGACCTCAGGATCGCCTGGGACGGCGACTTCGACCGCTGTTTTTTCTTCGACGAGACCGGGCGCTTCATCGAGGGCTACTACATCGTGGGGCTGTTGGCCGAACAGGTCCTGGCCAAGAACCCCGGTGGGCGCGTGGTCCACGATCCGCGCTTGATTTGGAATACGATTGAGATAGTCCGCCAGTGCGGCGGCGAGCCCGTGGTGTGCAAATCGGGCCACGCCTTCATCAAAGAGAAGATGCGCGCGGTGGACGCCGTCTACGGCGGCGAGATGTCGGCTCACCATTACTTCAAGGACTTCGCATACGCCGACAGCGGCATGATCCCGTGGCTGCTGGTGGCCGAGAACATCGGGCAGAGCGGCCGCCCGCTCTCGGCGCTGGTCGATGAGCGCATCCGGCGCTTCCCCATCAGCGGCGAGCTGAACCGCGAGGTGGAGGATCCCGTCGCCCTGCTAAGAACCCTCCGCGCGCACTACGCGCCCCAGGCCGAAGACATCGACGGATTGGACGGCTTGAGCATCACCCTCGACCGCTGGCGCTTCAACATGCGCGCCTCCAACACGGAGCCGGTGGTGCGTCTGAACGTGGAGTCGCGCGGCGACCAGGCGCTGCTCGAAGACAAGACCGCCGAAGTCCTTGAGTTCATGAGCCCCATACGAGGTGCCCCCATACGAGGTGCCACCCACCCCGCAAGAGCTTGAATAGAAAGCCTAAAACTGGCGCGGGGCGTCCGCTCCCTTGCAGTTCGCGGGCCGGGTCGGAGGGGATCAGCCAAACCCTCGGCCCGCCAGGAAGTCGGCCTGGAACTCGCCGTAGCGCCCCAGTTCGATGGCGTCGCGAATCGCGCGAATGAGATCCATATAAAACGTCAGGTTGTGAATGCTGCACAAGATGCCGGCGCCGATCTCGTGTGCCATGACCAGGTGCCTCAGATACGCACGGCTGTGTTCGCGACAGGCGAGGCAGCCGCAGGCAGGATCGAGCGGTGCCGGGTCATCGCGGAAACGGGCGTTCCGAAGGTTCAGCTTCCCGCTCCGCGTATAGACCGTCCCCCGGCGCGCATTGCGCGTGGGAATGACACAGTCGAACATATCGATTCCGTGGCCGATGCAGCGGACCAGATCCTCGGGCGTCCCCACCCCCATCAAGTAACGGGGGCGCTCAGCGGGCAGGTGGGGCGCGGTGAACGCCACCGCCTCCCACATCTTCTCCGGGGGTTCGCCAACGCTCAACCCTCCGATGGCGAGCCCCGGAAACGGCCGCGCGGCAATTTCCTCCGCATGCCGGCGGCGCAAAACTGGATCGAGGCCACCCTGCACTATTCCGAAGAGCGCCTGATCGGACCGGGTGTGGGCCTCGAGACAACGGTCGGCCCAGCGGGTGCTGCGCTCCAAGGCCGCGCTCACCTCTTCCCGCGGCGCGTCGGCGGCGGGGCAGACATCCAGCACCATCGCGATGTCGGAGCCGAGCGCCCGCTGCACCTCCACCGATCGCTCGGGCGTGAGCAGGTGGTAGGAGCCATCCACATGGGACTGAAAGCGCACCCCCTCCTCGGTGAGTTCGCTGAGCGCCTTGAGGGAAAACACTTGAAACCCGCCGCTATCGGTCAACAAGGTGCCGGGCCAAGCCGCGAAGCGGTGCAATCCGCCCTGACGCTCAATGACCTCTGCGCCGGGCCGCAAATAGAGGTGATAGGTGTTGGCCAGGATCACCTGGGCGCCCATCTCCGAGAGATCGCGCGGCAGCACGGCCTTGACCGCCCCTTGGGTGCCGACCGGCATGAAGACCGGCGTCCGAATCGTGCCGTGGGCAGTCTCGAAGCGCCCGCAACGCGCTCGGGTGGTCTTGTCCTGGTGATCGATCGCAAAGGAGAACAGCTCGGCCATGACCTTTTCACCTATACTATCAACATCGCGTCGCCGTAGCTGTAAAACCGGTAGCGCTCCGCGACGGCATGTCGGTAGGCCTCACGCACCAGATCATCGCCGGCAAAGGCGGCGACGAGCAGAAGCAACGTGGACTCCGGCAAGTGGAAATTGGTGAGCAGCGCCTCGATCACCCGAAACCGAAACCCGGGAGTCACGAAGAGCCCGGTGGCGCCCACTTCCGGACGCACCAGCCCATTTTTGCGCGCCGCCCACTCGAGCGCCCGCACCGTGGTGGTCCCGACCGCGACCACGCGCCCCGCCGGCGGCCGGTGGCGAGCCACGGAGTCAGCGCAGGCTGAGTCGATCTCGTACTGTTCGGGCGGCATCACATGCCGCGTGTAGTCTTCCTCGCGCACGGGTAAAAATGTGCCGGGGCCCACGTGCAGAGTCAACGAGGTCTCGGCGACGCCGGTCTCCCTGAGCCGGCCCAAAACCTGCGGAGTGAAATGCAGCCCCGCCGTGGGAGCCGCCACCGCGCCACTCCGGCGCGCGAAGACCGTCTGATAGCGCACCGCGTCCTGCTCGTCCGGCCCGTCGGGACCACGCCTGATGTACGGCGGTAGCGGCACCTCTCCGGCGCGCTCCAAAAAGTCAAACAGCGCCACCGCCCCGCGCGCGCCCACCAGCGCCTCGCCGCGGCTCGAGACCTCAAGCACGGTGAGCGCCGGCGGATCGCCAGAGGAGCCGTTCGCGCAGGGCCGCCAGAGCGCGGGGGTGAGACGCAGACCCGCCCTCAGGGGCTTGGAGCTGCGCGTCAAACAGTGACACGACCACGCCACATCAGCGTCGGGGTGCTCGCGCGAGCCACCATGAAATAGAAGCTCGACTCGCCCTCCGCTCGGCTTGTGCGCCATGACCCGCGCCCGCACCACCCGAGTGTCATTGAAGACGAGGAGATCCCGCGGGCGCAAAATGTCCGGCAAATCCCTGAAGCTGTGGTCGGAGATTCGCCCCGTGGCACGCTCGACCAGCATCAGCCGAGAGGCGTCACGTTGCGCAGCCGGCCGCGATGCAATCAGCTCCGGCGGCAGATCGTAGTGGTAGTCCGAAAGTGAGGCCATCAACAAGCGCCTCCCAACTGCGCCAAGACCTCTCGCCCTAGCGCGTGGAGCTCGTGCCGCAGCGTGAGGCCCTTGTCCCTCACGCGTGGAGCTATTTCCATCGTCGAGACCGATACGGTTGTCAAGCGTCCCCTCCGCGAGCTGCAAGGAAGCAAGCCGATTTGAGCAGAGGCCAACGCAGCGCCTACGTCGAGCAAAATATTCGGTGAAGCTGACACCGCAGATTGCCCCGCAGCGCCGCGCGAATGCCGGTGGGGGTACTCAAACGTCGAAGAGGATGCGGGCGAAGAAGACTCCATCCGCCCGCCGTTCGAGCCGCAAGTCGTGGTATGTGACGCCCTTGATGTCGTCGCCGAGCCCGGCCCCCGCCGGCACGAAGTCGAGCGCCACGACGGCCTCGAGCCGTGGGGTCGGCGCGGTAGTGATGGTCAACGCCGCGATCTGACGGACGGCATGGCCGCGCGCGTCCCAGAGGAACAGAAGTTCATTTAACCAGACCACTAGCAGCCCCGCAAGATCGGGCGCCGTGAGTGTCATTTCGTGGTGGTGCGCGACAGGTGCCCCCTCGGTCGCGCCCGCAGTGAGCGCGCGAAAGGCCTCTGCCGCCTCCGCGAACAGCGCTTGCGCCGATTCCGACTCGATCTCCAGGCCGACGTCAGCCGTATGCTCGACCGTGCGATAAGGCACGATTCCCCACCTCCTGTCGCCCCGCCCTACGATGCCGCGCGGCGAGTGGGTTGTCCACCGGCGCTCCGGCGACATCCTCAATCCTCCACCGCGTCCGTGGACCGAGGGGAGTGAGGCGGGTGCAAGTGCAAGGAAACAAGCCAAATCGAGCGCAGTCCAACGCAGCGCCTACGTCGAGCATCGATTTGGTGAAGGT
>PWKZ01000051.1 GCA_003559575.1 Bradymonadales bacterium | reverse complement strand
GCCACGGTGGCGATTTCTATGAGGATCAGTCCTGCGCTGAGGTGGACCACTGCCGCGGGGTGCCGGATCCCACCGGGGCGTGCTGCGTGGGCGAGTCCTGCCTCGAGCGCTTGACGGCGCCCGAGTGTGCGCGCCACGGTGGCGATTTCTATGAGGATCAGTCCTGCGCTGAGGTGGACCACTGCCGCGGGGTGCCGGATCCCACCGGGGCATGTTGCGTCAAGGAGTCCTGCCTCGAGGGCACCACGGCGGAGGAGTGCGAACGCCACGACGGCGACTTCCACGAGGGCCTCACCTGCGACGAGGTGGGCCACTGTCGCCCCGCGCCGGATCCCACCGGTGCGTGCTGTGTGGGCGAGTCCTGTCTCGAGGGTGTCACGGCGGAGGAGTGCGCGCGCCACGACGGCGACTTCCATGAGGACCAGTCGTGCGCCGAGGTCGACCACTGCCGCGCCTCGGGCGGCGGCGGCGGATGCGCGCACGCGGCCGCGGCGACGTCTCCCGGGGCGAGTCCCGGCGCAACGCTCCTCGTGGCGCTGCTATTTGCCGCCGGAGTGCTGAGTCTCCGCCGACGTCGCGGGGGCCGCGGCCTGCGGTCTTCAGAGGTGTGAGTGGTCCGTCCCGGGACCGGCCTTGCCACCAGTCCATGATTCGGAGCGCTTCGTCCTCCCGCAAGACACGCCGTTGGTGCGGTCGAGCCTCACATGCGCGGGTGGCAAAGCTTCATATGGGCGCGTAATTCTACCCTGCGGGACCTTTCGAGGGCGGCGCGGCGGCCCGGCAGAGTCAGCCTCAGCCAACACCCGGTCGCCCAAGCTCAGAGCGCGCGAGGGAGGGCAAAGGTCTAGCGGCGCTCCAGCCAGCGCATCGTGAAGACCTCGTCGCGAAACGTCACTCCATAGCGAATCTCCGACAGCGTCAGTGTCGTCTTGGATCCCTCGCGCAGCGCGTCGGTGAGCTTCATGCGGTGCGGCGTTGAGCGGCCGTCCACCTCCCTGACGTCCGACATGGCCCACGTCTTGAGCTGCATCCCGGACAGCGCGAACAGCTTTTGGCGCAGCGGCACGTAGTTCTCCTGGTCCACCCAGATGAGGCGGCGCGGATAGGTCACCTTGCGGTCCCTCGCGGTGGCCTCGATCTTCCAGCACTTGCGGCCGTCCACCTCCTCGGCACCGAGGACACGCGCCTCATACTGTCGCCGGAACTCCGCCGCCTGCATCATGTCCTCATACGAGATGTCGGAGCCCATCATCCCCTGGCGTAACATATGCCCCGAGATGCGCTGCACCCGCTCGGCCCGCGGCAGGTAGATCCACAGGTTGTCGCCGAGCTTCAACATGCGCGTGCCTCGCTCCCGCGCCGGCGCCTCGTACTCCACCGCGGCGTCCGTTACCCCGCGCCCGTATGTCATCATCTCGTAGCGCCGGGTGCGCCGGCCCTCAACCACCTCCATCGTGACCCGCGCCGTGCGCGTGTCGAACTGCAGCGCACGGTCCATGCGGTCCAGGATCGTCTCTGCGTCGGGCGTGTCGTCCGCGGGCGCCTCCGTCGGCGATGACGTCTCGTCGTCTTCCCCCGCGGCCGGCTCCTCCGACGCCCACGTCGGGCCGGCCGGGAGCGACACCATGAGCCCCAGGAGCAGAACGCCCAGTAGGCGGGAAAGATCGCATCCAAATCGCAGCCTCTTCATCGTCTACCTCCTCGCTTTCATCGCCACCACCGGGGGAATCGAAGCTGCCCGGAGCGCCGGCAAGAACGCCCCGAGCGCCGCCATCGTGAGCCCGAGCACGACCGCCGTGACGACGATGTCGGGCGTGAGATCGGCGTAGACCGTGCTCTGCAACGGCACGGCCTCGCCGAGGCGGTCCATCATGTCCTCGGAGAACGTGAGCCCATAGCGCGTGAGTAGGAGCGAGATCCCGGAACCCACGGCCGCCCCGCCGATGCCGCCCGCGGCCCCGATGAATAGAGACTCGGCCCCAAACAGCCCGAGCGCCGCCGGCCGCGAGAGCCCCATCGCCCTGAGCACACCGATCTCCGCGCTGCGCTCCATGACCGCCATTGTCATGGTGTTGAAGATGGCGAGCGCCGCCACGAACACGATGAGCCAGCGGACGAAGTCCTGCATACCGTTGATCATGGCGAGCATGGTGATCCACGGCTCACGCTCGTGCCACGCCTCTGCCACGAGGCCCCGCCCTGCCACATGCTCTGCCACGGCGGCGGCTACCGGCGCCACATGCCGTCGTTGTTCGCTCTCTGCATAAACGAGCACCTCGAGCGCACCACCCTCGAGGTCCACGAGCCACTCCATCTCCTCGAGGGTGACGAACGCCTGCTGCTCCAACGACAGGTCACCGGAGACGATGCCCACCACCTGGACCGCCACGGGCGACAGCGAGCCGTACTGGGTCTGGCTGAGCAAGAGCACCTCGTCGCCGAGCGTCGCCCCCACCCGGTCGGCCAGACGCAGGCCGAGGACCACCTCGCCCGTCGCGGCTTCGAGCCAACGACCCCGCGCGACCTGTCCCGCGTCGGTCAGTCGATCACGATAGTAGCTCGCGCGGGCCCCCACCACGAGGGTCGTCTCCTCACCGATCTCTTCACCCACCGTCACCACCGCGCCGGCGGTGATGCGCGGCTCGGCCGCCACCACGCCGGGCAGCGGCGCGAGGGTCGCGAGCAGCGGCGCGACATCCGAGATGTTCTCGTGGGTGGGATGCAGCTCCTCGCGGGCCACGAACTCCTCGTGGGCGACCCGCACATGGCCCGCCACGGCCGTGTGTTGCCGCACCCACGACCCGAACAGCCCCTGCATCCACGCGAGCGCGACGGTCAAAAGCGTCGTCGCGATGAGCACGGTGCCCACCGTGAGCGCGGTCCGCCGCCGGTTCCTGAGCGCATTGCGCAGCGCCAACCGAAGCCAGAGTTTCATGTCGCCCTCACCGCGTCCGCGGGCGCAAGCCGGGTGGCCACGACCGCCGGGTAGATGGAAGACAGGAGCGCCACCGCGAGCCCAAAGGCCGCGGCGCCGAGGATGGTCGCCCAGGAGAACTCCATGTAGAGCATCGACGTGAACGGCAGGTCGTCGTACATCCCTTCCGCGCCCGCCGCGTCGGCGAAGCCCGAGAGGTCGATGCCGCTGACAGCCCAGTGGCTGACGAGCGCTCCGCCGGCGAGGGCACCCGCGAGGGCCCCCACCACACCGAGGACGGCGCCTTCCAAAAGGAACAGGGCCGCCACGCCGGTGCGCCGCAGGCCCAGAGCGCGCAAGGTGCCGATCTCGCGTACCCGCTCGTAGGCCGCCATGAGCACCGTGTTGGCGATGCCGGTGGCCGCGATGGCGAGCAGCACGAACGCGATGACGTCGAGGATTCTCTGGCGGATCTCCTGGGCCTCCACGAGCGCCTGGCTCTCCTGGCGCCAGGTGCGCACCTTGGCGCGCGTGCCGAGCTGTTCCGCGAGATCTTGAGCCACCGCGAACGCCTCGTAGCGACTCTCTAGCCGCAGCACGAGGTGCGAGAACGCCTCGCCATGCTGGATGAGGTCGTGCACGAGCGGACGAGGCATGAGGACCGTCACCCGATCGAGCGCGGGGTTGCCGCTCTCGAAGACACCGCTGATGGGCAGCTCGAGGGCGTTCAAAGCCCCGTCCACCGTGCGCGACTCGAAGAGCAAGGTGTCCCCCGGACCCACGCCGAAGATCCGCGCGATGCCGGCCGATATGAGCACTCCGTCGTCCGACACCGCGCTCGCCCCAGCGTTCGTGGGCTCCCGCCGCAGGGTCCAGTCTCCGCGCGGGAAGATCTGCTCGTCTCGCCCCGGATCGAACCCGATGGCTCGCACCCGCATGGCATCTCGACCCCGTACCACGCGCGGGGTGAAGAAGGTGCGCACGGTCCACGCATAGCCTCTGTCCGCGAGCCAGGCGCGCTCCGCCTCGGTGAGCGTGAGCAGCTCGTCGATTGGGAAGCGGCCCCCTGTGGTCGGGTAGTCCGCGGGCATGGCCACCACGTGCCCCGTCAGGGCGTCCACCTGCGCCCGGATCATGTTCTCCTTCATCCCGCTCACGAAGCCGCGTCCCAGGATGAGCGCCATCACACCGAAGATGATGGCCACCATGGAGAGGAGGGTCCGCCCCGACTGCCGCAGGACGTTCTTCACCGCGAGTTTCAGGAGGAACATGCCGCACCTCCCGCCGGGCGCCGGGCCCGCACGTCGTCCTCGGCCACACGGCCGTCGCGTAGGATGACGACGCGCCGCGCGCAGTCGCGGACCATGGGGTCATGGGTGGAGAAGAGGAAGGTCACCCCGTCCTCCTCGTTCATCTCCCGCATGATGGCGAGGATCTCGGCCCCCGTGGCGCTGTCCAGGTTGGCCGTGGGTTCGTCGGCGATGACGAGCGCCGGACTCTTGGCGAGCGCCCGCGCGATGGCCACCCGCTGCTGCTGGCCGCCGGAGAGCTGGCCGGGCTTCCGGTGGATGAGCTTGCCGAGCCCGACCCGCTCGAGCGCCTCCGTCGCGATGGCCCGGTGGTCGCCGGGGGTCCGCGCCAGATGGAGCGAGACCTCTACGTTCTCGAGCGCGGAGAGGACCGGGACGAGGTTGAACGCCTGGAAGACGAAACCGATGCGGCCGGCGCGGATCCGCGCGAGGCGCTTCGAGCTGAGGCGCGAGACGTCCTCTTCCTCCACGAAGACCTCGCCCGCGGTGGGCGTATCGAGCAGCCCGATCATGTTGAGCAGCGTCGTCTTACCCGATCCCGAGGGGCCGCACAGGACGGTGAATTCGCCCGGCGCGAAGCCGAGCGACACGCCATCCAGAGCGTGGACTTCCTGCGCGCCTGCACCGTAGGTCTTGCGGACGTCCTTGAGTTCGAAGCAGAACATGGCCCCGCCCTTTCCCAGGTGTGCCCTGCGGCACACTAGAAGTGATACCTCGCCCACAGGGCGAGGGTCGCCGACGGCACGAGGCCGTCGAGTGTCACGGTTACGATGTCGTCCTGCCACGGCACCTGCAACGCGGTGTCTCCGGCACGCGGCCTGAGCTCGCCCCCGCCGCCCCACAGAGCGATGGGGATCTGCGCCGAGAGCGCCACCTCGAGCCGGCCGAAGGGGTGGGTCACCACCGTGGGGACCAGGAGCGCGGTGCCGTCGCGGAGGTTCTGCAGCCAAAGCAACGAGATGTTCAGCTCGGGCAGCGCCGCCAGGGCGATGGACAAGAGACCGTAGTCAGTCCCGGTGAACACCGGCGCGAAAGGATCGCTTTGCCCGTGCGCGCGAGGGAAAGGTCCGTCACCTGCGCATACAGGCAGGAGCGCCGCCGTGTGTCCTCCGGTGAGCGCCCCACCACGGGTACGGGCTGTCCCACGGCCGTTGCGGTAGTATTGGAGGCTCATTTGGAGCGAGTCGAGCACGGGGAACGAGTAGTCCGCCCCCACTGTGACCTGTTCGTGGGCGCGTTCAGCGTTGAAAACCACGGCCGCTTCGAGCCAGAAACCAATCCCGAGCGTGCCACGGATGTCGAGCCCGGCGAGGCCGTCCAATGTCTCCTGCCGATAGGCGCCCACGAGCGCGATGTCGGTCGTGCCGAAATTCATGCGCCCGCGCGCCGCCGCGCGCACCGCGGTGAACGCATCGTCGCTGCCGACGACCACGCGTACGTCGTGCCGGTCGCCCACGGGCGCCGTGGCCGTGACGGCGTTGACACCACTGCGAAACCGCCAGGGCTCGGTGAGCAGCACCTCAGGGAAGGGATCGGTGGGGTTCACGAGCAACGCCGAGCCCCAATTCACGGCTTGCCGGCCGACGCGCAGGTCGAGCCACGGTAGGTAGACGTCCAGAAACAGCCGCTCCACGGCGAGGTAATCGCCGGCGCGCGAGATCCGCAGGAAGTCGTTTTCGTGTGTGGGGAAGCGACAACAACCGGCTTCGAGCGCCGGCGCCAGGTCCGAATCGCTCAAGGCGCGCTCGATCTCCCGGCCGAGGTGGCGTCCCTGCCGGAGCATGGCCTCCACCGTCAGAGAGAAGACCACGCGCTCGGAGAGCGGCACCCGCACCTCAGGACGAAACCGCTCGGCCAGAAGCCAGACGTCACCGTCCACGCCGAACTCGACTTGTCCCCGTAACTCGGCCATGCCGCGGGCGCTCTGGGCGAGGGTTGCTTGCGGCGCGGTCAGCAGTGTGATGAGAGCCGTGGCCGTGATGATCGCCGTGCGCGTCATGGGCCCTCCCTCACAGGCCGTGTGTCGGCCAGCGCGTCGATGTCGATCCCACCGCCGGCAGTCTCCGCGGGAGCACCAGCGCTCACCCCGAGCCAGCGGCGCAACAAGTCCACGACTTCGTCCACGAGCGCCGCGCGGTCCTCCTCATCGAACTCGGCGGCGCGCTTCGGGCGCGCGCACAATTCAACGAGAGTCATTCCCATGATCCGGCTCATGGCGCGGTCGATCCCATCGCGCGTGATCGCCATCAGGAGATCGGCCGCAGTCTCGAGGTTCAGGTCGCGCCGCACCTGACCCTGCGCTTGACCCTGCTCGATGAGATTGAGAAAAGACGCGCGCTGATACGCGAGCGTCTCCTGCTGCAATGCGCCCAACTCCTCGTCACCGGCCCAGGGCGAGAGGACAGGGCGGAACATCGCCGCCATGCGGGGCTGACTCAGTCCGAACGCTATCCCGGTCAACAGCAGATGACGCACCGCCCCGAAGAAACCATCGCCCGAAGGCGGTAACCGGGACTTCAAGAACGAGGTCTTGCGCTCGACCCAGACGTTCAGCAGCAGATAACGATATAGATCCAACTTGTTCTCGAAGTACTGGTAAAAACTCCCCTTGGCGATCCCGGCGCGAGTCACCATGTGGGTTATGGAGAAACCTGTGTAAGAGCGTTCCGCGAACTCCGAGATGGCGGTCTCCAAAATATGGGATCGCTTCTCCGGGGAGAGATTGAAGAAGGTCTCTTTCGGCATCGCTCTCCTCCTGCCCGCGGCGACGGGGTGTGGGCCGGGTGACCAGGCGGTCACGTGACTGCCTGGTCACATGACTACCCGGTCACATCGCCCGTGTCAAGCGTTTTCGTCAACATTCGTGCAACACCATTGAATAACTAAGTAAATTGCGTCCTGTGGCGGGAAGTGAGAACCATGTACAGGTGCATCTGCCCGGCGTCGGCGTGGTTGGACTTGCCGATCTTCGGGTAGAACACGACGAGGCAGCGCGGCGGGCTGCAGCCGGCGGTTTTCAGTGGTGCGAGTGGTCGCGGCCCTGCCACCAATCCATGATCCGGAGCGCTTCGTCCTCCCGCAAAACGCGCCAGTTGGTGCGGTCGATCCTCACATGGGCAGGTATTTCGGTCTCAGCCAACACCTTGGCCACCTCGAGCGCCGTGTCAGGCGGGATGCTGACATAGATCGCCACATGGTCGGCGCGGAGCCCCGGGGCGGCCTCGATTCGCCGGACTCGCTCGAGCTTGCCGAGGTCGGCGAGCGCCACGCTCCCCCCGCGCACCCCCCGCACATGCAGTGTCCCGAGCTCAGGCGGATGCACCATCGCCATCCTCACCGGCGCGCTGAGAATCGGGGCTCCTTGTTGCAGAACGAACTCCACGTCCTCAAGCTCGAGCCCGTGGCGCGCGAGCGCGCGGGGCCGCTCATGAAAGCGCCACTCCTCGACGGCGCGCCCGAGCATCATCACGTTGCGGCTTCCGGCCCGCGCGGCGATCCCCTTGGCGGTGTCGAACGCCGCGCCGGCGGCTCCCGGTGGGGCCTGGACGCGGAGGACCGCCAGGAACGGTTGCGCCCAGCGCCCCTTGGCGGCGCCCTGGAGGAGCATCCGGAGCCCCGGCACAAACAGCGTCGAGGGATCCGGCGGCGGAGAAGGCCCTCCTCCGCCCACCTCGCGAAACCCCCACACCGCGCCGCCCGCGTGCTCGTGGACCCCGAGCCGCAAGCCGGCGGTGTCGCGGAATTTGTCTTCGAGGGTGCGCGCGTGCGCAAAACTTCCGGGGGGGTCGTCGTTGTCGGCGCGGTAGGAGAGACGCCACTCGGCGTTGACGGCCGGCAGCGTTACGCCTTGCATCTGCGCGGGCCCTGTCGCGCAGGCCACCGCCAGCGCCGCGGCGGCGAGCGGGGTCTCAAAGAAGCCGGTCGTCGAGTCTCCGACGGCCGCCACCACTGCTTTTCCGTTCAAGGTGAGAAGTTTCCTCGGCGGGAGGAGACGGCGCTCGAGCGTGGCGACGGCCTCGAGCGGGACCCGCTCGCTTCGGCTCTTGGCCGCCAAGGATCCGAACGCGCGAGGGACATCGCTGTAATCGGATCGTTTCAGTTCGATGTCGAAGGCGGTGAGCACCGCGCGCAGCTCGGTCAGCGAGATGCCGCGCGCGTTGGCCTGCTCGAGATCAAGGCTTATCTCCCAAGCGGCGTCCTCTGCACCGACCAGCTCCCACCCTGACAACGAGAAGAGGCGCTTGATCGCGCCGAACCGCGCATACGGTTCGGGTGCGCATTCGGTTTGCGGCACGGCGACGAGCTGTCTCCCGATGGGGGCCACCCGGGAAGCTCCCTGAGCCGTGGGGGCGACGGAAGAGACGATGAGCAGCAAGAGACTGAGATACAAGACTGGTTTCAATTTACACGCTCCATTTACACCATCAGGTGTCCGGATACTGCGATGTTATCTCCGCTCACCACCGGACCGGCCGGGACGAGTGGCGGCGCGAAGGTCGGGATTGGTCCCTTGCCGAGCACCAGCATGACCTGCTGCATCGGCAGCCACATCAAGAAAGCCAACGCCAAGACCGTGGCGATGGCGTCAAACAGCGCCTCGTGCTGTTTGTCGGGATCGCTGTCCTTTAGTTCGGAGTCGAGCGCGCCGATCATCTCGCGCTTCATGGTGTCGGGGGCCGTGATATCGCTCAGCCTGGAGGAGGTGCACGCGATAAGCGGCGTCGGCACGTTGGGCATCGGCGGGGCCTGGGGGCCGGGGAAAGCGACGAACGCCGGATACCAGGGCAGCCCGGGGACCATCACGTTGTCTTGCCAGCTCTTGAAGGCCGTGGAGACTCCCTTGGCCACCGCGTCGCGATACTTGGCCCTGTTGCCTGTGAACGCCGCGCACGAGGGCGCGGTCTTGATGCCGCTCTGGAGCGACGGGCCGTCAAGGCAGCCGGGAGTGCCGATAGCACTCAGCGCCATCACCTTGAGGTTCTGGAATTTGGCCTGGAAGCGCCACATGTTGTGGGCGAACTGGACCGCGTCAATCATGCCGTCGTGCAGTTTCTTGAACTCCTCGCCGATGTCGTCGCAGCTTTGCTGGTGGTACTTGTGTCGGTTTTGCGGCGTGAACCACGGCGGGGTAAGGCGCGGCAGCGCCACCCGCTCATGCGGTTGCAGCGCTTCACCGTAGTGCGCGGCGGCGGGATCGCCGCTCGGCTGTCGCCAGGAGGCGCTGGTGGGCAGCTTGAGGCCGGCCGCCATGAACTTCAAGTTGCCGATAATCTTCAACGGGTTGAGCCCCGGCATCGTCTCTTCCTAGTCCCTCGGCTCTGGCGCACCGCTCTCGGGAGCGGTCTTGCGAGCGTTCAACTCCGCGAGTCGCTTGCGCACCGCCTCCTTCTTTTGGGCCCGCAGAGAGGCGGCGTCGCGCTCTGTCTGCGCGGGCCGCTCCTTATCGATCCACCCCTCGAACTGATCGTCGCTAACTATTTTGTGGTCTCCCGCCGCGGCCGGCCCGAGCGCTCGCGTGCCCTCCTCGGCGTTTCCGCTCGCACCGGCCTCTCGTGACGCCTCGTCGGCGCGCTTCTCGGCCCCTCGGTCGACGTGCCGGCGGTAGATGTCTTCGGCCGGCGGCTCGTCGTCGTTCTCGCGCGCGTCGACAACTCCGGTGGCCCCCTCGGCCGCCCGCGCGGCAATCTCGGCGCGGGCGTCCGCCTCGCGCCGGGTGCGCACATCGGACTCCTCCACGTCGAGGTCGAAGCGGGGGTAGCGCTCGAACTCAGCGTGCCCGCCGTAAGGGAGAGAGCCGCGCCAGACCATCGTCACCCGAGTGTCGTCGGGTTCAATCACGAGCCTCTCGAGCCGCACCGGCACAGGCTCCCGGCCTGCGCCGCGGTCGAGTGTCAAGAGCGGGTGATCGCCGGGCAGGCGAAAGAGGGTGGTGCCGTGCGCGGCGAGATTCTCTAGTCGCACCTCCTCGTCGCCGTCGAGCTTGTCGAGCTGCAACCCGCCGGGCGCGGCGGAGTAGTAGTCGGGCTTCATGACCGGCAACTCGAAGTCGAGCGCCGCCTCGGCCGCCGCGCGCTCATCAGGGTCGTCGAGGTCGCGCTCCACCACGAAGTCGTCGATCACGGCCTGGCCGGCCTCTCGTTCGGCGGGCATCACGCCCCCCTTCAGCGCTCGCGGCCAAAAGGTCTTGGGGAAACAACCAAGAGTCACCGGCATGACGGCCTTTGATTCGTCGAGCAGCAGCGCGACGTCGCGCGGCACCGCCTCGGGCGTGAGGGGGCTGTCGGGATCCTCGATCAGCGGCAGCTCGAGGCCGTCGATCGTCTCGCGCAGGTTGCCAAGGGCAAACCCCTTACCCACCGGGTTTTGCGGACACAGGAGCCTCGGCCATGGGAGCGCCTCGGCCTCAGCGCGCTCCTTGCGCGCCTTCTCCGCCGCCGCGCGCCGTTGCGCGTCGTCGGCGTCGAGGGCTTCGCGCTCGCGCTCGGCCCAGTCGGGATCTTCAGTCGAGCGCATCCGGCCCGCCAGGAAAACTCTCGTGCCCGCGCCACCCTCGCCCGCCTCGTGCCCGGCGCCGAGGTCGCTCGCCGCGGTGTCCGTCCCGGCGTCTTCGAGCGCACCATCGGGCTCACCTGGACGCAACACCTGGGTGGCGCCGTCGCGGCTCCCGCGCGGCCCTTCGCCGGCCGTGCCGCGTTGGCCCCAGTCGGCCGGATCCGCCGCGGGTGGTGACGTGTCGCCGGGGCCCTCGGTGTCGGGCTGGTCGGGGCCGGTCGAGCGCGCCCCTTCGGCCCCGCCGTCCGAGAAAAACCGGTTGGGATCCTGCCGGGCTTCCCTGGCCTCCGCCTCCTCCTTCGCCCTCTTGCGCTCTTCGTACTCCGCTCTCTCGCGGATCTCCTCCTCCCTGCGCTCCGCGGCCTCTTCGAGCGCCCGCTCAAAGGCCTCGGGAGAACTCGGCACGAGGTAGCTCTCGCCGCCGTAGGCATTCTTCATGCGCAGCTCCACCGTCAACACCGGTTCGGGATCCGTAAACAGCGGCGGGGGAGCGATCACCTCCTTTTTCGGTTGGCCGGTTTTCTTGTCGACTTTGGCAGTTTTGCGCGGCGGCACGAAGACACAGCGGCGCGAACCCACGATGCGCAGCCGTTTGCAGTGGGGGCCCACGTGGAGGGCGCAGGTGAACTCGGGGGCGGGTTCGCCGCCCGGCGCATGAGCCCGGCCGAGCACCAGCACGTCGGCGGTCGGCGAAAACGGCGGCACCAGCTCGGCTTCGTAGCGGACGCTCGGGGAGTGGACCTCACCGTCGTCGAACGGCTCGTCCTGTTTGAGGATTGGAGGTTGTTCGGCGAGGGGCGCGAGTTTCCCCTCAAAAGCAAGCAGCTCGTAGGTGCGCTTGACGACGAACGCGATCATGTCGCGCCCCGCGAAGTCTTTGCAGGGTAAGAAGTCGGCGACGTAGCGAGACTTTTCCACGGGGCTCATGAGGGCTCCACCAGCGCACGACGCGGTCGCTAGTCCGTGGCGTAGTCTACCCCTCGGTCGCGCTGCAAGCAAAGGACATCACGGTCTCATAGAAGGTCCGCAGTCCCCAGTTGAAGGCATCCACCGGCACCCGCTCGTCGTGGGCGTGAAACAGCTTGGAGAACACCAGGCCGGGGGGCATCTTGAGCGGAGTGAAACCATAGGTCTCGATCCCGATCTCGCTGTAGGCCTTGGCGTCGGTATAGCCGGTCACCAGATAAGGGGTCACGAGGCAGCCCGGATCACGGCGCTGCAAGTTGGCCTCGAGGTGGCGATAAAGCGGGGTCGCGATGCTCGCCTGGGCGGGCTGGCCCGAGGCCAGAATCTCGAACGTGAGGTCACTTGTATCGCCCAGAAAAGTCTTGAGTTCGTGCAAGAATTGGTCGTTGTTGAACCCCGGCAGCAGCCGGCAGTCGAGGGTCACGGAGGCCTCGGACGGGATCACGTTCTCCTTGGTGCCGCTCTCCAGCATGGTGGGGCAGGCGGTGTTGTGGAGCATCGCCCCAAAAACCTTGACCTGTTCGGGGTCCGGCAGGACGCGATCGAGGACTAGATCGTGGAGCCAGCCGTTTTGCGCGGCGCGCAGCGCGAGGCCCGCCGGCAAACCGAGCGCGCGGGCCAGGGCGTCCAGGAAGCGCGCCGCCGCCGGGTGGAGGTGTAGGGGCAGCCGCCGCCGCGAGAGCTTGTCGATTACCCGCGCGATCTTGACCACCGCGTTGTCGCCGTGGGGCAGCGAGCCGTGCCCCGGAGCGCCTCGTGCGCTCACCCGGAGCCACAGAAAACCTTTCTCCGCCACCTGGATGGGATAGACCCGTTTGTTTCCCACCGTGATCGAGAAGCCGCCGACCTCGTTGAGCGCGTATTGCGCTTGAATCAGCTCCGGGCGGTGTTCGGCCAGCCACAGCGATCCGTTGCGGCTGCCGGCCTCCTCGTCGGCCACCGCCGCGAAGACCACGTCGCGCGCGAGCTTCACGCCGTGGCGGCGGAGCAGCGCCATCGTCATCAGGCAGTAGGCGACCATGTGTTTCATATCGACGGCGCCGCGGCCGTAGATGAGGCCGTCTTCCTGCACGGCGGCGAAGGGAGGGTGGCGCCAGTGCTCGGGCTCGGCCGGTACCACGTCGGTGTGCGCCGAGAGCAGGAGCCCTCTCTCCGGCGCTCCGGCCGAGAGGCGCGCCACCAGGTTGGCGCGCCCCGGGGCGGGCTCTTCGAGGTGGGCTTCGATCCCGGCCTTGTCGAGTGCGCGGGCGAGATAGCGCGCCGCCAGGATCTCGTCGCCGGGTGGGTTGGTGGTGTCGAGCCGCAGCAGATTGACGAAGTGTTCGCGCGCCTCATGCTCCACGGCAGCCCAGTCGATCAGTTGCCTGACCGGTTGCCTTGGATCCTCTCTCATGAGAGCCCCCGTCGTAATCTCTGTCCGGCGCTTCATCCAAGCGACCGGGTCGTGGTGAAGTGTAGCTTGGCGAAACGTTCGAGCGCCTCGCGCCCGTGCTCGTCGATGATCCGCCGTCCGGCCGCGATGACCGGCGGTCCGGCGCCCTTTGGGAGCTTGAAACCGGCCTCGCGAGACAGTTTGGCGAGTGAGTGTAAGAACTCGCGTCGCGCCAGAATACTCGCGATCGCCACGGCCGGATCGTCCTCGGCGCGCGGCCGTTGGTCAAGCCGAATCGTGCATTCGGCGCGAGTCATTCGTGAGGTGATGAGCCGGGGCTCGGCAAACCGATCGACGACGCCGTAATCCACAGGGGCCTTTGCCAGGAGATCCTGGATCGCCCGCGAGTGCGCCCAGGCCAGGAGGTGGTTCAAGTTGCCCATCTTGGCATACAGCCGGTTGTAGGCCCGAGGGCCTATTTGCACCGTCGCGAACTCGCCGAGGCGGGCCAACTCGGGGGCGATCGCCGACACCTTGGCGTCGCTCAACCGCTTGCTATCGGCCGCGCCCAGCTCGGCCGCCAACGGCACATGAGAGCGCTCGAGGCGGAAGGCAACCACCACGAGCGGGCCGAAGTAGTCTCCTTTGCCGGTCTCGTCCGAGCCCAGCCACGCCTCGGGCGGGGGGGTGGGATGGAGCGCGAGCGCCTCCTCGAACCGTTCGAGCGGACCTTTCGGCAGCTCTCCCTCGAGCCCCAGCAGCGCTGCGACCGCCAGAGCGTCCGGCCCCTGTAGCACCACCTTGCCTTTTTGATAGAAGGTGACCGTGCAGCCCGTCCCCCGGGCGCGCCAAAACGCGTGCGACGTCTCTTCGAAGGTGAACCCGCGCTCCGCCAGTGTCTCGCGCATGAGCGGTGCCGACAGGGGCGCCGCCTCGAGGCTCAATGTGGGGTGCCCCTTGCTCATCAGCGCTCCTTGTGGCGTTTTTGACGATAGAGCGGGTCCATCTCGTTGTCGTCATGCGCCTCGGCCAGCTCGCGGTCCCAGTCGCGCCGGCTGCCCGCCGAGCGGAGGTAGTCGTCGTAAGCCTGGCGGGCTTGCTCCACGGGCGACATCCCCTCCGGCAGCACCGCGATGTCGGCCTGCGCGCCGGCGATGTCGAACTCGCGCTCCAGCACCGTCTCCGGATCCATCTCGTAGTGCACGAGGGCCTCGCGGATGACCTCCGGGGTCACATCGAACGCCTGGGCCACATGGTGCAGGTTGTGAAATCGGCGTTGCCCGTCGCGCCCGATCCCGAGATGATAGACACAGAACAGCTCGAACGGGTCGATCCCCGATGGGTGCCGGGGCTTGCTCATCTTTCACCTCCCAAGCGCCAAGATTCGGCTGACAGTTCGCACCTGGACGCCAGCCTAGCACAATCCTTGATTTGACGCCGGGGGTCACTGTCGCCAGGATATAGGAGGATCCGACGCCTTTGTTCGGCGCCACTCAAGGGAATGGCGGTGCGGCTCATGAAGTGCCTCCTCCAATTCGTTTTGGTCTGCGGCCTTGTGCCGGCCCTGCTGGGGGCCTGTACGTTTGATGTGGATCTCGGCGGCTACCGGTTTGCCGGTGATGAGGCCGGGGCGGACATCGTCGGCGTCACACCCCACGATGTGGCGCTCGGCGACTCGCTGGCCGCCGGTGATGTGCTCGTCGAGTGTCGAACGGAAGGCGACTGCGCGGGGCTCGCGCCCGCGCCGTGCCGGGAGTGGCGCTGCGGTTCCAAGGGACATTGTGTCCTCATGCGCCTGGACGATGGGACGCCGTGTGACGACGACGATCCCTGCACCGCGCACACGATCTGTCAAGACGGCGAGTGCCGCGGCGAGGTCAAGGCCTGCTCCCACACCTTCGACTGTGTCGTGGGTAGCTGCGTCGAGGGTGAGTGTCTCTTCGTGGCCGACGACTCCCTCTGCCCCGACCCGGGCGTCTGCCGGATTGGTATTTGCGTGCCCGATCACGGCTGCCTCGACAAAGATGTCCCCGATGAAACCGAGTGTCCTCCGCCGCACTCTTGCTATGATCGCGGGCTCTGTCGGGAGGGGGTCTGCGTTGGAGAGGTGTCGCGTTGCGAGTGCCGCGAGGACGAGGACTGCCCCCAGCCGAGCGCCGATCTCTGCGACTCGCGCTTCATGTGCGACGATGGGCTGTGCGTGCTCCTCCCCCCGGTGGATTGTTCCCACCTGGAGACCGATCCCTGCCGGCAAGGAGTGTGCCTGCCGGAGGATGGGAGCTGCGTGCTGGTGCTGGCCGAAGAGGGAGAGGAGTGCGACCTCGACGACCCATGCTATTTGAACGGCGAGTGCTCGGCGGACGGATACTGTGAGAGCGAACCCTTCTGCGAGGACAAGCTCTGTCAAGAGACCGAGTGCCTCGTCTCGGCCGGCGCGGCCGAGTGCGCGTGGCATCCGTCGCCCCCCGGCACTCCTTGCGATGACGGTGATGTCGCGACGACCGCCTCCTATTGCGTCGGGTTGGCCTGCGTCGGGGTGCGTGAGCATTCTTGGCGCGACAATGGGCGCGCGACTCGCTTCCGGGGGGTGGCGCGCGATCCGGACGGTTGGTCCATAATCGCCCAGTCATTCGAGCCGGAAGAGCCCGAGGAGGCGCTCGTCGTGGACTGGGACGGGGAGGACTCATTTGAGGCCTGCCCCTCGGGCCGCCGTGGCAGAGCGCGCTATCACCAGATTCACAATGGGATCGTCGTCGGCAACTTCCTGGCCGGCGATACCGCCGAACCGTCCGCGGGGAGTGGAATCGTGCGCTTCCGGCGCGACGATGGGTGGGAGCACGACGCCGGGCTCGACGACGCGCTTCGCGAGTTGCCTGCGATCTCCGAACTCAGGGGGGTCGCCGCCGCGCGCTTGATGTACGACGGGGTGGGGCTCCCGGCCTCCGAGGAGCGGGCCGATTTTGGGCTATGGCTGGCGGGCGCTTCGCCGACCACCGAAGACCCGCCCGCTCTCCGCCCCTGGCTCGTGCGCTGTACCCTGCAAAGAACGTTCACAGACCTCGAGATCCCGCTCCCGTTGCCGGCCTCCGAGGGCTGGGCCTGTGTCGATCAAGCCGGCTTGCTCCCCGAGTCTCTGCCGGCCCACGGTCGGCTCGCGCGAGTGGCGCTCTTCGATCGCGGCCACGAGAGCTGCCTCGACTCGCGCTTCTGGCCAAGCTTCCTTGGCGACCTGTGCCTCTCGACAGCCGACCTCGAGGCGTTGGCGCTGTTTACCCCCACCGGGGTGAACGAGACCGGCCTCCAGGTTTTGGCCCAAGATCTGTCGGATGGTGATCCTGGCTGGGAGGTGTTGCCGGGGACCGAGGAGCTCGTGGGCGGGGAGTGGCGTGCGCTGCACGGCGCGAGCGCTCACTCGGCCTGGGCCGCCGGCACCGGCGGGGCGCTTTGGCATCGCCCCGGCGGCGCGCATCCTCCGGAGAAGCTCGGGTTCGAGCTTCCGTCTTCCGGCTGGGACTTCGGCGCTCTCTTCGCGGGGCCCGCGCGGGTGTTCATCGCCGCCGCCTACCGCGGCCCGGATCTCGACGGCGCGCAGATCTTTGTGTTGCTCTTGTTGGTGGGCGATCCGGGGCGCGACACATGGTTTGCGATCCCGCTTCTCGATCATGTGGTCTGTGAGAGCGGGGCGAGCTGTTTGCCCGTCGAGCGTGATCTCGGGGCCCTGTCCGGGATTGCGGTCGAGGAGCTGGGAGAGCCTGGCGCGCCTACCGGTCATGAGGTGGTCGTGGTGGGGTACGAGTCGGTCTCGGGCGACAATGATCGCGGTTTGATTTTTAAGGTCGGGCCTGTTCCACTCTCTTCGGAGTGAGGCCTGTTCAACGGAGTTTTCTAAAATGCATATCAATGACCTTGTTCGATGGCCGGTTTTCGGCCGGCACCTGGTGGCGCTCGCGACCGTTGGGGCCGTCCTGGCTCTGGTCTCTCCCGCCGGTGCCAGCACGGCGCTTCGCCTGGATCTCGAGCAGATGACCAGGCTGTCTGAAATAGTCGTGAGTGGTACGGTGCGCTCGGTGGAGGTCTTGCCGCCCGGCGAAGACGACTTGCGGCCCGTCACCGAGGTGGCCCTCGAGGTTGACGAGCCTTTGAAGGGGGAGCCCTCCGGCGGCCCGTTGCGAGTCAGGTTCATTGGCGGGCAACACGGCGAATACACGACTCGGGTGATTGGCGCGCCGAGGTTCAGTCTCGACGAGGAGGTGGTCGTTTTCTTGGAGTCGACCTCCCTCGGGCTGACTCCGGTGGGGTTGGCGCAAGGTAAGTTTACCGTGATACGACCCGCGTCCGGGGGTGAACCACTGATCCGGCGGGAGCTTGCCGGCCTGCGGCTTCTCTGCCCCGAGACCGGCGAGGAGCTACCCTGCGGCCGGGGGCAAGGCCCGCCGTGCAAGACCCTGACCGAGCTGCAAAGAGAGATCCACACCGCGGTGCTGCGCTACGGCCCGCGCCCCGAACCTCCGGCGGCGGTGCTGCCGCGAAGGGGAATCAGGCCGGATCCGATCCCCACCCCCAAGCCTTGAGCCCACCCCCTCTCATTTGAGCCACTCGCCGCGCACCTCGGCGCCGGCGCGCAACCGATGGTGGCCCGGGTTGAACATCAGATAGGCGTTGGCCCCCTGGACCGCGCTCAGGTCGCCCGAGCCCTTGCCGATGAGCGGGCGCGCGATGAGCTCGCCGTCCGCGCCGGACGTCACCTCGGCCAAGACTCGTTGGTGGCGCTCGCTGGTGGTTTGGAACGGGCCGTCCAGGTGGGCGCTGAAAGGCGGCCGGGTGGCGGGCAGCCCCATCATGCGGCGAAGCGCCGGCGCCACATAGCCGTGGAACCCCGCGAGGACGCTCAACGGGTTGCCCGGTAGGCCGAAGATCAAGCGCTCACCGAGGCGGGCAAACAGCAAAGGTTTGCCGGGCCTCTGGCGCACTCCGTGGAACACCACTTCGGCGCCGAGCGCCAGCAGGGCCTCCGGCACGAGATCGAAGCGGCCCACCGAGACTCCGCCGGAGAGCACCAGAACGTGGGGAGGGGGCTCTCCGGCGAGGATGCCGCGGAGAGTCTCATCAATTATCTTTCGGTCATCCGTCACCGAGTGGTCGGAGGGCTCGCCGAGCCCCGACTCCAGCAGCAGGGCCGCCATCATCGGTCGGTTCGAGTCGCGGATCCGTCCCGGGACGCGAACCTCGCCGGGGCGCGTCAACTCGGCGCCGGTGGAGATGACCGCCACCCGAGGGCGCGGGATGACCCGGACCGTGGCCCGCCCCGCCGTGGCGGCGGCGGCGATCGCCAGCGGCGTCAGTCGGGCTCCTTTGGAGAGCAGCGGCGCGCCGGCGCGATGTTCGCTCCCGCGGGCGACGATGTGGCGACCGCGCTCGAGAGTGGAGGGCAGGCGCACTCGATCGCCGTCACGGGTGGTGGACTCGACTTTGACCACTGCCTCGACTCCCTGTGGGCAGGGGGCGCCGGTCATGATCTCCACCGCATCGCCGTCCTCGAGCACAAGCTCGACCGGTCGTCCGGCGGGGACCACGGCCACCACGCGCGGGCTCCGGCCGGCGTCGGCCAGCCGCACGCCGTAGCCGTCCATCGTGGCGCGATCGAACGGCGGCAGATCGTGTTCGGCCGGGATCTCTTCCGCCAGAATCAGCGAGACCGCTTCGAGCAGGGGGAGGCTTTCGGGAGCCGAAAGCCGAGCGTTCTCGAGCACGAGCGAGAGCGCTTCAGCGGGCTCGATTGGTTGCCGCGGGGTTGTCATCGCTTTCAAACCTTTCAAAACAGAGGAGCGCGTTGCCGGAAGGCTCGGTCGCGCTTGAAGCTCGAACGGCTCTTCCCGTCCTCGCGCCGGCGTCTTGTGAGATCGCCGTCGCGCGATTCATTAAAGAAGCTTGGCCACCATCATGCAACTCCCTCAATCCTCCACCCTTGTCCGGGATTCGGGAAGCGATTCGGGTGATTTTGCGGCGTCACCTTCACCAAATCGATGCTCGACGTAGCGCTGCTACGCCTCCGCTCGATTTGGCTTGTTTCCTTGCACTTGCACCCGACT
>PWKZ01000114.1 GCA_003559575.1 Bradymonadales bacterium | reverse complement strand
CCGGGGAGCACAACACCGACCTCATGGCCTGCGCACAGCCCGAGGGGAGCGTCTGTTGTCGTATCCCGTCCATCTTTTACCTGGCTGCGCGTCCGTCTCCTCAATCATCCACCGCGTCCGTGGACCGAGGGGAGTGAGGCGGGTGCAAGTGCAAGGAAACAATCCAAATCGAGCGGAGGCGTAGCAGCGCTACGTCGAGCATCGATTTGGTGAAGGTGACGCCGCAATTGTGCCCGAATCGCTTCTCGAATCCCGGAAGGGGTGGAGGATTGAGGGTCTCCCCTCCGGCCGGAGTACAAGCGCACGTTGTTGCTTAAGCCGCAGCGTTTCTGGCTGGGTGAGCGAGCTGCAATACCGAGGTAAATTTGCGTGGGACCGGACAATCTACACATCTACTTGGCCGCAGCTCCGTCACCGTCACAGAGAAGTTCTACGCGGGGATCGCAGACTCACGGCTGGTCTCCGCCATGGCCGCCGTGGACGCACGAGCAGCCCTACCTCAAGTTGCCATGGCATGGAGCTTTTCGGAGACGACGGCTTCCTTTGGATAGGCCGTCAGCCGAGCCTCGGAGAATCCGATGAGCCCGGCAACCGAGACCTCGATGGGCTCGGGGAAGACCGCATCACCGAAGCCGACATCTACTTGGAGCGGGATGCGGGCGTTGCCGAGTGTCGCTGTCAATGCGACGCGGACGCCTTCGTACTCCTGGTCATCCCGAATTCGTGAGGCCTGGAGGGTTTCAGGTGCGAACACGAGTCCGTCGGGCTCTACAGCGGTCGCGCAGACTTCACGGAACACATCGGCGACGGCTGCCACGTCGCTGTCGCCGAATCCGAGAAGGTCAAGGTCGCGTGTCGGCCGGTGGGGTTCATCGCGCCACACGGCAAACAGCGTCGCTCCCTTCAGGAGGAAACGGTTCCGGTGTGTGGTCTGAGACAGGCGGAACAGAAGGCGCTGGTTGGCGAAACGGGTGAGAACGAGCCCGAAGTCCTCGTTGCGAGATGCTGCGAGGTTCCGCAGGCGTTGTCGCACCGACGCCACCAGATTCGATCCGGTTGCCGTGCTCACGGGGTCGCCTCCAAGTAGGGACGCATGAGATTCGCCACTCGGCAGACGCTTGCGTAGTGCCAGAGGTCGTCGGCGCTTCCTTTTCTCTGTTGGCGGAATTCGCGAAGCGCCTCCAGGGCGACATCGAGCCCCACCTTGTTCCGATACTTGAAGCAGTCAGCGACGGTCTTGGCGGGGTCGTACACCCGAACGGGGACGCCCTCGACGAGATGCTCCGTGACACCCTCGCTGAGAGCTGGCCCGGAGAATCGGACGACATGTAGGGGGATCCCGCTGTTCACCGGCGCGCGAGCTTTGTGACCGACGGCCAGCCATACGGCGCGGGGTGCCTGTGTGGTCATGTCGTGGAAGCGCAGGGCCGAGAGCAGGCAAACCACCCCGTTGGGAACGGCCTTGCAGGCTGCCACGAGGCTCTCGTGCGCACCGAGGTCGCGGTCGGTGGCGGCATAGAGGCCTCGTCCCAAGCGCAGAAGAAGCCCTCGTTGGTGAAGTCGCCTGAGGTACTCGCGGGGGATTCCTTCGGCATCGAGATCACGGGGCCGAAGCACGCCCGCACGGCGAACGCGATCCAGTACCGTTTGCTCCCTCCCCGATCCTGCGTTTCCCATCTTGTCCCCCCGTCCTTGTTACGAAACGTCGGCACTTCTCAACAAATGCCGACGTTTCGTAACACAGATTCACGCGGGGGGCAACCCCCATGTGTCATTTCGCACGCGATCCGCCTCATTGATTGTCGTTCGCCAAACCAGCGCCCTCGGGCTAAGCCCAAGCCGGTGTGTGTCGCGGCAGTTGCGAGCCTACCCCCTACGTTCCCCTCCCAGTCGCAACGCCGCTACGGCGGCGTCGGCAGCCCTGGGGCGCAGCCTCCCATTTCCAAAGCGCCGGGAAAATGACTCGACGGCGCCGCAAAAGCTTCATGGTTTCGTCGGACTGTGGAGCGCGCCTATTTCCGCCGCGCAGGGGATACGACGGATCGAGACACAAGCTCCACATCGTGGCTAACGCCCCAAAGGTTGTGTCGGAGTTGCGTCGCGAACACATCTTGCACAAACCTAAACCCTGGGTTCACTTTCGTGCATGAACGGTCTGCCTCCCAAACCGGTCTGGGATCTCCGTTTGAGACGGCGAGCGCCCAGGTGGGCTCCTTCGCGTGGAAGTACCTTGAAGGAGCCGGACCGAGTCACGCCTGGTGGCGCTCCACGGCAGCGTGCAGCAGGGCTGTGACCGTCTCCTTACACTGCTGCTTCCTCAGGTCAGCCGGGGCGACGTTGACGCGAATGGACGCGTCGCCAGCAGTGTTCGCAGACAACCCAACCTCCTCGACGCGCTGCACCCAGGCATCCGGGTCGTTCACCTCTGCGATCACATAAAGGTGCTTCTTGCGAGGACGGAAGTAGACGAAGTTCCGAGAGCGAACGCCGTCGTTCAGCCCGACGTAATGCCTGTTGAAGTTGATCTGTTGGGGTGACGCGGCCTTAATCATTGAGCCAACATCCGGACTTGAACCGGAGACCTGCTGATTACGAATCAGCTGCTCTACCAACTGAGCTATGTTGGCCCAAGGGCTTCGCCAAAAGCCCTTGCCTGAACGCTTGGGGATTATAGTGCCCGGATTGTGCTTGGCAAGCTGTTTGTCCCTTTCTCGACTTGTGAGAGAGGCCGACTCGATACACAATGGGCGCCATGAGCCAAGATGAGCCTCGAATCTCAGGCGGATATGGCTCGTGGGGTTGAGAATCACCGAGAGGAGTTGGTGGACGATGGGGATTGAGCGCTGGCGCGGACGAGTGGCCCTTGTGACGGGCGCCTCCAGCGGCATCGGGCGCGCCACGGCACTCATGCTGGGCCGCGAGGGACTGCGTGTCGTGGTGACCGGGCGCGACCGGGAGCGGCTCGCGGCCGTCGCCGCGGCGATTGAAGACGAGGGGGGCGAGGTGCTCGCCATCCCCGCCGACCTCCGCGACGAGGCGAGCATCACGGCGCTGTTTACAGAGCTACGGACGCGCTGGGGCGGCGTCGACGCCATCGTCAACAGCGCCGGAGTGGCCTCGTTCGACTCCTGCATGGAGGGCACGACCGAAGCCTGGCGCAACATGCTGGAGGTCAACGTCCTCGGGCTCATGATCTGCACCCGCGAGGCCGTCGCCGATATGCGCCGGCGTGAATTCGCGGGCCAGGTGATCCACCTCTCCTCCATGTCGGGCCACTTCGTGACCAAGCAGGTCGGCGTCTACGCCGCCACCAAGTTCGCCGTGCGCGCGCTGACCATGGCCCTTCGTCAGGAGCTGTCGGACTCCGACTCCGGGATCAGGATCTCCTCCATCTCGCCCGGGCGCGTGGCCACCGAGTTCCTCGAGAACATGGCCGACAGCCCGGAAGAGGCACAGGAGATGCGGGCCGCCTACCGGGCCCTCGACCCCGAGGACGTGGCGACACAGGTGAGGTGGATCCTGTCTCAACCGCCCCACGTCCAGATTCACGACATTTTACTGAGATCCGCCACCCAGCCGATCTAACGCCCCCCCGGAAGGGAGGCTCGATGGAGTTCGAGACCACGCTCATCCAAGGCACCCTAATCAAACGCTACAAACGCTTCTTGGCCGACGTGCGGCTCGCGGACGGAAGCCTCGTGACCGCGCACACCCCCAACACCGGGAGGATGCAAGGCTGCACCACTCCCGGCAGCGCGGTCTGGCTCTCGGCGAGTGACCGGCCGGGGCGCAAGCACCCCTACACCTGGGAGATCGCCTCCGACGGCGACGAGCTGGTGGGGATTCACACCGGGCGCGCCAACCGCCTGGCCGAGGAGGTGATCATCGCCGGTCGATTGCCCGATCTCGCCGGCTACGAGAGGGTGCGCCGTGAGGTGCGCTACGGCGAGCGATCGCGGATCGATCTGCTGCTCGAGGGCACGGGCGACGACCCCGCGGCGCGCTGCTATGTGGAGGTCAAGAACGTGACGCTTGGGCAAGATGGCCGGGCGCTGTTCCCCGACGCCGTCACCGCCCGCGGCCGGCGCCACCTCCTGGAGCTTCGCCACATGGTCGAGGCCGGCGCGCGGGCGGCGATGGTGTTCGTGGTCCAGCGCACCGACTGCCACCAGGTGGAACCGGCCGACACAATCGATCCCGACTACGGCGTGGCGCTCCGCGAAGCGCTTCGAGAGGGAGTCGAGGGCTATGGGTTGCGCTTCGCGGTATCACCGACACGCATCGAGTTTAGCGCCCGACTTCCGCTCATCTGCGACTGAGACGGATGGGCTATCGTCAAGGAGGAGAGAGATGCCGAAGTCACTCATTCGCCTGCGCATGAGCGCCCACGACGCCCACTATGGCGGCAACCTGGTGGACGGCGCCAAGATGCTGCAACTGTTCGGCGACGTGGCCACCGAGCTTTTGATCCGCAACGACGGCGACGAGGGGCTTTTTGCCGGCTACGAGCAGGTGGAGTTCCTGGCGCCGGTCTTCGCCGGAGAATACATCGAAGCCTCGGGGGAGATTATCGAGGCCGGCAACACCTCGCGCAAAATGCGCTTCGAGGCCCGCAAAGTGATTGTCCCGCGGCCGGACTTGAGCGAGTCGGCCGCCGACGTGCCCGTGGAGCCGACGGTGGTCTGTCGGGCAGTCGGCACCTGCGTGGTCCCCAAGGCCAAGCAACGAAAGAGCGGCCCGTAACCACCCTCATCACCACGCGCTCTTCGCCGGGCTGCGGGCCGCAAGTCAGCTCTGGTATGCCCTGTGGTCGCGGCGCCGCTCGCTCATGCCCTCCTCGCTGGTACCGGCCGCGATGAGCTCGTAGAGCACCGCCTCCTTGCCCTCGGCGCGCCGCAGGATGCGGCCCAGCCGCTGGACATGCTCGCGCACACTGGCCGAGCCGCTCATCACCACCGCCACATTGGCGCGCGGCACGTCGACCCCCTCGTTCAGCACTCGCGAGGTGACGATGGCGTTCACCTCGCCCTCGCGAAACGCGCTCAGGATCCAACGCCGCTCGGCGGCGCTCGTCTGGTGCGTCAGCGGCGGGATCAAGTGCTCGCGCGCGATGTCGTAGGCGGTGGCGTTCTCATGGGTGAAGATGAGAGTTCGATCCGTTCGGTGCTGCCACAGGAGCGCTCGCAGCAACCGCCGCTTGCCGACACAACAAAGCGCGATGGCGCGCTGCTCGCGGTAGCCCTTGAACGCTTGGCGTCCCTCCGGGCACCGGCTGGTCTCTCTCAAAAAGCGCCGAAACCCCTGGCCCCCCGAGAGCCTAATCCCGCGCGCGCGCACGAAATCGAGATAACACCCCCGCGCCAGATCGTAACGCTCGCGCTCCTCATCGGTGAGCGGCACCCGCAGCCGGACTATCTCATAGGGCGAAAGCACACCCCCCGCCATCTCCGAGAGGTCCCGCCGATAGACGATGGGACCCGTCAGATGAGCTATCCGCGCCATCCCGTCGTCGGCGCGCTCGGGGGTCGCGGTGAGACCCAACCGAAACGGCGCCAACGAGCCCTCGGCGGCCAGCGAGTACGAAGGGCCGGGCAGATGGTGGACCTCGTCGTAGATGACGAGACCGAAGCGCGCGCCCAACTTTTCCATGTGGCGGTAGGCCGAGTCGTAGGTGGTGACGGTCACATCGGCCACGTCGTGGGCGCCGCCGCCGACCACTCCGAGGTGGACCCCGAAGGCGGTCGTCAGGGTGTCGTACCACTGGTTCATGAGATCGATTGTGGGCGCCACGACGAGCGTGCTGCGCGCCGCCGCGACCATCGCCAGCTCGGCCACATGGGTCTTGCCGGAGCCTGTAGGCAACACCACCACTCCGCGCCGGCCCCCACGGATCCACGCATCCACCGCCTCGGTCTGGTGCACATAGGGCTCGCGCTCAGCCAGATGCCGCAGCGCAACCTCGCGGTAGGCGCGCGCCTCGTCCTCGAAAGCGATCCCCGCGCGGGTCAGGCGGGTCAGCACCTCTCGATAGGCCACCGCCGGAGCGCGCAGTCCCCCGATCCGCCGATCCGCCGCGAGTGAAGGGCAGAGCGCGCGCGCCTCCTGAAGCGAGTCGTGCGGACCTTCGAGCACGAGGGTGCCCCCATCGTAGCGCAGTCGCAGCATCGCGGGCGGACCTCAGTCGGGCGGCGGACAGTTGGCGGTGTTAGCGGTGTCGTAAGAGTAAACCGTGCAGTAGCCGCTGTCGATGATTATCTCCAGGTAGTAGCGACCATCGTCCTCAACCGACAGCCGAATCTCCTGGTCGCCTTCAATTCCCTGGGCTTGCCAAAGAACCACGGTGGCCGTCTCATCCCAGACTGTCGCCTGAAGCGTCGCGTCGTGAAGCCCCGACCAGAAATAGACAGTGGTCCAAAGCTCGCCGCCGGCGCAAGCGTCCCAGTAGAACCAGTCGGGATAGCCCGCCACCGCGGTGAGCCCTTTCCGCCTGTGCTCCCGCAATCGCTTGGCCGTGGCGGGCGTGCTGTTGGGCTCGGCCGGATCCGGCTGGCACTCGTACGCCGTATTGACACAGTTGCCGAGCGGTCCCACGGTATAGCCTGGATTGCAGCGACACTCGCCGTCGACACAGTGCATGTTGTTCCCACAAGAGATGGGCTCGTGCACCACTTCGCGAGCCTCCTCGTCACAATACCCAATGGTGCACGGATCGTTGTCGTCCAGCGACAACGGCTCGCCCGGAACACAGCCCCACTCGTCAGCCTCGGGGTCGTCCGGCAGGCACCGCTCGACACCGTTACAAAAAACGCCGTCGTCACAGTCCGCGTCGACGACACAGACCTCGATCTCGGGCACGCAGCCCTCTTCACCGTCCGATACGTAGCCGGCATCGCAATCACAGCGATAGCCCGGCCCCGCTCCGTCATCCACGGGGACACAGACCGTCTGATTGGCTTTCTCGCAAGGGTTCGGCGAACAAGGCGCGACCAACTCCTCCTCGATCTCGGCGTCGCGGAGGTCAGGGGCGATGTCCTCGGGCTCCTCCAAGTCCTGCTGGCTGTTGTCTTCAGGGGAGGTGTCTCGCTCGGAGTCGTGGACATCCTCGACGGGAAGGAAGTCAGTGTCGGCCGGAGGCGGGAGCGTGTCGGGATCCGGCGGCGAGGTGTCGGCCTCACGGACATCGGGGGCTTCGACGGGAGTCCCGTCGCCACACCCCAAAAGAGCGCCCGCGCACCATACGAGCACCAAAGCCGGTATGAGCCGGCGGCCTCGTCGAGCCAGCGCCTTGAAAGCCATGGCAGTCACCCCATCGTAATCGTGTGACCCGCGCGTCGGCGCCTGCTCCAAACGCGCCTGCGGGAGTAGCGGACACCTGCCGATCTCACATCTTCAAAGGTAGAGAATCGAACCCCTGAACGTCAAGGAGCAAGAATGATCTCAGCCAACGCGGCGAGGGTGGTCTCGATCTGACCACTGTCCGTGAACGCCCCCGGGCTCAACCGCACGGCGCCGTCCGGGAATGTGCCGAGCTCTCGGTGCAGCAGTGGCGCACAGTGCAGCCCGGCGCGGCAGCAGATCCCGGCCCGCTGCTCGAGCTCCCACGCGACCTCGGACGAGCTAAAACCTTCAAGTCGAAACGACACCACGGGAGTCCGACCGTAGGGCGCCGCGGGGCTCAAGACTTGCACGCCGGGGAGCGCGCGCAAGCCCTCGGTGAGCGTCTCTATCCGTCGCCGCCCGTCGGCCATCACGCGCGCCAAACCGCGCGACTCGACAAACTCGATCCCCGCCAGAAGTCCGGCGAGCCCCACCGTGTTGACGGTGCCGGCTTCCAAGCTGTCGGGCAAAAAGTCGGGGTGCTCGTCGCTGTCGGACAGACTACCCGTGCCGCCGTAGATGAGCGGTCTCAACGGAGGCACCCGCGGGCCCAGGCACAGCCCACCGGTCCCCTGGGGACCATAGAGCGACTTGTGTCCCGTGAACGCCAACAGGTCGATCCCCATCGCCTCCATGTCAACCGGAGCCACCCCGGCGGTCTGCGCCGCGTCGACGCAGAAGAGCGCCTCGCGCTCTCGCACCACCCGTCCGATCTCGGCCACCGGATTGAGAGTACCCACCACGTTGGAGGCGTGTGTCAGCACCACCAACCGAGTGCGGGGGGTGAAAGCGTCAGCCACCTCGTCGGGGGAGAGGGTGGCGTCGGCACCGCACGGCAAGCGGGTCACCGCGATCCCTCGTTCCTCGAGTACCTTGAGGGGCCGGAGCACCGAGTTGTGCTCCGTGCGACTCGTGATCACATGATCGCCGGGGGCGAGCACACCAAAGAGCGCCAGATTGAGCGCTTCGGTGGCGTTCTTGGTGAAAGCCACCGCGAGCGGGTCCGCGAGGCCCACCAGATTTGCCACCGCTTCGCGGGCCGCGAAGACGACCCGCCCCGCCGCCATGGACAGTTGGTGTCCCGAGCGCCCGGGGTTGGCGGTCTGCTCGGCCAGACAGGTCACCATCGCGGCCGCGACCGACTCCGGTTTGGGCCAAGTGGTGGCCGCGTTGTCCAGGTAGATCCTCAATTCTCCACCCTTTTCCGGGATTCGGGAAGCGATTCGGGTGATTTTGCGGCGTCACCTTCACCAAATCGATGCTCGACGTAGCGCCGTCCGCTCAGGCGAGACGCCTCAAGAGCCGGATCAGGCGAGCGATGAGCGCCTCGCGGGCCTTGGCCTCCGGCTCGCTCAACCGTAGCTCGCCCGTATCGCCAAGAGTCAGCCCGAGGCTCCCGGCGGTGGCAAAGTAGTGGCTGTCGGGCTCCCGCGGCGCCACCTCGAGCACCACCGGGCGGTGGCGCGAGACACTCTCGTAGCGCGCTACAAGCTTGTGCCCCACCTGACGCTCGTCGCCGAACGCCTTCACCCCGGCCAACCGCCACTCGGGCGCGGCGGCATGACCGAGCGCCCGGGCACGCCTCTGTTCGCCCTGCGAGAGCGTCTCGGCCGGAGAGCTTAGCGGATAGCGGTAGCGATCCGTTGGGAATAGGCTCTCGCGCTCCATGGCGCGGCGTCGGTAATCCTCACCGAGCGCCGCGAACTCCCCCGCGCCGTGGTTCTCCAGATAGCCGCGCGAGACCCCCGGACACTCGGCGCGCATCGCGCACTCTCGGCACACCTTGAGCTTCTCGATGGCGAAGCCGCTCTCACCCGCCGCGCCGGTCTCATAAAAACGCTCGCCGTCGTCGTGCTCACGTCCGCTCGTCATCGAAGGCATGCGAAACGCTTCGCGCAAGCCCACCAGCTCGGGTGGCAGCCGGGAGAGCGCGCAAAACGGAACCCCGAGCAACGCGATGCGGGTAAACAGCCGGTTGCGGTGAGAGGCGAGAAGATCGAGTAACGTCGCCTCGAGGGCAGTGTACGAGAAGCTCAACCGCGCCGCGTTGTCGAGCGCCCGCCCCGAATATAAGAGCGAGTTCAACCCGATATACGCCGGCGTGAAGCGCTGTAGGAAGGCGTAGTGTTCGCTCAACAGCGGTAAATTGAGCGCCGTCAGGGTGACCCCGAAAGCCAACCGGAGCGGTCGCTTTTTTCTCACCGCGACCAGGTTCTCGATGCCGCCGACAGTCTGCTCGAACGCCCGAGGGCGGTTTGAGAGAGCGTCATGCACCTCGGCGCGCGGAGCGTGGATGCTGACGGTGACGCAGTCGATTCCGGCCTCGACGAAGCGCTCGAGCAGCGCTCGGTTCCGGAGCACTCGCCCGTTGGAGGTCAAGTGCTGGTGCTCGTAGCCCTGCTCGCGCGCCGCCCGCACGATATCTTCGAAACCGCGGTCGAGCGCCGCCTCGAGCCGCCCGTAGGCTACCCAGGTGCCACCGTCCGCCCGATCGGCGCGCATCGCCGCGACGGCGTCATCGAGACTCAGCGCCTGAGCTTGGCCCACCGCCTCACCGCCACGGTCCAGGCAAAACAAACAGGCGTTATTGCAGCGCGTACCAACGAGCAAGTTGAGCTTGGCCGGCTCCTCGAACATCACTGCTCCCGGCGCACGAGCATTCGCCGGGTGCCGGCCTCCATATCGAGATCCAGCCGCACACCGTCGTGCTCGATTATCGTCCGCCGAGTGTCGAACTCCTGCCGGCAGTAGGCGTTGTCAAAGCGCTCAAAGGGCCCGAGCGCCACCTCGACGCCATCCACGACCATTGGCCCCTCCCAGGCCACCTCGATTTGACCCACCGAGGGCGAGGTGTAAGCCACGGAGCCGTCAATCGCGAGCGGTGCGCTCGCAATCTCGGTCACGAAAGTGTCGAAATCGCCCCGCTCGTCCAGGCTGCCTAGCTCGACTATCCAGGTGTTGTCGGTGCTGTCGGAGATGAGCTGATAGTCGTTATCCTCGGCCCAGTGGGTCGGGAGCGCCGAGTAAAGCGCCACATACCCCTCATCCTTGCGCCCGAAGACCCAGCCGTTCTCCTCGCGGACCTCGTCCATCGCGGCGCGCGGGAAAAAGGCGTGGCTGGGCTTGGAAGTGACGAAGGGGTCGGCCACCGGCACGTCCGGCTTGCGGTACTGAATCACCCCTACGTTGCGGTGCATGGTCACACGCGGCTTCCAGCCGCCTATCCAGTCGCCCCCGAAGGAGACCCCCAGCTCGGCCCCGCCGACATCCAGATCCACCGGCCCCTTCGTGAAGACGAACGCGTCGTGGTCGAGGGCCGCCATCCACATTAGAGTCTGCGCCCCAAAGAACCCCGGCTTGTGGTCCTGGCCACCGGCGAGCTGATAGTGGGGAGTGCGATAGACATAGGTACTCATGGACTCGAGCGCGATGCCCTGCGAGATGGGCCGCACCAAATCGGCGAAGGCCCTTGGCCGCGGGAGCCCTTGCAGGAGATCGCGAATGTCCTCCGGCAGATCGCCGAACAAGAACCCGTCCCACAAGTCGTGGCGATCGAGAAACGCCATCGTGCCCTCGATCACTTCCGGCGCCACGAGCCCCGCCATCCCGGCCCAAAAGACAATGTCGTCGTCGTCCTCGTAGCCGATACCGTACTTCGGCCCATCGGCCACGTCGATCCCGTCGCGCTGCCGGTGCTCGTGGTTATCGCGGCTGGCCTCGGCGATCTCTTCGAGCAAAACCGGTGGGTGATAGTTCACGCTCGTGGCCGCGAACGCCGCCCCGAAGTTGGTCGGCGAGCGAGGCTCGCCCAGCCCGAGCAAGACCCACGCCGCGGGGGACGAAGAGTCGGAGGTGAGGCCCGAAAAAAACTTGCTCGCAGAGGTGCGCCCGAAGACCGTCGCGAGCGCCCCGCGATAGGAGTTGTTGAGGATGTCGAATAGTAGGATATCGAGCACCATCGCCGCCTTGGTGCGGATCTCGGGGTCTTCGGCGAAATCGATGAGGTTCAACAGGGCCGGGATATCCTCGTTGAAATAGATGTTGGAGTGCCACTCGGAGAACCCGAAGCGGATCCGCTCATCGAGCCAGCGCAGCACCCTTGGGTGGGCCTTGTCGGCATGCTCGCGGCCGGTCATCGAAGCATTGGGGAACACCTCGTCCGGGAAGAGATGACCGGCCAAAAGCTCGCCCGAGAAAAACAGCGCCTGGTGGTTCTCGGTCCAGTAGCACATCTTGTCGTGACCGGGCTCGTCGAGCCAGTACTTGAAGTTCAGCACACAGCCCTCGATGCGCTCCAAGAGGTGCTGCGGCAGCGCGTTGTGGGTGCGGTCGAGGAAGAGCATTCGCACCAGGGCCGCCAGGCGAAAATCGGCCGTATCACGACGTTCGTCCAGGCGGGTGCAGGCCTCCTCGATCGCCTCTTCGTTGTATGTCTCGGCCCCGCGGACCACACGGCAGGCCTGACCATAAACGCCGCCGCCCGGCCCCGAAGCGTCGTGACAGCGCTCGAGACTGTCGGCCTGACGCGCCAGGAACGCCTCGGACGGGAGCAGAGGCACCTCGTCGTAAGGCTCCTCGGGAGGAACATCGGGGAGGGGCGGCTCGAGGTCGCCCAGCTCCTCTGCGTCGGCCACCGGCGCCACCTCTTCCCCGGAGATGTCAGGGGGCGACGGCGCGATGTCGACCTCGGGCGCGTCCACCTCGGGCGCTCCGGGGGTGTGCACATCCTGCATGTCGGCCGGATCTTCGGCGCTATCGCCGCACGCCACCAGCACCAGACAAAGCAACAAGAGATAACGACTCATTCCCCCTCCTCAGACAAAACCGGCCGCTGCTCGATGAGTTCGATCTTGTAGCCATCCGGATCTTCCAAAAATGCGATCACCGTGGTGCCGTGCTTCATCGGGCCCGGCGGTCGCGTGATGCGCCCGCCGGCGGCCTCAATGCGCGCTGTGGTCGCGTATATGTCGGGCACGCCGAGCGCGATATGGCCGAAACCGTCGCCAAGCTCGTAGCGCGAGGTGTCCCAGTTGTGGGTCAGCTCAATGGTCGGGTGGCTCTCGGCGGGGCCATACCCCAGAAACGCCAGCGTGAAGCGCCCTCCGGGAAAGTCACGGCGCTTGAGCAGCTTGAGCCCCAACATCTCGGTATAAAACTCAATCGAGCGTTCGAGATCGCCGACCCTGATCATGGTGTGCAGAATACGCATCTCCCCCCCTTGGCTCCCTTGCCGCCCGGTCCTCTCGGTGGTCTGCCCGAATTGCGAGCGCCGCACCTCAAAGGAGAGGTTACCCTGGGAGATTGCTCTCGGTCCAGCGCCGCACCCGATCAAAGCTGCCGGTGTTCTCGCAGGGCGGCAAACTGGCCAGGAAGCGACGTCCGTAGCCCATGGTGCTCAGCCGCCGGTCCAAGATCGCCACGACACCCCGGTCTTGCGCCGTCCTGATGAGGCGCCCGAACCCCTGGCGGAGCGCGACTATCGCCGCCGGCACCTGGTAGTCGAAAAACGGGTGTCCCCCATGGGCGCGCACGCTATCGAGCCGCGCCTGCAACAACGGATCCCCCGGGGAGGCAAACGGCAGCTTGTCGATGATGACACAGCTGAGCGACTCCCCCGCCACATCGACTCCTTCCCAAAAACTGGCGGTGGCCAGCAACACCGAGTGGGTGTCGGCCCGAAAGTCCATAAGCAACGCGTCGCGGGGACGCTCGCCCTGCACCAGTATTCGGTAGGGCAATCGCCCTTCCAGGTACTCACGACAAGCGCGCAGCCCCGCGTAGCTCGTAAACAGCACGAACGCGCGACCACGGGTCAGCTCGAGCAGGCGCAAGATCTCTTCGGCAGCGGCGGCGTTGAACTCTCCGTCGCGAGGATCGGGGAGATGAGTCGGGAGATAGATCAGGGCCTGGCGTTGATAGTCGAACCCGGGCGGCAGAGCCAGCTCGGCGGCGTGATCGGGGAGCCCGAGGCGGCGGCGATAGAAGCCGAAGTCACCGGCGGTGGTCAGGGTGGCCGAGGTGAAGACGATGGAAGCCGCGGCCGACAAGAGATGATCGCGAAAGATTGGCGCGGCATCGATGGGGCTCATCTGGAGCGCGGTAAAGCGCCGCTGCCGCTCGACCCAGTATACGGCGTCGGCCTCCTCGAACTCGAGCAAGCGGTTGAGTTCGGCGCGCGCCTCCGCTATCCGGCGCGCCAGCGAGAGCGCAGTCTCGCTCTTCTCGCCCAACCTCTCGAGACGCACGGTCAGGTTTTCGAGCACGTTGTCGAGCTGGTGATAGGCGCTCACCCCGTCGGCCGGGACGCTGTCGCGCTCGAGGCGCGTGCGCCCGTGCCCGTAGAGTTCAAAGGCCCCGAACAGGCGCGCCGCCGACTCTTGCAAACGGTTGATGACGAGCGCGATCTTCTCCCGCTCGGCGGCAAATGCACGCGCCACGCGACTCACCTCACGGGCCAGCTCGTTCATCTTCCCCGTGCTCGTGCGCGCGCCGAAGAACTGGCAGGCCGTGTCCTCGAGCTGATGGGCCTCGTCCAGGATCAGGACATCGGCGCTCGGCAACAACTCCGTGTCAAACTGGTCGCGAACCGCAAGATCGGCGAACAGGAGATGGTGATTGACCACCACCACGTCCGCTTTGAGCGCCCGTCGCCGCGCGCCGAGCGCGAAGCATTGCTCGTAATGAGGACAGTCGCCGGCGACACAGGTCTCGGTGCTGCTGGCGACGTCACGCCAGAGCGTGAAGTCTTCCGGCAGGTCGGTCAACTCGGCGCGGTCACCGCGCCTCGTGGTGCGCGCCCAACGCCTGACGCGCGCCCACTCGGCGTCGTCGTCGAAGAGATCACGCTCTCGGCGGCGTGAATCGAAGCGCAGCTTGCACAGATAGTTACCGCGGCCCTTGAGCGCCACGGCGCGAAAATCCACCGGCAGGCAGCGCGCCAGAAAGGGAAGATCGCGTTCGATGAGCTGCTGCTGAAGCGTCTTGGTGCCGGTCGAGACAATCGCTTTGAGCCCGGCGGCGAGAACCGGGGCGAGGTAGCCGATGGTCTTGCCGGTGCCGGTGCCCGCCTCGACGAGCAGGATCCCGCCGTCGTTGACGACGCCGGCCACCGCCTCGGCCATCGCGACTTGATCGACTCGCCGCTCATAGGCGGCAAGCGCGCCGCCAACGGCGCCGTCGGGGTCGAACCAGCGTCTGAGCGCCGTCAAATCGATGGGATCGCTTCGGCGCATCGGCCCGCACCCCTCCTCCGAGCAACTTCCCGCGCAAGGGCCGGCATGTTATATCATGGCATGTGCCGGCGGCAAAACCCAGGATCGGCGCCGGGCGTAAGATACTGGGAAAGGGAGCCTTGATGAAGGATGACCTGCCCGATGGCCTACCCGAGGGGCTGAGGGTATCAAATGACGACGACCCGGATCCTCTAACCGCCTCTTGGGGCGAGGAGGAGACCCCGGAGAGCGAATTCTTTCGTGCCCGCTTTCGAATGCGGATGCGAGGCGCCGTCTTCGGGACCCTGGCTGTTGTAGTGACCGTCAGCCTGATGCTCACCGTCAGCGATCTGCGCTATTTCCTGTTGATTGGTCAGGAGCCGATTGATTTGGGTTGCCTCCGCACGCGCCGCGCCGAAGGCCAGGAGGTGCTGGAGGTGCCGTCCAACAGCTACGTGGCGCTCGAAAACCAGGTCATGACCTACGAAGCCGAGTCCGACCGTTACGAATACTTCTTCGATCCTCTCTACAATATCATCACTCGCACTCGCCGCTCGCTGCCCCGCAAACAGCTCTACCGCACGGTGGAGGTCCCGGAGCATCTCGTCTGGCTCATTGAGGATCGCAAAGCGTTCGCCGAAGATCTGACCGCCGGCTTCGACGGTCAGGGTCGGCTTCTCCGTGCCGATCAAGCCCCGCGCCGGGCCAAGTCGCTCTACCGAGTGTACGAGGACATAATCCAGCTCCCCACCAACGAGGTCTACCTTTTCTATGAGGGGGAGGCACCTCGCGATTACCTCTCATACGCCATCGGCTACTTGGTCGCGCTGGCGATCATCTTGACGACCGGGATGTTCTTCATCCGCTCCTACCGCGTCTACCGGCGCTCGCGCGAGATACTCTAGAGATGCGCATGTCGGTGGCAACCAAGATTTTTTTGGGTTTCACCGTCGTCATCGTCAGCTTCGGGCTGGTCTCGGTCGACAGTATCTTTCGGATGCGATCACTCGGCGAAAACCTCCGCTTTCTGCGTGAGGGGGTCATCCCGACCCGCGACAAGCTCAAGGATCTGCACTCTGAACTCAAAGCTTTCGAGGTGGCGCTGTCCCGGCGGCGCCTCAGTGATCTGGAGTGGTTGCAGAGCTTTCTGCCCACTCTGGAACCATTTGAGCGGATAGCCGAGATGGTCTCGCGAATCGACGCCCTCGCAGACCGCGCACACGTCAAACCGGCCAATCGGCGCATGCTCGCCGAGGTCGGCCAACGGCTCGAGGTGCTGGTGTCCGGGCGACTTGCGCTAGACGGGCTGCTCGAGGCGCGAGGGCTCCCCAGGGTCCAGAAGTTGATAACAGAGCTGCCCCCGGAGGCCACCGACCCCGATCTGTTCGCGCTACTCGCCCGCGAGCTCGATCAGTGCGTCCGCGATGACGATCTCGCCACCGCCCGCGAAATCCAGAGGGCGCTGAGAGGCATTTTCCGCCATGTGGAGCGCAAGATTCTCGAGGTCGCGCACCGCTACACCCTGGCCATCGAAGCCACCACGCAGCAAGCCGAGCGAGACGAGGACAACGCGATCCTGGCGGTCATCATCAGCTCCACGGTGGCGCTGTTCATCAGCTTGGCGGCGCTGTTCGTCTCATACCTGACCCTTGCACCGATAAGGCAGCTCCGTGGCGGAGTGCGACGCATCTCCGAAGGCGACTACGAGCGACGTGTGCGCGTCTCGACCCGCGACGAGATAGGGCAGCTCGCAGCCGAGTTCAACAAGATGGCGCAGTCGCTGGCCGAGCGCGATCATATCCTCGAGCAGCAACGTGAGGCGCTGTTGCGCGCCGACAGGCTCGCCACCATCGGCAAGATGTCATCCCAGGTGACCCACGAGATTCGCAACCCACTGTCCTCCATCGGCCTCAACGTGGAGCTACTGGAAGATGAACTCGAGCGCGCCGCCACCGGCGACGCCGACGCCGCCGCCGAAGCGCGCGCGCTCCTCGGCGCGGTCACCGCCGAGGTGGATCGGCTGCGCGCCGTCACCGAGCAGTACCTTCGCTTCGCGCGCCTCCCCAAGATGACACGCACGACGGCCTCCCTGTCACGAGTCCTGACCGAGCTGCTGAACTTCATGCGCGAGGAGTTGGCCGGCCTGGGGATCAGGCTCGAGACGGAGATTCTATCGTCGGCGGAATTGGAGCTGGACGTCCAACAGATCCGCCAGGCCTTCTTGAACATCCTGCGCAACGCTGCCGAGGCAATGAGCGATGGAGGGGTAATCACGGTGAGCTTTCGGCGCCAGGGGAACCAGGCGCTGGTGGTGGTCCGCGACACCGGCGAAGGAATCGCCGAGAGTGATCTCAAGGCGGTATTCGATCCTTTCTACAGCTCCAAACAAAACGGCACCGGCCTTGGCTTGACCCTGACCCACCAGATAATCACCGACCACAACGGCACCATTGAGATCGAGAGCGAGCGGGGACAGGGCACTCAGGTGACGGTCGCCCTCCCCATCACCACCCCGGGGGCCAGCAATGAAGAGTGATCGGGTGGAGGATTGAGGAACGGACGAAACCTTGGCTTGACGAACGCCGAGGCGCTGGCTTAGACCTTTTTGAGGTCCCTTGCGTGTACGACTGAAACTCCAAGGCAGCGGGTTTTTGGTCGACAACCACCGCGTTTCATCGAAGCGCCGGGGAGTCGGATGTCGTGATAGCCCTAATATTGTCGCTGGCGGCCGTCGGATGGCACACCCTCGAAACAATCAAAGAAGCAGCCGTCCGCCCGCGGTTTCGCCCCGTCGACCTCCTCCTTCCGGCCACCGTGGCCCTCAACACCTTTGTCGCGACCCTCTTGTATCCAGGGCCGGCGGGCGTCCACAGCGGCCAACACTTCCTGGCGGCGGCGCCGATGGCGGCCCACGTGGCGCACCCGTGGCCAAGTGTCGCGTCGACAGGGGCGATGTTTCTGCTGCTCGCGACACTTTGGGGGTGGCTGCGGGAGCGGCTCGACTATCCGACTCTGGCGGCGGCGACCCTGGTGCCGCTCAGCCTGTCACCCATCGCGGTCGGTTTGGCAGCGCTCGATCCGGTCTACTTGCTCTTGCCGCTCCTCTTTTTCGTCTCTCTCAACCGGATCTCGCGAGCGTGGCGCCACCCTCGGCCGCGTGATCCGTTGATAGCCGGCCTCGCGCTCCTGGCCGCGGTGGCGCTGACCGCGGGGCTCTGGCACGCGGCGGTCGTTACCGGCCTGTTCTTGGTGGGCTCTCGCGCTCTTGTGGCGCTGCTTCGGGCGGGCCATCTCTGGCGGCGCTACACGACGCGGATCGTCTCAACCCCGGCGGCTTTCCTGCTTGGGTTCGCCTTGTGGATCTCCGGCGCCGGCGAGTCCATCGCGCTCGCATCGAGCCCCAGAGCCCAGGAGTTTGTTCGCCCCGCCATGCTGCTGCTCTACACCGACGGACTGGTTCACGGCCTCACCTACCCGCTGGTAATGGGCTTGCTGGTGTTCGGGGCCATCTGGACCGTCCGCCACCGCAGCCCGGCCGGCGCGCTCGCCGCTCTCGCGCTACTCTTCTTGGGGGCCACGACGCTGGCGCTTGGGTGTTGGGGCTCAGCGGGTCGGGGCGACGCATTTGCGCTGCTGACACTGTTTTCGGCTCCTCTGATGCTTCTCCTGGCGCTCGGAGTAGCCGAAATCGCCGCCGAGGTGCGTGAGTCCAGAATACTGCGCGTCAGCTTTTTGGGGGTGACGGGCTTCTTGATGGTGCAGTACCACATCATGCATCACATGTTCTATTGAGCCACCGCGACCATAATCGCCGGCTCGTTCCGAGGACCGAGAGTGCGGAGACAATCGCGTTGACGACCGCGCCTTCACCGAAAACCTCCCAACCCCGTCGGGTGATCTTGGCCGCCGCGCTGTGTGGACTGCTGTTCGTCCTGCCCATCTCCATGCCCCTCACCCCTGACGTGCCCGCTTACTCCCCCTTGGTGGACATGATCGCGGCGGCCAAAGACTGCGCCGAAGGCCGCGGCTGCGATCTGAAACTCACGCCGAGTTCACCTCATGGGGCAGGGTTCGTCCACTACTTGGCGCTCGTTTTCCGGCTAGGGGGCAGCGTCTTCGACGCCCAGATAGCGGCCGTGGTGCTGTTGGCACTTGCGTTCGGGCTACTAGTGCTGGCGGCGTCCAGGTTCTACGGCGAGGAGGTAGGCTATGGTCTCCTGCCGCTCTCCTACCTGGCCTCGCTGGTGGGGCTCCATTTCGGGGCACCCAAGGTCGATATTTTTGAAAACTCGAGTCTGATCCCTCTCTCTTCGCTCCTCTTCTGCGCCGGCGCGTGTGGCTACCTGGCAACGACGCGGCTTCGCTACATTGCCATCGCCGCTTTGGGGGCGAGCCTGGGGCCATACTTCCATCTCGCGGCCGGAGCACTTGTTGTGGCGTTGGCCGTGCTTGTGCTCATGACTCCCAGGAGAGACAGAACCGCGGCGGCGATGATTGTCGGGTTGGTGGTCGTGGCGGTCAATCAGCTCTCGTCCGCCACCATCGTGTTGGATCACGCCCAGTGGCTCTGGGGGCCGACGGGAGGCGGTCCCGACCACGCACGGTTCGCGGGCGGCGTGATGCCGATCATCGCGCGCTGCCTG
>PWKZ01000044.1 GCA_003559575.1 Bradymonadales bacterium | reverse complement strand
GAGCCGCATGAGATCGTGCTGACCCCGCACACGCTCGTGTACAACGGCTTCCGCTGGCACGTGCGTGGCTATAGTGAACGGAAGGAAGAATTCCGCGACTACCTGCTGGCCCGGATACGCAGCACCCCCAAGTCCCTCGGCCTCGGGGAGCGGTTCGCAGCCGACGACACCCTCTGGCAGGCCTGGGTCACCGTGCGCATGGTCCCGCACCCAAAGCTCACCCCGAACCAGGCCGCGGTGGTCGCTGACGACTTCGGCATGGCGCACGGCGAACTCGCGGTACAGATGCGGGCGCCGTTGGTTCCCTATTACACGCGTCTGATGCGCATCGGCGAAGGGGACACCGAGATGGATCCCCGTTACCGGCAAATCGTGCTGAGGAATAAGGACGAGGTGCTGTCGTTCGTCACCTTCTAGAAATCGCCACTCGTCCAGGGACAGGTTCGGCACGGACTGCCTCCTGCAGATCCGCCATCAATACGCTTTAGCGACCAATCCAACGGAGACCAACATGACCATCAAATACCGGGCAGTCCACGCGAAAAACACGTGGCGAAAGGTGAGCAGCCATCGCTCGCTCGATTCCGCGATCAGCGGTAATGACGGCGCGAGAAACCTTCTGCTTCGAAGGGGACGGGTAGGCAAGAAATGGGACGACTACGGCGCGGTGCGCTGCGTCTTTGTATGGGAAGAAGGCAGCGGCCGGGGCACAGCCCTGCGCCTGAAACCCGGTTCCACGACAGACGTGCAAACCGCCACTGTAACCGTCCACCAACTGGAGGAGTGGGACCAAAAGGGGGGCTGCTCGGACCAAGAGGTCGATAGCTGCTTCCGTGCGCTAGAACACTATCAAGCCGTGCGAGACCCTACCCCGCGACCGCACCATTAGGCGTTCTCGCTCAGATCCGTGATCGCCTCGAGTACCTGCCTCAAGGCCTGCGGCTTGAGCCGACGAATACGGGCAAGGATGTCGGATACATCGAACGCATCGAGCCTCTGCTCGACCATCGTGGTCACACTCTCGACGACCTCCGCCTCCGCGACGCTCAGGCGCGCCGGCCTCGCCCTGAGCGCACGCAGGAGCCGCCCGCAGTCCGCTACTGAGATCCGACCCACCCGCTCGGCGACCCCGTCGAACTGCGCAAACCAGCGCTGCGCCTCCGCGCGCTCCTGCGCCTTCTCAAGCTCATCGGCTCGAGTACGTAAGGCCTCGCAAGCCCGCTCAACATCCTCACGCTCTGCCGCGCCAAGATAGTCGGGCTGCTCCCGCTCAAGCGCCCGCAGCTGCTGCCGGCACCGCTCGAGCGACAGGGCACCGATGTTCTCAAGCCGAGGCACAAAGCTCCGCACCCACAACGCCGCCCGCTCACGCGCGACAGAAACAAGGCGCTCGCAGAACGCGAGATAAACCTCTCGAAACGGCCATAGCGGCTCGACCTCTTCGTCCTCGCACCAGCGCTCGAGCTCAACGCAACGCGTTTCGATTGCCTCGGTGAGATACGCCTTAATGTCCTCGGGACTTCCATCGATGGCACCCCAGGTTTCCAAGTCGGAACAGATCTTCTCGAGCTGCCGACGGGCATCCTCAATATCAGCGAGATCGCGCTGCCCAACAAAAGCCTCCCGGGCCTGCGCGACTCGCGCCTGTAGCGCCCGCGCCGCATCAAGCGAGTCGATCGAGGCCTCATAAATATCTTGCAACTCGGCGCGACGATGGGCGATGGCGCCTCCGACCTCACGGCTAAGCTGCTGCAACTCTTCGATGAGCTCATCAAGCTCTGACTCCCGCAGCAGCGTACGAGCAGCGCCGAGCGCCTCGATGAAACGGCGGGCCTTAGTCTGTACCGCCTCGAGCTCGACGATTGCCGCCACCGGTGAGATCATCGTGATGTTAGCGAACTGGCGGGCCTCGACGAGCGTACTCTGGTAATTGAATCGCTCCTCAACAGTGGCGATGGAATGATTTTTCTGAGACCCGATCCGCCCCACAAGAGGCGCCAGATCAAGCCTCTTGCAGGTTGCCGCGGCTCTCTCCATCTTGTGCCGGTAGGTGCTCACCTCTTGCGGTGAGTGGCAGTGCGCTAAATCTATCCAGCGCGGAGCTTCTTGCGCCACCCAGCTGCGCACCGCCGACAGCAGTTGCTCGATGTCCTCAACCTCCTCGATTTCCCACGCGCCGTTGGTCACTTCGTCATGAAGGGCGAGTAACCGATCGCAAACAGCGAGCGCCGACAACGAATTGGCGCTCCGGAATTTGCCCTCGAGTTCCCTCTGTATCTGGTCAAATTTGTGCCCAAAGGCAAGCACAGCCTCTTGCGCCTCCCGCGCTTGGTCAACTAGGCGTTCGTACTGGTAAATGTATTCCTCTGGTACCACCCCGTCCTCCTCGAGGAGTTTGGCTCGCCGTCGATATTCGATGCGCTGTCGATGCCGAGCGGCGTTCCGCCAGTCCTCCAAGAGGTGCCCCCAACGCGCCTGCGCATCCTCGGCAATGTATCCGACCGTGGTGCGCGCCAGCACCTTGCCGTCCAAATCCGAAACCTTGAACGCTTCGCTAATCCACCCGGCTGCTTGCACGGCTCCCCCGTCGACCAAGAGCCGCCGGCGCGGCCAGCGACGCGCCAGGAAGAGTCCCAAGAGCAGAGCCGCCGAGACAAGATTGCAACCATAGGGTGCCGCGATCAGCGCGCGCCGCGTGTCCTCAAGCGAGCGCGCCGGCTCCTCTTGATGCCATTGATCAAGCGTCTCGAGCACGGCGGCAATGCGCGCGTTGCCCGGCTTCGCGGCGAGTGCACCGTCGCTATCTAGCACATCCCAAGAGTGCGCGAGCAGCTGGCTGGCCCGGTTACGGAGCCGCGTCACACGTGACTGTATCCACTCAGCGTCGGCCTCGGCACTGACGAGCGCGCGCACCATCTCGAGACAGTCCTTCTTCGCCGTAGTACCGGCACCCGACCCGGTAGCAAAGCCGTCGAACGGGAACGGCATGACTTGCGGATAGACGCGCGCGAAGATCTCCTGCCCGACCTTGGACAGGCGGCCGCTCGGCGCCTCCTCAAAACCAGCCACCACGTGGAGGCGGTCGCTCAATGCACGCACAGCCGCATCCTGCGCGAGGCTCATCACTCGGTCAGTTTCGGCCGACACAAACCGCCGGTAGCGCTCTTTGTCCTGCTCGGTCAGGCCGCGCTCGAGCACCCACCAGCGCTGCAAACCTTCGGCAATTCGCTCATCCGCGTCATGCAATAACACGACCCAGACTGGCGCCCGTGCGGCCCCGCTCTTACGCAGCTCCGCGGCGAGTACCGTGCGTACTGCAACGCGCACGCGTTCGAGGTCTTCGCCCACGCAGACGTAGGTGTAGATAATCCGGCCTTTGGCTTCGTTAACATCCGCCGCATGCCGCCAGTCCTTGAAGGCATGCACGATACAGTCGGCGACCGTCGCGGAGACCGCGAACACTGGCTCAAAGCGCCAGTCCTGCGTGGCGATCCCTTGCGCATCGGCGAAGCCCGGATCGACTGCATGCAGATTGCACAAGGTGCGCGCATAGGTACTGAACATCGACCCCACCGCTTTGGCGGCGGGATCCGCCGCACGGCTTCGGATCAAGCGCGTAAACTGCCCGCGCGTCGCCGCGTCCTGTATCAGCTCGTACTGAGCAAAGTCGTCGTTCCACTCGAGAACCCCGAGCTCCTCGGCCAGACGCCGCAGCGCCTGCGGCAGGCTCTCGGAGTGCACGCCAGCGGCGAGGGCGAGAAAGCGCTCATACGCATCCCGCTCCGGCAATCGCACCCGCAACTTCAGGAGTACCGCCGCGGCAGCAAGGACGCGGCGGTCATCGGCCTCAAGCTGCGCGGCGCGCTCCTCGAGGATAACCTGAAGGGTCTCGGCGACAGTGCCGCCACGCACCTGCTCAGCTGCCACAAATTCTGGCAGCATGTCGGTGAGGAGCAGATCGGCAGCGGAAATCGCGCGTGCGCCACCGGCTACCGTTATAGCCGGCTGCTCGGCGACGCGCTCGAGGGAAGCTTTGACGATGTTGAGCGCCGAGCGCGACTGCACGACGTCTTGCTGCCGGGTCAAAAACCAAACAGCGAGCGGATCGAGCGGCCAGCAACCGGCGCAAATCACCTGGCGGAACTGTTCAATCTCACCCCACACTGGCAAACGCTCGGCCTCAGGCAAAGCCGTCCGGAGCAGATAATGGGTCAGGGCGACCTCGTCGTCGCCAGCGACGCGTCGTTCTACAAAATCAGGTTCGCGCTTCTCGATCAGATGGGCGAACAGCGTCTCAAGGTTGGTCGATAGATACGATTTCTGCGCCGCTTCGAAGCGCGTGATATAACGCTGCAAGTGCATCAAATCGCGGCGGTCAAGCCGGCTTACGTAGGCCTTGAGGTCGTACTGTATAAAGCCGAGGAAGTGCGCACGACCGGAGCTATCTTGGACGCCCTTGAAGAGCTGCTGCAGCGCCGAGTCGCCGGCGAGATGTGGCTGCTCGGCTGCGTACTCTAGGAATCGACCGAACTCATCGAATAGGATCAGCATACCGCTAAACGGCCCGACCTCGCCGCAGTAGACAGAGGTCACAGTGGCGATGAGATCCTGGATCGACTCCAGCCCCTCCACCGGGATACGCGCGCCGTTGGCGCGCTCAAAAACCGTGTCGACCGCGCTGTAGGTGGCCTCATCATGTTCGCGCAGCCGGGCAATCACGATCTCTGCATCGCAGGTGGACAACACCTCGGTGAAATCCGCGCTACGAAGGACAAAGTTCCGCGCCACGAACTGCTCAGCGGCTTTAAACCGCGGCGAGAGTTCCTCGACCGCAGCAAGGTCGCAGCCGGCGTCGCGCAGCTTGACGATGATATTTCGGGCAAGCTCTGTCCCGAGGTTGAAGTTCGCCATGCCATCGAGCGGCACCGTCAGCACCGGCTTCTTAAGCGCATCGAGCGCTGCGGAAAGGCGCATCCCCTCAGCCGCATCAGCCGCCTTGACGTTGTTTAGGATCTGCGTAGCAAGCTCCCCGGTCGGTGCGGTCAGCAGCTCGGCGAGCGTGACGGCCAGATGCGACTTACCGGAACCATAGCCTGCGATGGCGAGTGAAAACGGGTTACCCTGCCGCTGCTCGCCCTGCGCGAGCGCATCGACCAGATCGGCACTAAAGCTGGCGGTATCCCGTAGCACATACCCGTCGCTCGCATCCTCGCGCCGCACCGCGTGATAGCGCGGTCCATGGAAGACGAAATGGGTGGCAGCCTTTAGCGCACGCTCGGGGTTCTCGCCCACCCAGCGCAACTGCACGGCACCTTCAAAAAACAGATCGCTGCGAAAGCGTACGACATCACCTACAAGAACCTGCGAGGCAGAATCAGACGAGCTGGTCATACATCACCTGAAGGACGTGGTCTGTGGAAACGAGGCGGGTAAGAATGGGCGAGCCGGTCTGCCGGTCGACGCGTACAAGCCCTCCGCTTTCCAGCACGCTCAGAAAGTGGAACTGCTCCTCAGACCCCCAGCCGGTAGCGGCGATCAGGCCCGAGCGGTCCTCGAGGTCTTTGAGCGCCACCTGGGTATCAGCGGTCATGGCAGCATCCCAAAGCAGAAACAGCAGCGCGCCCACGGTGTCACACAGCGCCGGTTGCATCGGTACCCTGCGCAGCAGCAACTGATCCTGATCTTTTACGATGGCAGCGACCTTGCCGAGCGCCGCGGCGTCAGTGTAGGTTCGGAGTAGAGGGCCGACCGCGTCGCGGCTCGAGCCGTAGCAATTGGTGAGAAACCCCTCGAACTGCGCTGTCGGAAAACTGCGTCCTAGGACGGCGGCGGCCTTAACAAACACGGTGTACCAGACCTCCGCCCCACCATGGCGCCGACACAACATCAGGTGCAAGGCCCACTGCGTGTTCTCCTCGAGCAGGTGCGGATCCTCCCTGAGCACCACACGGGCAAGCGGCGTAACCGCGAGCCGTAGATGCCCTGCCCCGCGCAGCGCTTCGACTTTGAGCAAGCCCATACCTTGGGCATACTGCAGCAGGGGCTTCACTTTGCCGCTGCTCTGGCCAGTCGGGATGCCGGTGCGCGCCGAAATCTCCTCCACCGTGCCACTCCCGATGTGCTGCGCATCCTTAAGCAAAGCGCTCAGGTATTGCCGCTCAGGCTGGAAGGTCATGTGAAAGCTAAGCGGCAGCCGCTCGCCCTTCAAGACACTCATAGCGAGTCCCCGATGCGCGCTGCGAGCGGGGTAATAGCAACTCGGCGAATCTGCGAGCGTAGGCCGCCGTCCGGGCGCCGCTCGAAGCCAACCGATAGGCACTCGCCCTTCTGCAGAGCCGACAGCTGCCGCGACCAATCCTCCAAGGACGAGCCGGGCGCGCGATTCTTAAGGATACTGGCAAAGCTGCGCAGCTCGGTGGGCGCCGGCGCGAAGAACAACATGTGCGCCGCTTGGAATAAGCGGTCGCGCTCATCGGCTCGGAAGTTGCTCATAGTCTGGGTGGCGAGAATCATCGATGCCCCGAACTTCCGCCCCTCGCGCAGATACTTCTCTAGCGGTGAGCCGCTGCGATGATCGAGGTTCTGCACTTCGTCGAGCACCACCGGACGCGGCCGGTTCTTGTTGCCGGTGCGCCGCAGGTAGTCCCACAAATCCCAGAGCACGAATTCTATTATCAGCCGCTGCACCTCGGTCGGAATCCGAGCCAACTGTAGGATGTTAATGTGGCTGCCCATGCCCTCGAACAGTGACGACCACGCATCCTCGTCGCCGCTGGTAAACGGCTCGGTACGGGCGAGCGGCATGAGCTTGTTGGCCAGCAAATCCTCGCCCTCGTCGCGAAGCTGCTCATAGAGAACTTGCAGCGACAAACCGCCGGCCGCAACGCCCTGCTCGATTTTGTCCACCAAAGTCGCTCGCTGCTGCTCGCCGAGGGTGGTGTACACCGCTGTAAAGATGCTCGCTACCCGCTTGGCGACGTCGAAGGGCTGCTCCTGAATGACTGCATCCTCAAGCTCGTCGTTTTGAGGGCGAAACGGATCTAGTGGCAACTTCTTCCCAGTGGCCAGCACGAAGCTCTTCGGGGCAACCGTCTCGCGCAGCTCCGGCTCTAGCTGCCGGGATAGGAAACCATCGGTATAGTCGATGACGAGTGAGGACTGCCCCACCTTGGCCATCTCGAGCAGCAGCGCCTGGATCGCGTAAGTCTTACCTGCGCCCGAGCCCCCGAACACTAGTAGGTGGCGGTTGGGCAGCTGAGAGTGGTTGTATTCCCAATACACGGGCGCTCCACTGCCGCCATGGTTGGTCTGCTCGGAGCCGAGCAGGATGCGCTCCGGCACCTCGTACACGGAAGTCAACGCCGACGCCGGCACCGCGGTCTCCGCTTGATCAGGGACATCCAAATTCGGTGTCATTACGGGCTCTGGGATACCTTGCGCAGGCGACTCCGGCGCAGTTTGAGACAAGGCGTCACACAGCTCGCTCGCCACATCATGCGATGCGGAATCCCATACCCCAGTTTCGTCGTTGGGCGGCGCCCCGATAATCGAAGCCGCGGAGACCGGCCGGATCTTCTCGCGCAGCGCTGGCTGCTCGCTCTTGAGCGCGGCGAGCGTCGTGCGCTGCCCAATGGCGGCGTGGTACACCTCAAGCGGCGTCTCACCCGCGCCCGCCAGCGGCGCGACGACTCGAGCACGCCGCAAGCTCGGCGCCTCTTCGTCATCATTTGTCCAGAAGGTGGCCGCGAGCGCACGCCAACAAATATTGAAGGACCCCTCTGCGAGCTGCTCCAGCGCTTGGTCCACCGCATATTCCCTGCTTGGCGCAATTGAGCGAACATTCCGCACCACCAGGGCTCGGTGGAGCTGCGCCCACCAGTAGCGGCGGTCGAACTCGCTCGCCTGCTCGCGCACACTGTTCGGCAGGAACAGCGTGCTCAGGTGCTCCACGCCAGTCGCCGCCTGCGTAACCGCTTCCTCAACCTGCGTCGGAGAGCGTTGGCCGACCTTGCACTCGACGATAGAGGCCTCAACAGTAAAGCGGTCGCCATGCAAAAACGCCTCGAGCAACAACAGATCGGGCACATAACCGTGCTTGGCACCCCGGAACCAATGCGGGAACGAGTCGAGCGGAATTGCCGCACACAGAGTCGCCTGGGAAGGGCCGAGATAAACGCGATTGGCGATGGCGCAGCCGATGACGTCGCGCATCACCCACTCGTTGCCGAGCGCCCGCACCAGCGACAAACCGGTGATGGCCTGCGCCTCCGTCACCAAATGCCGCGCGGCAAGCCGGCAGTCCTCGGCAGACCAGTCCCGATAGATTACCCCGAGCTGTCGCGCCGCACCCTGCAACAGCTCACCAGCCGTACTGCTCTCAGTCGAGAGGGTGAGGTTAAGCTCGCCGTAGGCGCCTACTCCGGAGGTAAAGCCGACCAGCTTGCGCTGCTCGGCCGACTCGTCGTCGGCGTCCAAGATGAGTGCCTTGTCGACGAAACGGTCAACACAGGCCACCCAACGGGCGAGAGCGTGCATACGGCGAGTCATTTGTCGCTCGCGTTCACCGTACTCAACCTGATTGAAGATGAGATGATGCCGACCCGGATGGTCCGGGTTTTTGAGTCGAGCGGTGATCTCCGCGTGGCGGGCGGCAAGTTGAAAACGGCGGTTGCTGACCTGTCCCTGCCGCAGGTGCGGATCGGTGGGCCGCACCGGCCGCGGGTGCTCACTGATAGGAAACTTGCCGATGTTGCCGGGCCGCCAGTCGCGCGCGAACGCCGCCGCTGGCACAATGCTGTCGCCACCGGTCTGGTCGTTAAGAAAATCGAACAAGAAGCCAACGTCGTGCGGCTTATCGACCGCTTCGAGCAGGCTCAACACTTCCCTGCGGCTGCGGGCCGGTCGATAGGCGAGCGTAAGCCGGCATGGCCGCTGCTTCCGATTGGTTTCTTCGCTCCAGATGCCCTGCCAACCTCGCAGCACCTCCTGTGCGGCTGCCGCCGAGGGACCGCGGCCGATGATCCAGAGGCTCAGCATATAGGGTGCCCTCACGGCAGGATCCTGACGGCCGAGTTCCTGCTGCAGGAAAACGTCAATACCGGCGATCAACGGCCGCAAGTCTTCGACGTTGGCGGCCACGATCGCGAAGCGATCCGCCGCGTATGGGTGCACTTCACGGTAGTCCATCAGGGTTCGGGTGATCACCCGGGACTCCGGCGAGACGCGGCGATACTCGGACAAACTACCACCGTCGCTCGCGTCCTCGCCGCGCATCTCGGCTTGCGCGGCGAGCGTCGGAGCCACTGCCGGCCGCTCTCCTAGCCGATGCAGCAGGCCGAATGAACGGAGATTCGTGGTGAGGCGCCGAGATGCGTCGAACACCAAGCCGTAAAGCGGCCGGCGCAATTCGACCAGGCCCAGCAGCCGATCGAACTGCGCCTTGCCGGCGCGCTGGCCTTCCTCCAAGAGACTCCGCGCGACCTGCAAAAAGCCATCACGCAGGAAGATTTCGCGAGCCTGCACGGTCTCGGCAATTGCCGGCGTGATGCCCGTGGCGAGCACTGCGGGGACATAGGCACTGGTTGGCAATGTCCCGGCCGGCACACACAGGAAGGCCTGATACAGGCGGCGGAGCAAGTCCTCGCCATAAGCCTGTTTCTTCTCATCCCTTTGCAGAGCGAGGTCTATAGCCGCCTGATAGGTCCTAACCAGATCCCGTAACGGCTTGTCCAGCACCGCAAAATAACCTCGCGCCGCCAGCTCCCGCAAGAAGTGACCGTAGGCAGCGGAGAGCTCGGCCAGCGTGGCCCCCATGTCCCTACCGAGCGCGTCGACCGGCAGCCCCGCAAGCGCGTCATAATAGGACGCGCTGCTCAGGCCGGAGGCGAACATACGATGGGCTTCCCCGTCATCGAGAGCGAAGTACAGCTCGTCCAGGGTTGAATCAAGGTGCACCACCGGCAGGCGTATGCCCGAATCACGCAGCTCCTTTTCCATCACGCGCGCGCAAGTTAGCCGCACTCGCTCCTCGTGGTGAGGGGGGAGCACCCACACGAAGCTACGCGCCACGGTGATGTCGTGGGTCTCACCGATAGCGTGCACGCGAAAACGCAGGCGGCTCTCCTTCAAACGCTTCGATTTGATCGTCACGTTGTGGCCCAGGTGGCCAAAGCGGCAGGTGATCGGGATCTCGAGCGGCTCGCCGTCCTCCTCCTCCGATTGCGCCCGCAGCGGAATCTTAAAATCCTGCAGGAACGTATCGAGCCCGCCGACCAGACCGCGGAACACCTCCTCTGCGTCGGCCGGCTGGTGATCCTGATCGTCTTCCGTGCCGTCGAACTCGAACGACTCAATGGCTACCTCGACGCGCTTCAGTTGCCCTGGTGCCCAACTCCGCCCGGAGCCTGCCACGAAATCGTACAGACTGGCGAAGATCGCCTGCAGGAACACCTGCAAGCTCGGGCCCCGGAGCGTCTGGTCGCGCTGCGTCTTGGGCTTGGGCTTACCCTTTTTCCGCTTTAGAATCTCCGTCACGACATAAAAGTCGGTCTGTAACAAGCGCTCGCGTGCCGGGCCGCTACCGCGTTCGATAAACTCGGTCAGCGTGGTAACGAAGTCCTCGACGCCGGCGTAGGCGACGCCGGCGCGGGTTTGCGGGGCAACCGCCAAGTCGGACCGAGCCTGCTCGATACGCGCAAGCGCCTTACTGCGCTCGCGCTTGTCGCGGAATCGATCACGGTCGAAAATCTCCGCCGCGTTCCGCAGCAAGTCAATGCGCCGGGCCGGGTTCGCCGGCGAAAAGAGCGGCGGAATACCCCAGAACGGCAAGTGCTCGAACGCGAGCCCCAGGAAGTCGCTGGCGCTATCACAGCTAGCCGCCTGACGCCGCAGCACATTGGAGAGAAACTCCGACAGCGCGACGAGGTTGCGCGGCCGCAACTGAAAAAGTCCTTGCAGAAACTGGTCGAACTCGCGCACACCGGCGCCGGTGGCGTCAGCGAGACCGGCTTGGTGCAGGGTGTGTCCTACCCAGCCCTGGTAGCTCGCGCCCATGCAATCGCGAAATATTGCGTCGTCCGTCAACGTGTAGAAATCGGCGAGACCGCCTCGATCAGTGGCGTGGTCGATGCCGACCAGCACCACCAACAGAAGATCCTCGTCCGCACCGCGGTTGAGGTTACGATAGTGGGTCAGCCGATCTTCGGTATCGATCCAACCACGCTGCAGTAGTTGATCGATCTCACCTGCGTCGCCATCCGTTTCGCACCAATGGGCGTAGAGCCCGTTTGCTACCCGCATCTCGCAGCGAACGCGCGCTGTCTTGCCATCAAGAAAATCGCGTACATTATCGAAGATCTGGTACACCGCGCCCGGCGGCATGGACTGGGCGAAAATCCGCAGCTCTCCCGAATCCGCGGCTGCAAGCGCGTCATCGACGAGAGCGGCGATATAATCTACGACGGTTCTGGAAAACAGTTTCATTATTGCGCCTTACTCGGGAGTCTCTACAAGCGGCGTCGCATCGGAGAGTGGAATCAGGAAACCTCCGCGCTTGAGCTCGTCCTCAAGCCAGGCAGCACTATCGCGTTGCGGCGCCAAGCGAACGCCCGTACTTAGGGTCGAAGATGCGGCCTCGATTTGGGCCGCGCCCACCGCGATGCCGAAGTGCTGGTACAAGCGCCACAGGAACTCATCGAACGGCACCCGTTCGCCCGGTGGGACAAGCGCGAGCGCGGTAGCCTCAACGAGCGCGCTGGACAGAGTGAACCGCATTGGACCAGTCCGCGGCACGATCAGCCCAATTTGCTTACCCAAGGCCCGAAACAGCTTGAAAGCATGGTCATCGGCTTTCTCGGGCGCTGCTTCGGCCGGAGTGGCAACGGAAAGTGCGGGCACCGCGTCAGAGCGCACGGCCTTGAACAGCAGCTCTTCGGTAGCGCTGTGGGACGCGTGCGAGACCTTACCCAGGTCTGTGCCACCACCTGCTTGCGGCGCCACAGCGATCCACGCATAGCCTCCGGTAAACTTAGCGGGCTGCGCCTGGCCATCCTCGCCCACGAGCCGCGCCGACTGGAAGCAGAGGCTCCGGAGCACCTGTAGGCAACATAGATCCTGCAAGACTCGAACCTTGCGTAAAGGATCCTGCCTCGAGGCGACGATATTCCCTAGCTCCCATGCGAATAGCGCCGCCTCCTGCCACGAGGCGCTTGGGACCCAGCCAAAGTAACTGGGCTTATTGAATTCCTCGATCGGGGGCTCCTGCGCGGCGGCCTGCTCAACTATGGCCCCGAGCTTCGCCAGCGGGGCATCGATTGCAGCCATGAGGTTCTGCAGGCCGTCCTCGACGCGCGCCGCAACTTGGGGCCAGCCGATGTGGGGATAGCAATTATCTAGCCATTGCTCGATCTCCCGCGTACCCTTGCCACGGAGCACGTACCACAACTGCAGGAACAGCACCTCACCGCCACGCGCCATAAAGTTGTGGGAGCCGGTTGTGAAGTGCGGTTGAGCCTCCTGCCAGGTCTCAACGCCTTTGCTGAGGGCTTTGCTGTGACGCCAATCTACCTCCCTCGACAGTAGAAAGCGCGAGGCGGGGATGAAACTTTGGGTTGCCCAGGTACGTTGCCCGGCAACGCCGACGAAGCCCGAAAATAGCTGCTGCAGTACCGCCACGGCCCGGTGCTTGTCCTCGGCGTGCTCGGCTTCTACCGTGGCCTCGAGGTCATTGATGAGTCGCTTGAAACGCTCGACGTGAGCCGGGTGCCGCGTCTCGAGCTTTGACGACGGAAAGAAGGAAAACAGCTTCAACGCCAAGCGGCTCTCCGGCCAATAGGCAAGCGGCTCCCGCGGCAAGCCGTCGAGCCCGGGCAGCCCGGTCGCCCGGCCCTCACCCGGTAGCGCCTTATCCGAGATGAAGCAAAGCAAGAACTCGGCCAGATATTCGAGCGGCGTTTGGTCCCGGTAGAAGCGGCGCCCGAAGGCGCGCACCGCCAGGTTCGAGTCGGTATCGCACTTGATGGCGATGTTGGGAAAACGGCTGCTATCGACCATTATTGATACACCAGCTTCTGTCCGTCGCCATCCACGCTGAACTTATGGGTGTTGACCTCGCCATCGGCGTTAATTTGCAGCACTGTGATCACGTCGGGGTCACCGCCCCGCGTGCCAAGCAGTTGGCCGCGGAAGGCCTCGAGGCTAGCACGGTGGATGGCGTCGAGCTCGCCCGTAAGCTCGCCGCGACTGCGGCTCACGATGTGGTCGAGCAGCGGCAGCGTCAGCTCAAGCCGCGCAGAAGCGAGCGTCAGGGCCGGTAACGCACGTGTCTGATCGAGAGTCAGCTCGAACTCATCTAGCGGAATCGTCTTCAAGACGATTTGCACGGACTGGAATACCCGCTCGTCCGGACGGCGCAAGGTGATAAACAAGCGCTCGCGGGCTCCCTCCGGCACCATGCAGCCGATGTACTCTTCCATAAGGACACCGATCGTCTTCTTAATAAACTTCCGCTTGACGAGCCCGTTATCGACGCTACCGTACGCTATCCAGCGAATCAGCGTGCGCAGCATCGGCGAGTGCAGGAACTCGTCGATAAGCACGGGCTCGAGGGAATCATAGGCACCGCGCGGGGACCCGAACATGTAAGCCAGCCGCCGCAGTCGTCGCCGCGCCTCGCCCCCGGCCGGATCACGTGCTTTTTGCTGCCAGTGCCGCAACAAAGCTTCGAGGCTCGTGGGCAGATCAAGGGCCTCCGTAAGCTTGCCCTCGTGGACGAGCTGATCAAACGATGGTGCCGAACTGGTCCCGAAATGCAGATCAGCCATCTGCCGGAGGCAAAGCAGTGCATCTGCCGCTTGTGCGCTGCGCGCGCCGACATGTCCGAAGAAGCTTTCGCTGAACAGTATCCGCGGGCGCTCCGGCGCTGTCTGCGCCAGCACCTCCTCACAGGAAAGGCCGGCGGTAAGGCTGAAGCTTAGGTGCGCTGCGAGCTGCCGCATGGTCATGCGCCGACCGTATGCGGTGAGGCGCTCATACACGTAGCGTACGCGCTCGTACGCCACCGCCTGGACCTCACGCAAGAGTTCGACGTTCTGCCGGATCGGGCACCTAACCGCAGCACGGCAGCCGGCACAATTAGTCCAACCTGGATGGTCTACGAGTTTGCCGAGAAGCTTGACGGCGATGTCGACGTTTCCAAGCATGCTTAGATTAGCAATGTATACCTTCTTACCGCCGATACTGGAGAAACAGTTAGCCTCCCCCAGCGCGCCGTTGATGAGCGGCTGCGAGAGCCTGTGCAGCACAGCTTGCTCAACCTGCGCCTTGGACTGTTGCTGCTGCGAGAAATACTGGCTGAAAGTGCTCAGCATCGGGCCGGTATTGCTGACGATAATGGCGCTACCATCACCCTCCATGGCAGCGCACAAGCGCGCGAGACGCTCTCTGGCGGACATCTCGCTCATGTCCTTGATTATCGACAACTTTTGCCCATGCAGATTAACCTGCTCGACTTCGTCCGGCGGCTGGAGCAGCGCCGCATTCGCGGGCAGACCGCGCGCCCGCTTGAGCAGTTCAATCGCCACCGTTGACTTACCATCACCGGCATGACCGGTAAGCATCACCACCACGTCCTCGTCGCCTGTGAGCACGGCCTCAATGCTCCTGGTCAGCGCTAGCTCGACGTGCAGGTCCTGGAAGTACTGGCTGGTCGCCTGCGCCTCGGCGAGCGCGTGGCGGTTGTCGGCCGACACGTTATGGATGGTGTTGAGATAATCGACGAAGGACTCGGCGCCGCTCTCGCCGTCGGCAGAGGCCAGCGCCCGTGACGAAGGGATTTTGATAGGGCGCACCGGCTCATCCTCAATCACCGGCGCCTTCTCGGGGGCGACCGCAGGCTTCTCCAGGGCCGCGTCAAGCGCCTGTCGCATCGCTCCCGCGCCGGCAAACCTCTGATCGCCCGCACCCAAGGCCCTTCGAAGCACGTCTGCCACCTGCTCGACCACCCTTGGCTCGAACTCATCGGCGAACAGTGGCGGTACCGCCTCGGGACTGTCGGGGCGCTCGCCCGTCGCCCACTCGACCAGGGTTGCGGCGAGAGCGTATAAATCGCTCTGTGGCAACGCCCAGTAGCCGTCCTTGGTCACTAGGTCCTGCGCCACATATCCTGGTGTGCCCCCAAGCACCGTCAATCCGGGCGCGCTCGCCATTCCGAAGTCAATGAGCTTTGCGACCCGCCGCTGCACATTGAGCAGGATGTTGCCGGGCGTGACGTCGTTATGGATCACCGCCTGGCCTGGATCGGAGTTCTCGTCGTCCCGGGCAGGTGGTGTGTGCAGCGCCTCGAGCGCGGTCAAAATCTGACGTGCCACTTCGATGAACAGGTTGGCATCAGGGTGAACATGCCGCGCGATGAGGGTCCGCAAGCTCTCGCCCTCAACGTACTCCTGCACGATGCACCAATAGCGACCAGCCCACATCGTGAAACTCTGCAAGCCGGCGACAAACGGACTTCTCACCTGATGCAGAAAATCACGTTCCGCAAGACAACGGTCCCGCGGCACCTCGGCGCGGAAGATCTTCAGCGTGGCAGGGAACCCGTGACTTTCCCCATAGAACACCCAACTAGACCCGCCGCGGCCAAGCTCACGCAGCAGCTCCCAGGTGTCGTGGGTATCCCCCACATTCGGCTCACGCGCGGTCAGCGGCTCAGATGATGCCATCGCCACTTGGGGCTTCTCCCCCAGGTATTCTGTCAGCTGCCGCGCAACGTCATCTGCGGTGGGTCTCGTATTAGCTTCGCGGCTCAACATGCGCTGCGCCAATACGCGCAATTGTGCCGCCGGCTCTTCGGCCGGGTCATTCCCCTCTAGTAGCTCACTAAGTAAGCGCCCAAGGCTGAAAATATCCGAAGCGAGATCGGGGGTGCCGGCGAGCGCCTCCGGCGCGAGATAAAGCCGCTTTAGTTCAGTCAAGTCATCGCTCATAACCGTGTAGTCAGCGCCGGAATCGAAGGCGAGATCGAAATCGGTGAGCTCGACATGATCGTCGCGGCCGATGATGACGCTGCGCGGGGTCAGGTTACGGTGAATGAGTCTTTCGTTGGCGTGCACATGGCCAAGTGCAAGCGCGAGATCCCGTACCACCCGTGCTACGAACTCGTGTCTCAGGATTATGCCACCCTCAAGCACCTGATCTAAGGTCTGCACGTCGTTCCAGGGACAGACTTCGACCACCAGGTTTCGCTCATTGGGGTGCCGGTGCGTCGGCCTGATATGCTGGTGGGGCGGCAGCTGCTCAAGCGCGTCGAGGCTGCGAAACTGCCGCGCTTGCTCGGCGGGATCGGAGCTCACGGGACCGAACACGCGCAAGCGGTACAGCATATCGCCGCGGCGCGGACTCGCTTCAGCAAGGTAGCTGACGTACCGCGCCGTGTGTTCGATCTCTTGGCGAATCTTGAAACCAGAGATCTGGTCCGCGTAGTCCTCGCGCCGTGGCCCGGCCGCAAACTGACTATCGAGCTTGCGCTTGAGTTTGCCAAAGTCTTGCGGCGTGAGCTGCCGGCGACCGCCAGCGGCATCGCGCCTGCAGCGCTCGCGGAGGTACTTGGCGAGTTCGTCCACCCCGGCAAAGGTCAGATGATCGCCAAGCCTGCCGTGAGTCTCGTCGAGCAGCTTGATCACAGCAAACGCGGAATCCGCGCCGCTGATGATCGCATCGTCGGATGTGAGCACCACGATCGACTGCACGAAAGGGACGCGTGTCGCCGGCAGCGCTTGCTCAAGTAACCCCTTGAATACTTTCGCCTTGGGCAGGTTGACCTCATGGGGATCGCGGATCGCCACACCATCGCGCCACCAAACGTTATCGGCAACCTCGATCTCGCCCCGCCAGTTTTTAAGCTCCACGACAGCCGCAAAGCTCTCGGCAATGACCAGAAGGTCGCACTCGTGATAGACGTTGCGACTGCGATCCGGGATGTAGGCGCTAGGATAAAGCTCGAGGTCCTCACGCGTCGGCACTTTATCATCGAGCCGCGCGAACGCCGCACGCTCGTGCTCAAATTCGCAATGATCGTATGATTTCATCATCCCCTTCCGAGCTAGATCGCTCACGATGGCCGGGTTTCCACGACCCGATTTTCACGGAAGCTCCGCGGGGGGAATCCGCTCGTGCGCAACGTCTCCCGCATAGCCGTCCGTTGAGGGAGGCGAGCCCTCTCGGCGACCTAACGCCGGAAACCCTTCGCCCAGAGCTTGTCCTCCCAATGAGGCGGCCCTTGAAACAGCGCCGATCTGACCACCCTCGGAGCTTGGCTACCAATCAGGTGCCATGATGACGAGGCGGTGAGTATAGGCAGGATAAAGCGCCGTTACAGTCGTGGACACTCTTTCTTCAACAGTATTTACATTCGCCGCGGGCCCCTGGCTTTATTGGGGGTTGGCCTGCGATTTTTTACGCAGCCAGACACCCACTTCTCCCCCACTTAACTAACGACACATATCGTAACAGACTGGAACGCAACTCCAGGCTGGATTGCAGCAGCCCGCTCGCCTGTGCTATCGACCGAGATGTCTGAAACTGAAGTGCGACCCGTTGAATCAGCCAGGGCAGGAACTCGCCGCGCGCAGTGCCCCCCGATTCGCGCACCTGATGGCAAATGCTGCCCAGGTCGCCCGCGACCAGCACCGTCTCCTCGTCCTCCGGAAAATAGCTCTGCTGCAACTGCTCCTGAGCGCTGCGCGCGGCCTCCAACCGTATCCAGAGATCTCCGAGATCGACGAAGAATACGGCCCACATCAGGTTCTGCACCGAGAACGGATAGATGTCACTGCCACGGTCGAGCAGAAGCACCGCCATGAAGGATTCCCAACCCGCAACACCTTCGGGCAAAAAAGTGCAGCAACCAAATCCAAAGCAGTGCGATCAGGGCGCTCGCACCCATAAAAACCAGTCGGCTGTTTTCCATCCCTCAGTCCTCGATAATCTCGCCGGTTTCGGGATACCGGCGAGAGCGGCGCTCCCAGGCAACCTGCTTGGGCGACTGATGTGCCTGTAGGCGCGCCTTCGCCACTGGTACCATACGATCCTACAAGGCAGCGATCAAACTGGTGCGCCGTGCTCTCATAGCCCCCGAGACCAATCCGGTCGTTCGTTCGGGTCACCGAAATGCCTGGAACCCACTTCTGAACGCCGAGAATCAACATAAAGGCCTCACTAGAAGTACCAGAACGAACCCGACTACTGCCGACTTGTGAAACCGCGCGCGTCACTGCGCAACCGTGGCTCGTGCTGCGGCCACCGCGACATTATCACCCTTCGCACCCCCCCGCTCCGACGCCAGCCCCGCCAGATGATCCAACGCATGTTTCAGCTCGCGGTCACCGAGGGCTACAGTTATCTCTTCGACCGTGATCGTCTCCCAGAAGCCGTCCGAACACAGCAGGAAAGCGTCTTCAGCCGTCAACGATACGCTCCCGTGCGTCGTCTTGGGCGGATCTTCCCCGCCGATGCTGCGCAGCAACTTGTTCTGGTCCGGATGGGTCGCTATCTCCTCTTCGGCGACCTCACCCGCATCCACCAGCATCTGCACCATAGAATGATCCTTGGTGCGGCTCAGCAGAGCTTGGCCGCGAAAATGGTAGAGCCGGCTGTCACCGACGTGGACCCAGAATGCCTGCGCATCCCGAACGATCAGGGCGACCACCGTCGTGTGGGGATCCAGATCCTCCTCATGGCCCCGCAGCTTGATCTGGCTGTGCGCCTGCTGACAGAGATCTTCGAGGAACTGTTTCGGATCCTCGGGCGCACTATGGCAGGACTCCCAGCTCCGTTTCGCGATCTCCAGCAGTGCCTGCGAGGCGATCGCTCCACCGCGATGCCCGCCCATGCCGTCGGCGACCACCAATAGACAGGCATCGCCATCGCGAGAATGGAAAAAACTGACGCTGTCCTGTTGTTCCTTGCGTCCGCCAATGCGCTCAGCGCTTGCCGCTTGCCATTTCAACGCGATCCCCTCACTCCCGCTCTGCCCGCCCAATGATGGCTTGTCTGAACCCAAAAAGCCCGCACCGCGGACAAAATCATTGTCCGCGGTGCGCGAGACGAACGCGATTAACGATGCTCCGAACTAAGTGGCATTTGTAGCCAAAGCCGAAGTCTACATGGCACGCGCGGTTTGAATCGCTGGCGTGAGGCGAACCCAACCAGAAAAGCGCTCGCGGGATATTCGGGAAGACGTCAGTAATGATGGCGGGCTGATGATGATCCCCTTG
>PWKZ01000236.1 GCA_003559575.1 Bradymonadales bacterium | reverse complement strand
GGAAACAAGCCGAATTAGGCGCAGTCGTAGCAGCGCTACGTCGAGCACTAATTCGGTGCAGGTGACGCCGCAGATGTGCGTGAATCCGCGCGCGAATACCAGGATGGGCCGACGATTATGGTCAGTCAATAGCTCGTTTTGGTTTGACAGTGCCGGCGGCGGTTGCTATCGCTGCTCCGGCGCCGGCGGTGAGTGCTCCTTGTTGAGCATGTCCCCCTGCGAGGGCATCATTGAGCAGGAGAGTAGGAGAGCAGGAGAGCAGGAGGATTTCTGATGAGCAAGACTGTCGAGGAGCTTAGCGCGAACTTCGAGCAGGATGGTGTCCTCGTGGTCAAGGAGCTTGATCGCGTCGTGCTCACCAAGGGAGCGTGGGCGACAGTGGTCTTCAAGTACCAGGACCGCGACCGCAAGACCGGGGAGTATGGCGCGCCCAAGATCTCGTTACGGCGCTACCGCAAAATGTCGGGCGAATATCGCCAACAGAACAAGTTCACCATCTCCAGCATGAAGCAGGCGGCCCAGCTCCGTGACCTCCTGGACGATTGGTTGGCCCAGGACGCTTGAGTCGTCACGAGATCTCCATCGAGAGCTTTCCGTGTATCTCACCTTGCAGCACCTCGGCCTTGTTTCGGGCCTGGCGCCTGAACTCTTCGGCCTGCTCGCGGGTCGTGGCGACAAAGGCCTCGTCGCTCAAGCCCTGGAGGTTGATGAGCACGTTGTAATAGGCGCCCTCGGCCGCCGTCATTCCGAGGAGTGCGCCGACCCCGGCGTCGGACAGCGAGTTCTGATTGCCCACCCGCGCCGCCTCCTCGGAGAGCGCCAAGACCTCCAATGAGGCCTCGATCACCTTGAGAGGGACGAGAGTGGCGTTTTGTCCGGCCTCCTCGATTGCGGCGGTTCTTAGGGATTTGTCCTCCTCGGACTTCTTGGGCAGACCGAAAGCCGCCATTACTCGGTTGAACGCCGCGGTGTCTTCGTCCACCAATCCCAGCAAGCGATCCTTGAGCGCTTGGCCCCGAACGGCGAGGCTGTCCATCGCAGTCTCTTGTTCCTCATAGCCTTTTTTGCCATGAGTCAAGTTGGCGACCATGGTCGCCAGGCCCGCGCCGAGCGCCCCGCAAAGCGCCGCGACACTCCCACCGCCCGGCGCCGCCGAGTCTCGCGACAGCTCATTCGTAAACTCCCTCAAGGTCATCTCGACGAGCCGACTCGACGCGGACGACTCGCTCTTGAAAGCGTACTCGACAACCTTCCTGTCGGGCTCAAAGGGAGCGAACTCGGAGAGCCCGAGCGACTGTGCCGCGACTCGGACCAGATCGGAGGTCGGCACGCCGCGGCAAGCGCCCTGACGGACGAGGTAGTGCTGCCCGGCCTGTACCAGCGCTTGCAGCGGAACGAGCCCGACCAACTCGCTGCCGGTGACTCGCGCGCCGCGCTCTTCGGCGAGGCGACAGACTGCGTCGAACACGGCGTGTGGGGGAGTGACCTCGAAATCGGTCAGGTTCATGGTGACTTGCGCGCGATGGAACTCGGGCAGATACCAGCCCGTGGCCTTGCACTCCTGGAACATACCGGGTTTGCGGATCTTCTTGCCGGCGTCGTCACGGACGAATTTGCCGTCCGCGTCGCGGGCGAAGCGTCCCCGATCTCGAATCTCGAGCGCGATGTCCTTCGCGATCGCGACGCGCCGAGTGTTCAAGTTGATATTGTAGGCGATCAAGAACTTGCGCGCGCCGATGGCAGTCGCCCCGGCGGTGGCATTGAACCGCGCCGGGCCGTGATCGGGCGCCCATTCGGGGCGGCTGAGTTTCTCCTCGAGTGCCTCGTACTCGCCGGTGCGAATGTCCGGCAACAGTCGTCTTTCGGGCCGCGTGGCCGCGAAACCGTAGAGGTAGACCGGGATCTCGAGGGCCTCACCGACACGCGCCGCGAGGCGCTCTGCGAGCGCCACGCAGTCCTCCATCGTGACACCGGACACCGGGACGAGCGGGCAGACGTCGGTGGCTCCCTGGCGCGGGTGTGCGCCGGTGTGCTTTCGCATATCGATCAATTCGGCGGCGCGCGCGATCCCAAGGAACGCCGCTTCGACGACGGCGTCGGGCTCGCCCACCAGCGTCACCACGGTGCGGTTGGTGTCGGCGCCCGGGTCCACATCCAGCAAACGCACTCCCTCCACGCCGGCCATGGCGCCCACAATGGAGTCGATCACATCGCGATCACGTCCCTCACTGAAGTTCGGCACACACTCGACAATTTGCATCATCCCTCCTCAAATCGACTCGCCCATCATTGGCGCGACCTCTCACCCGCGCTCACCCGAATATAGCTGTGTTCAAGGGTTCCAAGCAATCCTGCTCCGAGCCTCCCGAATCCCGGATGAAGTGGAGGATTGAGGCCTTGCCCTGTGTTTGGGCGCTGCGTATCATCTAGGTGAACCTGGATGCAGCCAGCCGCTCGTCGGTGGGGCTGCATCACGAACGGTCGCGGGTTATGGGGTGCCCAATGCGTAATCGTGAAAAATTGGTCGACTTGCTTGCCACTTTGAGTGCCCACGGCGTCGGGGACGTGCGGCCCACCTACCTGACTCTCCGCGACGATCTCGCCGAGCTGCTGGCTGAGTTGGCCGCCGATATCCTTCTCCACCAGCAAACATGTAAATCCCATCTGGCGGCAATGCCGGAACATGCGCTGGCCGATCCGGAGGTCGCTTCACGGGCGCGCGACCTCGATTCCCCATTTTGGGCTCTGGTGGTCGACGACTTTCGGCGGTTGGCCGAGTGGCTCCCTCGTCAGCGGCTCGCGCGCTTCGGCGAACAAGAGGCGATTCGGTTTTATTACCAACGGCTGTTGGCGGCGCTCCGGCCGGCGCTGGTCGAGCTTCAACGTCATGGGATCTTGGACTCCGTACCGCGCCTGCTGTCCGACGAATATTGGGAGACTGATAATCTCCTCGGGCTGGCGGTGCGTTACGAGGGGTTCGTGCGGGGCTTGAGCGAGGGGCTCGAGCATCGCTTCGAGTGCGACCTCGGCGCGCTGAGGTAGAGCGTGGAGATTCTTGGGATCAACTTCTCCAATGACTCCGCGGCGGCCTTCGTGCGCGATGGCGACGTTGTCGCGGCGGTTGCCGAGGAGCGCTTCTCGCGACGCAAGCACGACCCCGCCTTTCCAAATCGGGCGGTGGCCTACTGCCTCGAGGCGGCCGGGCACAGCCCTGGGCGGCTCGACGAGGTGGACGCGGTCGCGCTCTTCTGGAACCCGGGGCGCCATCTCGAGAGCCCCAACCGGCGGCAGTCCGGCAGCATCCGCCACCATCAAGAGTATCTCACCGCCGTCCCGAATAACCTCATTCCGGCTCTCGGTCGAGGGGTCACGCGCGTCGAGCAGCGCTTCCTCCTGAGTCCTCATGACGGCCTCGGCAGGGGCGGCGAGCTTCGAGTGGTGTATCTGGATCATCATCTGGCGCACGCCGCGGCGGCGCTGGTGCGCTCCAACTTCGAGCAGGCGGCGATCCTCACGGTCGACGGGTACGGGGAGCGCACGAGCACCTTTATCGCCGACGGCGACTGCAACCGGGTCAACCCGCTTCTCCAAATCGAGTTTCCACACTCCCTTGGATCATTGTACGCGGCCGTCACGGAGTACCTGGGGTTTCGTGCCAACAGCGGCGAAGGCAAGGTGATGGGGCTCGCCTCCTATGGCGAGCCCCGCTTTGCGAAGGAGTTTCGGTCGCTGGTGCGACTGACGGACGACGGCTTTCGCATCGAGCTTGCGCCCTTCGCCTACTACATTGAGCGCCCGACGCGGGTGGCCGCCGCGTTCCACGAGTTGTTCGGTCCGCCACGCTCACCCGAGAGCGAGATCGAGCCGCGCCACATGGATATCGCCGCCAGCCTGCAGCTCGTTACGGAAGATGCGCTGGTCCACCTCGCGCGGCTCGCCAAAGCTCGCTCCGGCCGGCGGCGGCTCGTGATGGCCGGTGGCGTTACTCTGAACTGCGTCGCCAACACCCGTATTTTGGCCGAGGCCGGGTTCGACGAGTGCTTCTTTCTGCCGGCGTCCGGCGACTCCGGCACGTCCTTGGGGGCCGCGCTGGCGCTTTGCCACATGGTGGAGGACCAGCCGCGCCGCACTCATCCCGCCACTGATTATTTGGGCCCCGAGTTCACCACGGAGATGGTGCGCGCGGGGCTCGCGCGCGCCGGGGTGGCTCACTTCGAGCAAGCCGAGGTGGCATCGCGCGCCGCGGCGCATGGCCTCCCGGCACAGTTTCACGACGCGGTGGCGACCCTGATCGCGGGCGGCCATATCGTGGGGTGGTTTCAGGGGCGCGCCGAGTTCGGCCCGCGTGCGCTCGGCAATCGGTCCATTTTGGCCGACCCACGCCGCCCCGAGATGAAAGACGTCCTCAACGCCCGGGTCAAGTTTCGCGAGTGGTTCAGGCCGTTTGCGCCCTCGGTCCTCGAGAGCCGCGTCGGTGATCTATTCGACTGCGAGACGCCGTCGCCCTACATGCTGCGCGTCTATCAGACACAGCCGCGCTACGCCGACTTCCTGTCGTCCATCACCCATGTGGACGGCGGCGCGCGGGTTCAGACCGTCAACCATGAACAGAACCCGCGCTATGCCGGGCTCATCCAGGCGTTTGAGCGGCTGACCGGGGTCCCTTGTCTGCTCAACACCTCGTTCAACATCCGTGGTGAGCCCATCGTCAACGACGTCTCCGATGCGCTAAAATGCTTTTTCACCACCGACATGGACTTTCTCGCGGTGGGCGACTTTATCTTGGAGAAGCGCCCCGGCCTGCTCGAGCGTGCGCTCGCCGGTGACTGTGCCCCGGGGTTCGCGCCGCTGCCACGCTTCGGGGTCTGACCTGATCCAAACTTCGAACGAACCGACGATGATGGGCCTGCTCGGATTCCACCTCGCAGCGCGCAAGTTTTTTGCCTCACGGTGGGCTTTTTTGCTAAGTGAGAGAAGCGACGTATAGTTTTGCGCAGCGCTTTGTTCGTCCGCCCACTCCTCGACCGATTGGATCCGAGGGCCGAGAGGGACGACCGGGGCCATTTTCTTCATAATCGTCGGTTCGTTCTGAGGACCGAGCGTGTGGAGTCGCGTGGAAACAAGCCGAATTAGGCGCAGTCGTAGAAGCGCTACGTCGAGCACTAATTCGGTGCAGGTGACGCCGCAGATGTGCGTGAATCCGCGCGCGTTTCCCAGGATGGGCCGACGATTATGGGTCCCTCTGGCCGGCTTGGAGGAGATGATGCGCGTGCTCTGCCCGCGACCCTTGCCTTTTTCGTGGGGGCGTCTTGGACCCGCGGCTCTCGCGGGGATTCTGATTCTAGTAGCGGTTTACGGGTGTAATTGGCTCGGCGGCCCGCCCATGCCCACTAGATCCGGCCAACGCACAGTGGAGAAGGCCGGCGAGGAGGAGTCTCCTCGGACCTTCGCGATGGAGATCCGCGCTTATGCGAGGGGGCTTGCAAACCAGGTCGGTGACTGCCTCGACGGGTACGTCGAGCGAATTGATGTCAATCTGCTGCGGAGGGGATCGATCCCCTCCTTCATGAACGCGATGGAAGATAGATGCCGGGGGGCCATCAAATACTATCGCGACGGGCGGCGTTTGGAGGATGTGTTCGGGCGCGACCGAGATCTCGATGAGCTGCTGTTTCGCGCGGCGGCCTTTACGGACGCTTACCTCAGGATGGTTAAGCACATGCGAAGCATCGCGACCCCTGAGATCGAGCCGGTCATCTCGAGCTACGAGGTTGAGCGCCTCAATGTCTTGCACCACGGGTTCGAGGTGACGGCGCTCGCCGCCAGGATCTCCGAGTGGCCGGATGACCACGCCGCCGAGCACGAGATCATGACGCAACACTTGGACCCCTCGGCCTATCGCCGCAAGCTCCTGAACATCCAGCAAGAGGTCCAAAGCGCCGCCGGTGAGTTGAGGGAAGCCTACAGCCAATTTGCCTACGGTCCACACTCCAGGGGAGAGCCGTTTCGGCGCTATTCGCTGCGGCATGCCTACGCGGTTTTTGCGGCCGCCTGTGATCGCGCCGAGAGTCTTGTCGAGTCCTATCAGTGTGTCGGCCACGAGGACGCCTGCCGTGAGGCTCGTCGGGCGGGCGAAAAGATCATGGAAGCCGCGATTGACTTCAAAGATCGTTACCGCGACCAGATGGCGGCTTTCCGGTGGGGTTCGGATACCGGCGGCGACGATGTCAAGAGGTTCGAGGAGTCTCTCAAACGAGAGATCACGAATTTACTCCCCTGATCCCAACCGCGTTGGCTCACTCCGTTTCGACCCGCTCGGTGCTCGGTTTGATGGGGAATTAGGGTTAGCCTCAATCCTCCACCGCGTCCGTGGTCCGAGGGGAGTGAGGTTAGGGCTTCTCATCCCTTGTTTTGGTACCTTCGCCGATGAGCTTTTCAATCACCGTCGGTTCGTAGTGCTCAAAAAGTGTCACCGGCTCGATTCGCGCGGCCCAGTCGTTCCACCGCAACGCCTCGATGTCGTCGTCCCTGACTCGCAGGAATGTGAACTGGCGGCCGAACGGCCGTAGCTGGTCCCAGGCGCCGCGCACCGCGATCCAGGTGCCGCTGTTGCCGTACAGCGTGTGGCCGTTGCTGAGTAAGCGCCGGTCTACCCCGTGGCTGTGACCGAACACTATCAAACGGACATCGAGGATTCGCGATATGGCCTCGGCGTGAGCGACGAGATCCTCATTCAGAGTGTCCTTGACTCGCCCGTAACGCCGGCTGAACCAGGTGCTGGCGGCGAAGAGGCCAACGATTGTGGCCACCGCCAAGACCGCCATCAGGGAGGCCTTGCCGAGCACCGAGCCCGCCAGCCAGTGGGTGTTTTGGATCAAGCTGAATAGCAGCATCCAGCCGCCAATCGAGGCCAGGAAGACGACTATCAGACCGACGAAGTTGCGCACGATTGGGCGCATCATCTGGCGAAACAGGGTGTACTTTGTGACACCGATGGGAAACCGTCGCAACGCGTCGATGCGCCCGAGATTGTCGCCGAGGCCGCTCTCTTCGGACATCTGCGCCAACCGCTGCCGGTGCTTGGCGGCGCTGCCGCCCATGCCGCCAAGCTCGAAGATTCGGGCGCGCTTGAGGGCGCGGGTGAAAAACGGGAAGTGGACGAAGAGCGCCTTGGCGAGCTCGAGCGCGTTGGAGGTGCTGATGATGTCCAGATATTTCTCCAGGCTGAAGACCTGAGTGGAGTAGGGATCGATTATCCGCATGCGGTTGTAGACGTAGCGCACGAACAGTGAGCCCGTCGGGAGATCGAGAGTCGGGGTCTTGTCGCTGCGTGTCGTGAGCACGGGCCAGAGTTGGTAGCTCAGGGAGTTCGACGCCTCGTATTGTTGCCCGTGCTCGACCCAGATGCGCCCCGGCTCGTGATAAAACCAATCGTGGAATGTGATGAGGCGCCGGAGGTTCTCGGGGATCACGTCGGGTGCGCGCTCGAGATAGGCCAATTTGGCGATCTCATCGTAAAATGCGTCCTGTACTTCCGGCCAAAAAAGCTCGAGATCGTGGTTGCCCCGGTGGAGCCTGACGCTGACTCCGGCGTCGGCCAGGCGCAGCAGCGCGGCCATGAACTCGGGGTGGCCGCGGATGATGTGACGCATCTTCCACGCGTCCTTGATGGGCTCGCTCTCCATCCCAAATTTTTTCTCGTGGCGTGTCAGGGTGATCCCGAGCTGCTCGATCTCATCGGGCGTTGGTATCTTCGTGACGGCCAGGAAATCAAAGATGTCGCCGTTCAAGATGACTATGGTTTCGCGCTGCCGGAGACTGCTCTCGACAATCAGGCGATCGACAAAGTTGCTGAACTCGTAGTCGTAATAAAAGGTCTCCAGGCGCGAGGTGCGGCGTGACTCCTTGGAGCAGCCGGCGCTCAGGTGGAGATCGCTCAGAAAGTAGAGGTCGGGGGGTGGGCTGCCTGTCCGGATGTCGCTCAACACTGTCCTCCCACTTCGGCGCCGTCTTCGTTCGTCGATAGTGATGCGATGCGGCCCGGCATCAAGTTGCGTTCACCGGCGGGATGATAGCAGAAGAGACTGCGGGATGCCCAAAATCGAGGGCTGGTCAACGCATTCGCAGCAGCAGCATGATGAACAGCGGCCCCCCGACCACCGCGGTGATTACTCCCACCGGGATCTCGGTCGGATAGACCAACGTGCGCGCCAAAGTGTCGCAGATTACCAGCACCGCGCCACCCATCAGGAACGCCCCCGGCAAGAGGACACGGTGATCGTGCCCCGCGAGGCGGCGCACCGCGTGGGGGATCAAAAGCCCGACGAACCCGATCGGACCGGCCGCGGCCACCACCGCCGCCGTTACCAGCCCGGCGCCGAGCAGCACTCGGCGCTGCACCGTGGCGACATCGACGCCCTGCGCACCGGCCAACTCTTCGCCCAACGCCAGTTGGTTCAGCTCGCGCATGGTACTCATGAGCAACGAAGCGCCGATGGTCAAGAGCGGCAACGCGGTAATCACGTCGCGGTAGCCGACCACCACGAGCCCGCCCATCATCCAGCGGTCCACATGGGCTATCTCATCTGGGCGGACCACTATCCGCACCAGCATGATGACGCCCGAGGCGAGGACGCTCACCGTCACCCCGGCCAACAGGACCGTCGCGGTGTGAATCCCCATGGGCCGCCGAGCGACCAGGTAAACGAAGACCAGCGCCGCCCCGGCGCCCAGAAGCGCCGCCGCTTGGACGGCCGCGAGGCCGCCGAGAGAAGCGCCAAGCCCCGGCGCGGTGAGCACGAGCGCTGCTCCGACCGCCGCCCCGCCGCTCAACCCGAGGGTGTAGGGCTCGGCGAGAGGATTGCGGAGGACGGCCTGTAGGCACGCCCCGGCCAGCGCCAGGCCGCCACCCACCAACAACCCCAGAAAGACCCGCGGCAGGCGCTGCTCGCGCAAAATGAAGCCCTCCACGGAGGAGCGGTCGAGAAGCGCACGGAGTCCCAGCGACTCGCCGCCGATGAGCGGCGCGATTGACAGGGCGAGGAGAAAGACCAGCGTGAACCCGGCGAGCCAGAGGAGCGGCCGTTGGCGATGCAAAGCCCTCATGGCTCCTCCGGAGAGTTCCCGGCGATGTCGGGCAGCACCATCGGGCGGCCGGTGCGCGGATGGGGTGTCACCGTTACCCCGGCGCCGTAGACGGCGCTCAGGTGAGTTTGCGTGATGACCTCGCGCGGGAGGCCCTCGCAGTAGACTCGGCCGTCGTGGATCATCACCACGCGAGTGGCGTGCAACGCCGCGATGTTCAACTCGTGCGTGACGACCAGGATCCCCATCCCGAGCCCGGCGAGCTCCTCGAGCCGCGCGAAGAAGACCGATTGCTGGTGCGGGTCGAGCCCCGCGGTCGGTTCGTCGAGCAATAGCACGCGCGGCTGTTGCGCGAGCACTGAGGCCAGGAAGCAGCGCCGACGCTCTCCCCCGGAGAGACCGCCGAGCCGACGCTCGGCCAGGTGGGCGACCTGCATCCGTGAGAGCGCGTGACGCACGGCCTCGAGATCGTCCGGCCCAAGCAGCCCGAGCGCCCGAGAGTGAGGATAGCGGCCCATCCGCACCATCTCCAGGACCGTCAGGTGGTCCTCGGCGAGGACACGTTGAGGGAGGTAGCCGAGCACTCGCGCCCGCTCTTTCGGCCGCCAGTCGCGAAGAGGCCGCCCGTCCAGTGTGACCTCCCCCTGTTGCGCGCGGATCCGGCCGGCCAAGATTTTGAGCAAAGTGCTCTTGCCGGCGCCGTTGGGCCCCACCAGGGTCACGAGCTCGCCCCCGTTGAGAGAAAACGACTCGGTGGCGAGCGAGAAGCCGGCCGCGTCATCGCTCCGGGGGGGCGAGGGGTAGCGGTGAGCCAGATCGCTCGCGCTGAGAAGCCACGGGCGCGTTTTCGAGCCGCCTGTCGAGGGATCAGTCAAGTCCGGCCTCGTCGTGAATGGCGGCGGCCAGTCGGCGGACGATGTCTGCCACACGAGGACCGGGGATGAGTAGCTCGGGCGCGGTGATAAACCTGATGCGCCCGCTCGCCGCCGCGGGCACTCCGGGGAGGGCGGACCAGTCGGCCAGGAGGCGGGCGCGTTGCGCGTCGTCGAGAGATTCGGCCGGCCTGAACTCCAAAATCACCTCCGGCCCGCGAGCAGCCAGGGCCTCGAGCGACAGTGGTGGATAGGCGCTGCCGTCGCCGGCGACCACGTTGCGGCCGCCGGCAAGCTCGACGAGCTCGGTCAAAAAGCTCTCCGGCCCAAATGTGGTCATCCCTCTGAGCCCCCCGGGGGTGTGCCCCATCACCAGCGCCACAGGGCGTCGCGGCTGCCCCGGGCCGGCTGCGAGCGCTGCGAGATCGCGGTCGATTTCCTCGACGAGCTGCAGGGCGGCCTCGTGGCGATCGAGCACTGCGCCGATCTGCCGGATACCGTTTCGAATCGTCGCGATCGAGTCCATGCGAACGCGCAGGAGCCGAATACCGCGCGCTTGGCACAACCGGGCCACCTGATCGTGTTCGCCCTGAATGATTACGAGGTCCGGCTGGAGTCGCGTAATCTTCTCCAGGTTGGCGTTGAAGGTACCCCCGATGCGTGGCAAATCCAAGGCCTCCGGAGGGTAGATCGTGAAGTCGGTCACCGCGACGACCTTGTCGCCGGCGCCGAGCGCGAAGACGGTCTCGACCAGGTTGGGTGCCATGGGGATGATGCGCGTGAAAGTGGTCTTCTCAGATTCTAGAGCGCTATCGGTGGCGGGCCGCTGCCGGCACCCCGCCAATCCAACGGCGGTGATCACCGCAACGAGAGCCATGATAGCGGAGCCGGCGGAGCGGCCGCCGATTGAGGGCCGCGTTCGCTCCACGCGGCGGAGGAGGGCCGAGGACGATTTCGGCTTCAATGACCCCGGAGAGCGAGATGCACTGCAAGCCGCAGCGGGGAGAGTGTTCCGGCCCCGCCGCTTGCGGGAAAACGAGCCCGTCGCGAGGTGGTTCAATAAAAGCTCCCTGCGGCGCGCCTGCCGACTTCAGAAGAGATAGACGGAGTGGGACTTCTTTATCATCCCAAGTTCATGTCGCGCGATGCGATAGAGATAGCGTTCGTCGTGTTTGCAGGCTCGGATTTCCCGGTCGAGCCGTATGTTTTGCCGCAAGGTCTCGACGTTCTTTTGTTGAATCGTATGGAGGCGTTGCTCCATCAGGGTATAGCGCTCGATGTGGCGAGGGTTGAAAACATAGGAGAGAGAGGCTCCGAGGATAGTGACAATCGCTATCAGGAGCATGATCGTGCCGACATGAGATCGCAGAGGGGAACCGGCGGGCATGGGCTTACCTCCATATTGGGCTAGCGGCGACGCGTGTCGGCCAGGCCGTTCATGTTCGAGAGCCTACCATCCACGCCGCCGCGATGGCAAAAAAGGCCCAGCCCCCGCGGTGGCCAGCCCATAATCGTAGGTTCGTTCTGAGGAGCGAGCGTGTGGAGTCGCGTGCATGTGCAAGGAAACAAGCCGTTCTTGGGCGCAGCCCAACGCAGCGCCTACGTCGAGCACTAATTCGGTGCAGGTGACGCTGCAGATGTGCGTGAATCCGTCCGCGAATCCCCGGATGGGCCAGCCTTGGGTGATTGACGACATCGGGGGTGACGTATACCTTCAAACAGCGAGTCTGGAGTGCTTGAAACGCAAGGAGGCAAAACGTGCATCGGAGAACATCAAGGGGCATCAGGCGATATTTTTCCGGGGCGCTCGGTGTCGCCTCGGCAATGGCGCTGCTTGCGCTTCTCGTTACGGGTGGGTGTCGCTCGAGCGTCGACGTGGAGCCGCAGGCGGTGGCCGAAGAGGCTCCCGCGACCGCGGAGAAAGAGTCCGCGCTCGCCGAGCTGCCTTCTCCCGCGATTGGGGGGGATGAGCCCAAGGTCAGGATTTTTGAGGTCTCCGGTTTTCAGTGCCCGTTTTGTGCGCGCGGCGGCGAGACGATGAAGGAGGTGCTCGAGAAATACGGGGACGACGTTCAGCTGGTCTTCAAACACAACCCCCTTGGTTTTCACCAAGAGGGCTTCCCGTCCGCGATCGTTTCGATGGCGGCGCACAAGCAGGGGAAGTTCTGGGAGATGCACTCGCTCTTGTTTTCGGATACCCGGGCGCTTCGGGAAGAGAAATATCGCGAGTACGCCCGCGAGATCGGGCTCGACATGGAGCTCTTCGAGCGTCATGTCGCCGATCCCGCGCTCCGGAGCCGGATCGAGCGCGACCAGGGGGCCGCTCTCGCCCTCGGCGCGCGGGGCACACCGGCGTTTTTCATCAACGGGATCAACATCTCGGGCGCTCAACCGCTCGAGAAGTTCGTCGAGATCATCGACGAGGAGATCGAAAAAGCCGATGAGCTGCTGGCCCAAGGGGTGCCGCGGGCCGAGGTGGCGCTCAAGGCAACCGAGCAAAATGAAGACACCGCCAAGCTCGTCGATTTCTGGTATCGGGGCCGGAGGCCTCCGCCACCTCCGGCCGAGAAGCCGAAGGCCGAGAAACCCGAGCCTCAAAAAAAGCCCAAAGTGGACACCACCACCGTCTGGCATCTGCCGGTGCGCGACGACGATCCCATGAAAGGGGCTCGCGATGCTCTCGTCACCATCGTCGAGTTTTCGAATTTCCAATGTCCGTTTTGCTCGCGGGTCGCGCCGACCACCAAGCGGCTGGTTGAAGAGTATGGTGATCAAGTGAGGGTGGTCTTCAAACACTATCCCCTCGACTTTCACAAGGACGCGCCGCTGGCGGCCGAGGCTTCGCTCGCCGCCCACGCGCAGGGAAAGTTTTGGGAGATGCACGATTTGATCTTTGAAGACCAGAAGTCGTTGTCGCGCGAGGTCTTCGAGGATTACGCCGAGCAGCTTGGGCTCGATATGGAGCGTTTCCGGCGGGAGCTGGACGAGGGCGTTCATACCGCGCACGTGGAGGGTGACAAGCAGATAGCGCAGCGGATCGAGGTTCGAGGGACTCCGAGCCTGTTCGTCAATGGCCGGCGCGCGGCCGGTGTCAGCTATGAAGACCTCAAGCCGCAAGTCGAGGAGGAGCTGAAGCGCGCCAGGGCGCTCGTCGAGGCGGGCACTCCGCGCGACGAGCTGTACCAGAGCATCATCAAGTCAGGCCGGCGCCTCCTGCCGTTCGAGCGCAAGGTGGTGAGTATCGACACTGAGGGCGCCCCGAGCTATGGGCCGGACAACGCCCCGGTGACCATCGTCAAGTTCTCGGAGTTCGAGTGCCCGGCCTGTAGCCGCGTCGGCGCTCCCCTCAAGCGCGTCGTCCGCCACTATGACGGCCGGGTACGGCTGGTGTTCAAGAACTTCCCGCTACCGCGTCACCGCGATGCGGCGCTGGCAGCCGAGGCGGGGTTGGCGGCGCACGCCCAGGGGCGTTTCTGGGATATGCACGATGTGATGTTCCAAAACCGAGCGGCGCTCGGCAGGGGGGATCTCGAGCGCTACGCCGGGATGCTCGGGCTCGACATGCGGGCGTTCAAGAACGCTCTTGATCGGCGCCGCTATCGCGCACAAGTGGCCGAGGATATCGCCGCCGGCCGTGCCGCCGGAGTGCGCGGCACCCCGACGGTGTTTGTCAACGGCCGCCGCTACAACTCGCAAATGGGGGGATTCTCGGCGGACGCCATAATCCAGGCGATTGACGAGCACATCCTACGGACGACGAGATAGCCGCCCGGCTTTCGGCGCCGAGTGACGGGTGAGGTACTTTTGGACGAGGTCCCGAACGATCAGCACAACTCGAAGCGCGGTCTTGGTCACCGGCACTGGGTTGTGGTGGTGTCCGCGGGCGTGGCGCTTTTTGCGCTGTGGCTTTTCCTGGACCCGCGCTGTTCGCCGGGCGGCGACCTCGATGGCGCCGGGGAACCTGCCGGGCCGGAGATTGTCTACCCTCCCCCCGAGGCGCTTGTGGCGGGGCGCGTCATCGAGTTCGGTGATCTTGATCGCGGAGTAGGGCACGCCGAGGTGATGGCGGTCTGCCTGCAAGACGAAGAGCCGGTGACGTGGACCGTAACCGCCGGGGCGCAGGGCGAGTTCTGGCTCGGCGGCCTGCCGGAAGGACGCTGTCTCTTGCGCGCCTCGGCGAGCGGGTACTCGGCCGGGGGGCCGAACAGCCGGGCGCACGCCATGGTGGAGGTGCGCTATGACGGGATCGTCGATGACATCGAGCTGGTTCTGTATGAGGTCGCCACGCTTGAAGGGCGCGTGTTGGCGAATGACTCGCCACTCGGTGGTGTACGCCTGACCGTGCTCCACTTGGAGGCGCCGGGCGAGACGGAGCCGTTCAGTATCGATCCGGTGGCGAGTACGAGTGCCGATGGGGGCTTCACGATCCCGACGCTCATTCCGGGGCGACTCCAGCTGTTGGCCGAGCACGACGACTACGCGTTGACCGAGAGTGAGGTATTGCATTTGCGGGCCGGGGAATTGCGAACCGGCTTCGTCATGCGCCTCACGGGGACCGGCGAGATTCTGGGCGACGTGCGTGATCGCCAAGGGCGCGCCATTGCAGGGGCCCAGGTGCGGGTGTTCTCAGAGCGATCCCGTCGCTCGTGGCGTGGCGAGAGTGATCGCGGGGGCGCCTTTGTCGTGGATGAGGTGACGCCCGGTCCCGTGGCGGTGGTGGTGCGGGCGACCGGCTTCGAGGACGCTCGCCTCCCCGGTGTGTCGGTCGTGGCGGGAGAGCTCACGGATGTGACCTTGACCCTCGAGCGCCGGCCGGGCTTTGGGGGGATTGTGCTCACCCCCGATGGTCAGCCGGCCGTCCGCGCTGGAATCCACGTTCGCTTCATCCCGGAAGAGGATGTCGACTCCGCCGTGCACCGCCCGGCGCGGATTTACACCGATGAAGAGGGTCGTTTCTGGACCTCCGACGCAAGCGAACGCCCCCGCGTTTGCTACGCGACGCACCCCTCTTACGGGCCGTCGCCGGAGACGCCGGTGCCCACTGACGGCACCGAGGTGGTCCTGCGACTCACCGGCGGTGGCCGGCTGGTTGGGAGGGTGGTCGATACGGGTGGGGCTCCTGTCACCACCTACATGATTGCGTTGCAATCGTATCGTCCCGCCGAGGGGTTCGAGGATGTGCCGCGGCGGCTCTTGCGTGAGCATGTGGACGACTCGTCGGGCCGGTTCGGTTTTGAAGGGCTCACTCCGGGAACCTACAACATGCGTATCACCGCGGCCGGTTTCCCGACCAAGTTGTCTTCGAACCACACGGTCCTGGAGGGGAGTGAGACCGACGTCGGCGATCTCACCCTCGAGCGTGGCGGTCACATCGTCGGCATGGTCATCGACTCACAAGACGGCGAACCCATCATCGGCGCCCGCGTGCGAGCGGTGGGGGGGCGCATGATGGGCGTACCGGGCCGTGCGCGAGAGACCCTGACCGACTACGACGGCCGATTCTCCATCGCCGGGGTACTGCCCGAGCGACTGAGTCTCGGTGTGAGCGCTCACGGCTATACCACGAAGCTCACCTCCGGACTGCACCTGGAGCCGGAGGGTCAACTCGACGCCGGCACCATAGCGCTCGATCCGGTCGGAGAGAACGCTTCACCCGGGCAAATGCAATACTCGGGCATCGGGGCGGTGTTGGGGATGAGTGATGACGTGGTCATCATCCGCGAGACCTTCGAGGGCTCCCCGTCGGCCGACTATGGACTGGAAGCCGGCACCGAGATCCACAGTGTCGACGGCTACTCTGTGTCGGAGATGGGGCTCTACGAGACGGTCGAGCTTATCAGGGGTGCGAGCGGCACCACGGTGACTCTCGAGGTGTTTCGGCCGGAGAGCGATCAGCTGGAGACGGTGCGCGTCGAGCGGGGCAATGTCTCCACCGCGCGTTGAGAAGGGAGTGGACAAAGGCGGAATGATTCGTATCGCGACGCGCGCCAGCGCACTGGCGATGTGGCAGGCCAAGCATGTGGCCGGCCTGCTCACCAAGTTGTACCCGGACCTCGAGGTGGTCGAGGTGGTGTTCTCCACCAAAGGTGATCGAGTGATCGATAAGCCGCTCGCCGACATCGGCGACAAGGGGCTCTTCACCAAGGAGCTGGAGCGCGCGCTGCTCTGCGGCGAGGCCGATCTGGCGGTGCACAGCGCCAAGGACGTCCCGTCTCTCGAGGTGCCCGGGCTCACCTTGGCGGCCATCCCGGAGCGCGGGCCTTCATGCGACGCGCTCGTCTCACGCCACTACCGGCGTCTCGAGGATTTGCCCCACCGCGCGGTTGTGGGCACCGGCAGTCTCCGGCGTGAGGCGCTCCTGCTGAGCATGCGGCCCGACTTGCGGATAGCTCCGCTGCGCGGCAACGTGCCCACCAGGCTGGCGCGCTACGACAGCGAGGGCTGGGACGCGATGATTTTGGCTGTCGCCGGGCTTTTTCGTTTGGGGCAGCACGAGCGGGTGGCGGCCGAGCTTCCCCTGGAGACTTTCATTCCGGCCGTCGGCCAAGGAGCGCTCTATGTGCAAGCGCGCGAGGGATCCGAGGCCGCGGCGCTTCTAGCCGGCCTCGACCATCCCGCGACGAAGGCGGCGGTGTTGGCCGAACGTCGCTTCATGGCGCGCATGGAGGGCGGCTGTCAGGTCCCGATTGGGGCCTACGCGCGGACAGATGGCGCGGGCGGTCTCTCCATGATTGGCTTCGTAAGTGACCGCGGGGGGCGCTTCATGGTACGCCGGGAGGCCGCCGGAGAAGAGCGCGCCCCCGAGGCGCTCGGCGACCGGTTGGCCGATCTCGTGATCGAGGGTGGCGGGCGCGAGGCCCTGCGCGCTGCGCGCGGCGTGCCCCAAGACTGTGGATCGTGACCTGCGCGATGGAAGTGCTCCAGGGGGTGAGGGGTCCGCGTGAGTGGGCGTCGCTCTCCGGCTCTCAGGAGCCGCAGGGCGGCTATCACTGCAGGACTCTTGGGCTGTTCATGCCGAGGCAGCGCGCATTTTTCGCCTCCCGGAGGGTCGGCATCACGGCGGCTGTCTCGACGCGGCGACGACCTTGGCCGTGCACTGGTCGTTGTTGCATGGGGATCCTGACTACGAGAGGATCGCCGGGGGTGTGGCCCCTGCGTTTCCTGACCTGAGCGGCCCACCGTGGGTTGAAAGACGATGGAGGTGTGAGAATGAGATTCGAGCGCAGTCAGGCGCTGCTCGAGCGCGCCCTCGCGCACATGCCGGGGGGAGTCAATTCGCCGGTGCGTGCCTATCGCGCGGTGGGTGGAACGCCGCCGTTCATCCGGCGCGCCGCGGGTGCGCGAGTTTACGACGAAGACGGCAACGAGTTCATCGACTATCTCGGTTCGTGGGGGCCGATGTTGCTTGGCCATGCCCACCCTGAGGTGGTGGAGGCGGTCACTCGCGCCGCCGTCGACGGCATGAGCTTTGGGGCGAGCACCGAGCGGGAGGTGCTGTTGGCCGAGCGCGTCGCCGAGCTTGTGCCGAGCGTCGAAAAAATCAGGATGGTCAACTCCGGCACCGAGGCGACCATGAGCGCCGTGCGACTGGCTCGCGGGGTGACGGGGCGCGATCTTTTGATCAAGTTTGAAGGGGGCTACCACGGCCACGGCGACAGCTTCCTGATTCGAGCCGGGAGCGGGGTGGCGACGCTCGGGCTGCCCGACAGCCCGGGGGTCACCGCGGGCACCGCAGCCGGGACCCTCACCGCCCCATACAACGATTTGGCGGCGGTCAAAGACCTGTTCGACGCGCGAGGCCGGGAGGTGGCGGCGGTGATAGTCGAGCCGGTGGCCGGCAACATGGGCTGCGTCCCCCCGGTCACGGGCTTTTTGGATGGGCTCCGGGAGCTTTGCACTTCTCACGGCGCGCTTCTGATCTTCGATGAGGTGATGACCGGGTTCAGGGTGGCGCGCGGCGGGGCCGCCGAGCGCTACGGGATCGCCCCCGATCTCTTCACCTTTGGAAAAGTCATCGGCGGTGGTCTACCGGTGGGTGCTTTTGGTGGTCGCGGCGCATTGATGGACGCGGTGGCGCCGGACGGGCCGGTCTACCAAGCCGGGACTTTGGCGGGCAACCCGCTCGCGATGGCGGCCGGCCTGGCGACCCTCGACATCATTGCGCGCGAAGAGGATCTCTTCGACAGGCTCGAGGATCTCGGACGCAAGCTCGTCCTGGGCCTCGAGGCCGCCGCCGAGGCGGCCGGGGTGGCCACCACCAGCAATCGAGTCGGCTCCATGTTTACGAGCTTCATGACTGGCCGCCCGGTGCGGGATCTGGCCTCGGCCAAAACTTGCGACAAGGGGCGGTTCACGCGCTTCTTTCACCTTATGCTGGAGCGTGGCGTTGCCCTCGCCCCGTCTCAGTTCGAGTCGGGGTTCGTGAGCGCGGCGCACACCGAGGAGGACGTGGCCGCCACGGTGGCCGCCGCCCGCGAGAGCTTCGCGCGCCTTTAGCCGGGAAAGGTTATATCAGCGATGCGTCACGTCGGTCTGCTTTGCTGTCTCATGGCCGCGCTCTTCTGTTTCACGCCGGGCGCGGCCCGAGGCGCCACGGAGGCGGAGGCCTTCCGCGCTTATTTGTCGCGCGATACGATTGGGGCGGCCGAGTTTACGAGCCGCAACCCCGAGTGGGATGGTCGCGGAGACGTGGTCGTGGCGGTGCTCGACACCGGGATCGACATGAGCGCTCCGGGGCTGCGCGAGCTGCCCCAAGGCGGGGCCAAGGTGATCGAGGCGCGCGACTTCAGCGGCCAGGGCGACGTGACCTTGCGCCGCGCCGAGGTGATCGACCAGGACGGCCGCGATGTGTTGCGGACGGACGACGGGTGGGCCCATTACCCTCGCGAACTTCCTCTGCCACCGATTGACGGCCGCTACTGGCTCGGCTTTCTGGATGAAGCGCGCTTCGCCGGATCAAACGTGACCGACATCAACGCCAACGGCCGAGAGGACGATACGTTTGCCTTTCTGGTGGTGCGCGCCGGGCCCGCCGAAAAACCCCGGTGGGTGATCTACCCGGACCGCGACGGCGATCGCGACTTCACGGGTGAGGCGCCCGTGCGCGACTATGTCTTCAACCAAGAGGTGTTCACGTTCGGCGGGGCGCCGCCCGAGGGCCCCGAGACCCCGCTCGTGTTTGCCGCCACCGTGGTGGATGAGGGGGCGCGGCCGACGCTCTCGTTGCACACGGCCGACCACTCTCACGGCACCCACTGTGCGGGAATCGCCGCCGGGTTTGCTCTCTACGACCGCGACGGGTTTGACGGCGACGAGGCGATCCCTATCAGTGTGACGCGGCGCGACGCCGGCGAGTTCGCTCTCTACCCCGGTGTGCCGGTCGAGCTGGAGCTTCTTCTGGCGCGTGTCCCACCGGCGCTCCCGG
>PWKZ01000183.1 GCA_003559575.1 Bradymonadales bacterium | reverse complement strand
GGCAGCGCCCCTTCGATGATCTCGCGCCGCACCTCCGGGTCGTCGAGAGTGCGGTGCTTTTCAGGGTGGTGTTCCTCCAACCGCAAAATGTGCCACGCGTTGTATGATGCCACCGGCGCCGCAAACTCGTTCTCGTCCAACTCCAACACCGCTTTGGCGACGTTTTTGTTGACGATGGAGAATCCTGATTGTTCTTCATAGGGCCGATTCACGTCGTAAAAGAACGAATACTCTCTGAGCGCCAAACGCGGGTATTGAACTTGCCATTCCTGCACCAAAGCGCGGAGCGCGTCGATATCGTCCGGGACCTCCGCGAGATATTCGAATAGCATTCGCGCGTGGGGCTCTTCCTCTTTCATGCAGGCCTCGAATTCTCGTTGTGGGCAGCTCGTGTAGTGCATGGCGCAACAGACGAACTGCAAATCGATCACTCGAAAGATGTCCTTGTGGCGAAACCGGACCCTGATACCTGGAAGATCATAGAGGTGGCGCAGCAGCTCGTCTGTAAAAAAGCTCTCTGGAGGCGGCCTCGTAAGCGTCTCGGCGATGAGCTCGGTCACTAGCGCCGCGCGGCGCGCGGGGCCGACCACCTCAAATTGATAGTAACCTTCCTCGAGAGCACGCTGGGCCAGCAACTCCAACTCGATGAGGCGCTCGAGCAGCTCGCCGGGAGACCGGTCGTGATTGTCGCCGGCGGCCGCTTCGCGGAGCAATGACAAGGGAAGCGGCACGCCGTTGACGGTCGCCACCGCGGGGTCGTCATCGGTTACTGCGGGGCTCCAGGCGGGAGAGTCGAGACTCTTGACCGGTGGCAGCTCCGGAGTGAGTTCTCTCTCCGGCACCTGCTCGGCGCAAGCGGGACAAAACAGAACCAGTGATGCCCAAAGCGCCCCCAATGAGAGCGCGGTTGGTAATATTCGGCTCTTCTCGATTCCCACCGGCATCTCTCGCGCTCGTTCCGCTCCAGTAGGCAACTCGTTACTCGCGAAGCGCACTCAGCCGCCGGTTGATCTCCGAGGCGTGAGTAGGGTAGCTCTTTTTGAGGTTCTCCAGCAGATCACGAGCATCGTCAACTAGACCCTGGGAGACATAGAACTCTACCTCGGCGAATGACTCTCGCAGCTCGGGAGGTTCTTGAGGCTTGGGCGCTTTTGTCTCGTCGTGCGCGGCATCACTGATCGCTGTCTCGGCTGCCTCGAGAGCCGCCGCGAGATCGACCTCTTCCATGTCCAGAGTAAGATCGGAGCCGTCGTCCGAGAGCTCTTCAGCGAGGCCGTCAAGCGACTCATCGAAGTCGAAATCGTTGGATTTGTCGTCGGGCTGATCCTCGACGACGATGGTGTCGTCTCCCTCCTCCTGAATGTCGATCTCGTCATCCAATTCGAGATCCTCGAAGAGAGAGTCAAGCTGTTTGTTGTCGGCCCCCTTGCGCAGTGCCGCGAGCGCGGCATCGGCGCCCAGGCCGTCCAACTGCGAAACACCGGATCCCTGTTTTGCGGCTTGAGACCGGCCTGGACGCTCGGCGGCGGATGCGGCTTGCTCTTCTTCTTGTAAGACATGATCCAGGTCGACCTCTTCGATGTCTTCGACCTCTTCGATGTCTTCGACCTCTTCGATGTCTTCGACCTCTTCGATGTCTTCGACTTCTGCGATGTCTTCGACCTCTTCGATGTCTTCGACCTCGTCGGCCTCGTCTTCTTCGTCGATCTCGTCGAACTCTTCGTCTTCCTCCTCCGCCGCAGCGATCCGGCTTGGATCACTGCGGGTGGGATCGAGCTCGAATACCATGTCGTGTTTGTCGGCGGCGCTCTCCACCGAGAGCGCTTGCCGCGCCATTTGATCAGATGGGACGAGAGCGAGGATACGCTCAAAAGCGTTGGTGCGTTCGTTGGGCAGGCCGTTGGCGTCGTAAATCCGCGCGAGTTCACGCAGGACAGTCACCGCCTTGTGCTCCTGGCCCAGAAGAACAAACGCTTCCTGGAGCATTTCAAGCACTTCAGTGTCGTGCGGTTGCCGTCGATAGCAGACGCGCAGCTTGGGCATGGCTCGTTGCGCGTCGCGATCTCGCAGGTAGATTGCCGCCACCTTCTGGTTCATGGCGAAGTCGTCGGGCAGGTGGTGCAGCAAGCGCTCGGCGACTTTGCAGAACGCCTGATGGCGATTACGGCGTTCCAAGATCCGCGCGGCGTCACGAAATATCTCCACGGCGTCGTTGTAGAGTCCGGCGGAGGAGTAGGCTTCCGCAAGCCGGATCCGATCAGGCACGTTACCGGGATCCAACTCGACGATTCGCCTGATCACATGGAGTCTGTCGATCGCGCGTCCCAGCGATGTGAAAAGCCGCGCCGCTTCTTTGTATTGGTGGACCGCCTCGCTCAAGAGGCCTTGTTGATGGTAGAGCGAAGCCAGCGCCATCGAGTCCTCAGCCAGGTTCGGATCGAGGTTGAGGATCTGCTTGTAGACGGCCACTGCTTTGAGAGTAAACCCTTGGTCAGCCAGAAGGCGGGCGGTCTCGCGTTGGATACGGATTGCGTCATCCTTGCGATTGACCCGCAGGTAGAGTTCGCCGAGCTTCATTCGGGCTCGGGAGTCGTTGGGGTCGTTTTCGACGATCCTTTCGTACTGTTGAATTGCTTTTGGGATCTGCCCCCGAGACTGCGCCTCGTTGGCGATTGCTTCGGCTTTCTCCTTGCTGAACGACAATGCAATCCCTCCACGACGGTGGCCAATCGCGTCTCGAGCCCAAGCATCTTGGGCGCCTTTGCCGAGCGATCATAACGTCAATCTATATTTCGCGCTAGTGTCCCTTTTCAATCGCGTCGAAAGCGGTGCAGGGCTGGCGCCGACGAGATCTGCGATTGCCTGGCTATCAGCCGTCTGCTATCAGCGGTCGGCGACGCGCTCCCCGGCGGCGCCCGCAAACAGCCGAGACTGCTTTCGAGGGGGTGGTCCCCGATTCCCGTTTCAAACCGATCACCGAGGGTGCCGAGGCAGGTTTAGGCGCAAGGAAACACAAGCGTTCTTGTGCGGAGGCCAGCGCAGCGCCTACGTCGAGCAGTAATTCGTTGCAGATGACGCAGCAGATGTGCCTGAATCGGCAGCCGAATGACGGTGCAGGAGGGGGAGTGGAGTACTCAGGCCCGGTTCCGCCGGCGCTGCACTCGGCGCAGCAGGCGCTTGAGGCGGTCCAGCTTGTCGATGCAACGTTGCTCGTGCCGCTCTCGCTCGAGTCTTTGTTCGAGTACTCTTACTCTTCGCAAAAGTATCTCTTCGTCAGGGGCATTTTCGTGGAGCCGACGATAGATGGTGAGCGCTTCCTCGGTGTGCCCCTGGCTCAAGTAAATCTCGGCGAGGGTCTGAGTGGCGAGCTCCGAGGTGGAGTCGTTGTCGTCTCTGGACGAGTCGCGCATGCTTCAGCGCAGGCCCCCCGGGCCGCTGTGTTGTGGAAACAGATCTTTGTAACGGTCCCAGTAGTACTGCGAGTCGGGCGGCTCGATTCCGTTGAGAATGTGCTGCCAGCGGCAACGGTCGCGGGCCCTGAACAACTCCTCGCCAATTTCGCCGCCGGCGTAGGCGTAGCAAAAGCGCGTATCGACCCCGTCATCCTGTCCTGGAGCGCAAGGCACCGTGAGGTTCTCGAGCAGGACGCGCGGGTTGACTTCGGGCGGGAAGTAGACGAGGCAGCCGTTGCAGACGACAATCGGGTACCAGAACTCGTTGGACTTGACGACCGTGTTGTCGGCCATCTTGGCATGAATGGTGACTCGCACATTGATGAGCGTGCCGGCTCCTCCGAGCGGGCGTAGACTCTCGGCCCGCGCGAGCTGGTTTCCAAGCTCCCAGGGGATGATCGGGACAGTGGTGACGGTGACGTCTTGCGGGAAAACTGATCCGGAGGCGTGGCTAAAGGCTCCCTGGAAACGTTCGAAGTCAACTTCGAACGCCAGATCATCGAATACATCGTAATCAAAGCGGACAGAAGCCCCCATCAGTGTCAAGTCGTGGTTGTTGAGACGGAGGTCGCGTTCGTCGAGGTTCAGGGGCGCGCCGCTCTCAGGCAGGTTGTTTCTGATTGACGGGTAAAAATAGTAGGTGTTGGTGAGCGCGATATCCATTATGCCGCGAGATCGGAACTGCCGCCCTCCGGGGCGCACCTGGCACTGGGTCCGAGAGCCCACGTAGACATTCGCTTCGATATGCAGCGCTTGCGGGCTGGTCGGCTCGAGACATCCGCTAGCCACAACGAGAATGGCCAGAAGCCAAGGCACATAATGCTTCATGGCGTGTCCTCCAGACAGATGGGCAATATGTGTTCGTTTCATGTTCGTGCTCTGCGGCGCTTGCCGGTTCATCGACATGGCTCCTATCCACCGATCACCGCGGCCTCGCGGTTGACTATTCGCGGGGTCACGAAGATCAGAAGCTCACTGCGCCGGTCGACCTTGGTGCGGCTTCTGAACAACCAGCCGAGGATTGGGATCCTGGCGAACAACGGAACCTCTTTGAAACTCTCGGAGGTGTTGCGGGTATAGATGCCGCCGATGACAGTGGTGTCACCGTCGCGCAGCAGAAGTTCGGTATGCGCTTCTTTTTTCTGAATGGTGGGCGTGCCGGCGGCCGCAGTTTGTCCGAAATCCGGTTCGTTCTTTGTGATGTTGATTTTGAGCGCGATGTTTCCATCGGGCGTCACATGAGGGAGCACCCGCAGCTGAAGGTCGGCATTGAAGAATTGGGTGTTTACACCCTGTGCCGAGACGACGCTGATGGGGATCGAGACTCCCTGTTGGATTACCGCTTCTTTGTTATTGAGAGTCGAGATCTTCGGCGATGAGATGATCTTGACCGTCCCTTGTTCCTCGGCGGCTGACAGCCGAAGACTCAGGTTGCCGGCGCCGCCAATACTCCCGAGGGTGATACCGAGTGCGCCACCGGCACCGGCTCCCACCGCGGCGGGCAGGTTGACGGCGAAATTGGGACGATCGCCGGCCATCACGCCGCTGGTCGGAGAGCCAGCGTCGTCGGCGCCACCGGCCACTCCGACTATGCTTGGGAAGGCCAGGCCTGTCTGGTTGCCGAAAACCGGGCTCATCGCGTAGTTGCCGCCCCACTGGATCCCGACCTCCTGGCTGTAGTTGGCGGTCGCTTCAACGATGCGGGCCTCGATCAGCACTTGCGGGGTCTGGGTGTCCAGTCGGCGCACGAGCTCCTCAGCCGCGAGCACATGATCTTCAATGTCCTTGACGATCAAGGTGTTGGTGCGGGCATCGACGCCCACCGAGCCCTTGTCGCTCAAGATGTCCTGGACACGGTCGGACATTTCGTCGGCTTTGGCGTAATTGATCGAGATGAGCTTGACTATCAGTTGCTTCATCTCGGTCAATTGTTTGCGTTTCTCGAGCTCCGCCTCGAATTCACGCTTTATGGCCTCGGCGGGTGCGACACGGTAGACCCCGTGCTCGCGAACATAGTCGAGCCCCTTTGCGCGCAGGATCATGTCGAGCGCCAGATCCCACGGGATGTCCTCGAGGTGGAAGCTGACCGTCCCGCGAACTTCCTCGCTGGCGATGATGTTGACTCGTCCCTCACGCGCCAGGAAGGTCAAGACGTCGCCGATTTCGGCGTCCTTGATGGTCAGGTTGATCCGCCGCCCGGTGAAGCGTCGCGGTCTGCTGGTGCGGGTCGAATGAAGCCGCGCCGGACGACCGTCTCCGGTAGTGCGGGAGAGAGTGCCACTTCTAGCTCCTTGACGATCACCGCTCGCCGCTTGCCCGGAAGCGCCCACGCGCTCGGCGTGGTAGCCGTATCCTTGTGAGCTCCGGCTTTGGTCGCTCCCGGTCTCGCGGCCCTCGATGCGCGGCGGTTGGCGCGACTCGGCGAGGCGCATTGCGCGCTCATCGGTCTCTTCGCTTCCGAAATGCCACACCAGCCGCCCATCGGCCAACTGCAAGGTGTGATGAGCGTCCTCGCGTAGCTCCACCTCCACTCGCACCATCTCCTTGTCGTGAGGATCGCTGAAAGAGCTGACATTAACCACCGGGCCTTCAAACTCGGCGGTGTCGAGGCGTCGCTCGAGCGCTCGCGGGATGTCGGTTCTGTGCAGCAAGAGGACATAGCGATCACGCTCCGGTCGGACTATTTCATGGCGAGGTGTCCCCTCCAGATCGATCACAATGCTGGCGCGGGAATCACTCTCCCTGAAGGAGACGTCGCGGATCTTGGCCACGGCGGTCTCCCGCTGTGCTTGCCCCCCGGCTGCGCGCGCGCTACCTCCGGCGCTCTCGCCCGCTGCGGTTTGGCGTGAGCGGAGCTCTGCGATTGTGCGGGCCTGCTCCTCGAGGAATTGCTGCAAGCGCACGCTCGGATCGTCGTCTGCCGCGCCGGGGACGTCGTAGGTCTCGACGAGTTCGGTGAGGCGGGTCTCGCTTTGGCGTAGCTGGTCGCGCAGTGCCTCGGTTTCTTCGTCGTGGCCGCCGGCCTCGGCGAGTGTTCCATGGATAGCGCGGATCTCCTCCTCTTTGCGGGCCAACTCGTTCGCCAACTGAGAGAGCCGGGCCTCCTCGTGGCGCAGGGCCTCGGCCCCGTCCTGAGAGCGCTGCCGCTCGCCGGCGAGTTCGCGCGCTTTGGCAACCGCGTCTTCGTAGCGGGACTGCATTTGCCGGAGTTCGGCTTTGTGTTCGTCGAGTTCCTCTTGGAGAGCCAGCACTTCCGGGCTCTCCGTCTCAGCGCGACTCTGGCGGAGGTTATCCAATTGGGCGCGGAGCTCAGCGACTCGCTCCTCTTCACGTCGTCGTTCGGCGACCACCTCGGCCAGCCCGCTGCGCTCAGCCGCGATGCGTTGTTGTAGCCGCTCGACTTCGCTCTGTTGGGTTTGGAGCGAGCGCTCCATCTCCTCGGCGGCGGTGCGCTTCTCGGCTTTGGTTCGGACCAACTCGGTCAAAACGCGCTCCTGGTCGGTGAGCGCATCGCGCACCTGGGCGAGCCGCTCTTCGTGGTCGATGCGCGCATGTTCCAGCTCCGCCAAGCGGGCTCTCTCCGAGTCGGCCTTGGTGGACAGCTCCTGGAGACGATGCTCTTGATTGGCGAGCTGCTCTGCGGTCTCCCGCGCGGCGCGTTCCTGCTTGGCACGTTGCTCGGCCAGCGCGCGTGCCTCGTCGCGCGCAGCCTCCAGCTCGGAGAGCTTGCGCGCTGCCGCCTCTCGTTGGAGCGCTGCTTGGAGCGCGCGTGCGGCGGCCTCCTCATGCGCTTTGGCTTTGGCTTGGAGTGCTTCCATCTCGGCGCGTGAACTCTGAAGTTTTTCGCGCTCTTCCTCTACGCGGCGCCGAGTGGCCTCCACGGAGGCGCGTTCCAAACGGCCTCGCTCCGCTTCGGCTTCGAGCCTGTCACGCAGCATCAGAGCTTCGCGACGGTCGGCCTCGGCTTCGAGTCGCGCCGCCTCGGCGTCGTTTTGGGCCTCGCGCATTTGCGCGCGCAGCGACTCGATCTCGCGGCCGGTCTCTTCGGATTTGCGGATCTCGGCCTCTTCCCGCTCACGCGCGACGGCCAAATCAGCCAGAATCTTTTCTTCTCTGGCGCGAGTCGCCCTTAAGAGCTCCGTGCGCTCCTCTTCAACCCGGCGCGCGTTGCGAAACGCCTCGGCCCGCTCGCGCTCGAGCCGCACCGACTCCGCCAGCGCCTCTTTTCTCTCGGCCTCGAGGCGCGCTTTTTCGCTCGCCGCGCGGGCCGCGTCCTCCATCCGCTCGCGCTCGGCGGCCAGGGCGGCGATTTTTTCCTCTTCGCGCTTGGTTGCCTCGTCGAGAAGCCGGCGCCGCTTCTCGGCCTTTGCCTCGGAGCGCGCGATCAACTCTGAGCGCTCGAGGAGGCTGGCGTGTGTCATCTCCGCCTCGGCCTTGAGTTGCTCGGCACGCTGGCGGGCTTGTTCCACCGAGGCCCGCAAATTCTCTTCCTCGAGCCGTGCGGCGCGCGCTTCGCGGCTGAGCTTTTCCTCCTGCTCGCGCGCTGCGCGCAGCTCCTCGAGAGCGCTTTGTTGCTCGGCCAAAGAGCGCTGCAAGCGGTCGAATTCGGACTTCGCCCGGGCCAGACTCGGGCCTCGCGGGGTGCGTCCGGCGCCGTCGACGACGACCTCCACGGTGTTGCCGCGGGTGCGGACGTCATAAGCCGCCGACTGCCGCAGGCCGACTATCACGCGACCGATTGGGGTCTCACCGCTCCTGAAGCTCAATACTCCGACCTGGCCGATTACCCCGTTGTCGACCTCCAGCGTTCGGTTGACCGCCGCGACATCGGTGTTGGCGATATCGACGAAGAGCCGAGGTGGATCGTCGAGCTTGAAAACGGTGAATGTCGGCGTCTTCGAGCCCTCGATTGCGATGATTGTTTCTTGAGGTTCCTCGCGGATGTCGATCCGTCGGAGCGCGTTGGGCCCTGCTGCGGCGACAGCGCCGGGCATTGCAGCCAACAGCAGCGTCGCGAGGAGGAGTCGTGCCGTCACTCCAGGGTTCATTCGGGACTCCTTGTCCTGGCGTCGCGGCGGACCGGAGTCCGGGGACGACGCATTGCCTCAGCCGGCAGCGTTTGCGAAAAAAATGCGCTTGCTACGGCTCCACCTGTATTGCGCTTGACGGTGGCGAAATCCAAAGCGCCGTCGACGTACATCAAATGCGCCTCCGGCGACTTGTGAGCTCGCCTCCTGAGCCCGCCGAGCGCTCTGAAACCCTCGCGCAGGAGACATGTCCTCGCAAGCTCTGCCGAGCCCCATCATAGGTCGGCCTCCCGGCGAGGGTCAAAAGAATGGTTAAGTTTGCGAAATCCATATTTAATTGCACCGTTCAGCGCGTTTTGGGCGGAAGCCTCAGCGACCGGGCCGAGCTCGTCTGCCCCGCGGCGCCTCCCCGATGTCCAACACGTCGGGGCGCAGATTCAGGCGGACCGGCTCCGGTCCGTCATGGCGAATGATGACCTCAAACTGGGTAATCGATGTGATGACGCCGTTTTCTTGGCCCACCGGCGTGTCGATGGTGGCGGTGTGGGTCTCTCCCTGCGGGGTGCGGAGTAGCACCTGCGGGAGAGCCGTGCCCGTCATTATTACCACCGGAGTGTAGCTGGTGGCCGGATGCTGTTTCAGGGGATTATACGGCTCGACTCTCTCGACGGCGACGATGACTTCCTCGCCGTCTTCGTCATCGGCATGGAGTTCGATCTCGGGGACATCGAAAAACTTGCCGAGCTGCGAGCGGAAGATGTCCTTGTGCAGTCGGGCCGGTCGTTCTGCGAAACGCTCAAATGACGAGGCGAGGACGCGCCAACGGGGGTTGTCATACCTGTCATCATCCGTCTCGTCGGTTCTCGCCGGGGTTGCGGTCCGCGGTGGGGCCCCGGGGTGGGCGGCCGGCGGCGGCGGCGAGTATCGCGGCCCTCCACCGCACTGGGTGGTGAGCACGAAGCCCCCAAGCACCAACGCGATTGCGATGGTTCTTCTCATTCTGCGCCCTCCTGTCTTGCCGCTCACCCTATCGTCTCCGCGTTTGCCGACGCCGACGTTGGTCCTCAGACAGCTGCTCGCCGGTGTAGCTGAATGTGTAGGCGGTGAACGTCGCCTTGACGAGGTTTTGCTCGCTGCCTTGCTGCCAGTGTCGAAATCTTACGAGCCGTCGCTCTTCCGGGCTCATGTCGGGGGTCTCTTCGATTCGTGTTCGCCTTCGCGCCGCTCTGGCGGCTTCTCCCCCCACGCGCCCTTGGTGGGCTTCGTGATCCCTCGGCAAGCGTTCGATGTCGAACTCGCTCACGTTGACGATGCGCTTGTGAGGTTGCGCAAGCGTCTGCAAAAAGGAGATGAGATCGGTGGTGCGCCCGATGACCTCGACTTGAACGGGGATCCGTTTGTAATAGTCCTCGAACTCCGGTGTCGTCGACTCGAAGCGCAGCACATCGAGCCCAGAGTGATCGGCGTCGGCCTTGATGCTCATTATGAATGAAGGGATCTCATCTTCGGCCGGGAGCAGTCGCTTGTTCTCTTTGAGTTTCTGCTCGGCTTCGGCTCGAGCGGCCTGTGCGCTCTCGAGCCGCTGCTTTTGTTCGTACTCTCGAAGTTGATCGTACTCGTTCCGGTGCCTCTGATAGCTAGCTTGGGCCGCCTGAGCCTGGCTCTGACGGTCGCGGATCACGAATTGATAGGCCGCACCGGCGAGGAGCGCCATCACCACGAGGGCGACGAGTGCTTTTTGGGGGGGCGGCAGATTGTTGATCTGTTCCATCTTGGTACTACCCGTTATCGGAGTTGTCTGACGAGCCGCTCACGGCGAACCGCCGTACTCGTCGAGCGCGTCTCCCTCCGGCTCCACCGGCTCCGAAGGGATCTCATAGTTGAGCATCGCCCTTCCCTCGAAAGCGATGTAGTTCATCTCGAGCGTCTGATCGACGCGTCTCTCCTGGCTGCGCGGCTCGACGTCGCGGAAATAGATCGAGCTGTGCATCCGCTCCCAGAACTCGGCCGCGTCCTCATGGGTGCGCGCTTCGCCATAAAGGGTCACCAGACCCGAGCGATCCTCTCGCAACCGTGTGAGCCAGACCGAGTCGGGATCCCACTGGGTGTTCCATCCAGCCGACTCCATCGCCTTGAGCTCGTCGCGGTTGGCCAGGGTGTCGGCCGGCTTGGTGAGCGCGTAGGCGATGAACAGGAGCATATTAGGCGGCCCGGTCTTCCCGGCCCTCAGTCCGGCGAGGATGCGGTTCTGCTCGTCGATGAGCCGCCGTTGCTCCTCGTCCTGTTCGATTTCCAGCTTCACCTGTTGGAGCCGCTGAACTTTGGATTCGATCTCTGATGCCTGAGCCGTGGCTTGGGCCGCTTCACGCGAGATCCTGCCGTGCCATAGGTAGAGCGCCATCACCTCGATCAGAATCAGCGCCACCAAGAGGCCCACGAACGCGCCGCCCGTGCCTAGATCGCGTTTTCGCTTTTGTACACGCGATGGTAATAGGTTGATTTTGATCATTTGTCGTTCGCCCTTCGGAGCGCCAACCCCAGCGACACCGCAGCCATTGGCGCCATGCGCTGGAGGAGGTCGAGATCAAACCTCTTTGAGTCGATGATGACGTTCTTGAACGGATTGATCATCTCGACCGGCACCTCAATGCGTTTCTCGAGAAATCGTGTCAATGAAGGTACCTGGGATGAACCGCCACAAACGAAGATGCGAGAGAGTTCAGCGTTGACGGTCGTGGCGGCAAAGAAGTCGAAGGAGCGTTGAATCTCCGTCACCAGCGTCTCACTGACACGCTCGCTGAGTTTCATTATCTCGCGAAAGACGGCCGAGCTGGAGACGTTTTCGTGGCCGCCCGTCTTGTAGTGTTCAGCCTCTTCATAGCTGACGTTGAGCTGCTTTTGAATCTCTTCGGTCAGCATCGACCCGCCCATCGAGATGTCGCGGGTGAAAGTGGTCATTCCGTTGGAGATGACGTTGATGTTGATTACGCTGGCTCCCAAGTTAATGAGCGCAACGGTCTCGTTGACCGGAAAGCCGTAGTTCAACTCGAACATGTTTTGGAAGCTGAATGTGTCCACGTCGACTACCACCGGGGTCAATCCGGCGTCACCGACGACGGAGATGTAGTCGTTGATGACATCCTTCTTGGCGGCCACCAAAAGGACGTCCATTTGTCCATGGCTCGTCTTGGGATTCAGAATCTGAACGTCGACGTTGACGTCCTTGATGTCGAAGGGAATGTACTGCTCGGCTTCCCATTGGATTGAGTCGGCCAGCTCATCCTGCGTCATCTCCGGCAAGGAGATTTTCTTGATGATCACGGAGTGGCCGGAGATTCCGAGGGCGCATTGCTTGTTTCGGATCCGGTTGACCCGAATTAGCTCCCGGATCTTGTCGGTGACCACTGAGAAGCTCATCAAAGCGCCGTCGACAACCGCTTCGGGAGGAAGCATGGCCATGTCGAAAGTCACCAGATGAACGCCCTTCTTGCTCTCTTTGAGCTGCGTGACCTTGATTGAGCTCGAGCCGATGTCGAGCCCCAACGCGTTCTTCCCTGAAGCCATCGCACCCTCATAACGGCGGTCGGGCGCCATTTGTGTCACATAAGTGTTCTCGGGCGTACTCAGTACAAGAGCACCCGTCGACAGGATGCCCGACCACTGAAAAGGTGTCAATAAATCGACCTTTCGGTGGCCAACCCATCTATTATCTTAAAGAAGCCATTGCAAATGACGCGGCCCCCGAATCCCCTTGGCTGCGCCGGGATCATTGGTGGGGTGTGGGGGGGGCTACGAGATCACGGTTCTTCTTCGGTGAGCCGAGTGATCTCTTCCTTGATGAACTGCTCGGCAAGCGCGGGGACGGTTTTCCAGACCACGGGTTCAATCAACTCGCGCGCGTCGAGGAGCGCTTGGGGCAGCTCGCTGCTGACGATGGCGGGGAGAGATTCCCGGATACTCCGGCCCACTTCGGCGGCGAGTCGGGACTCGATCTCGGCGCGCAGGGGCTCTCGCAATCGCTCCAGCAGAATCGGTAGCATCGCCTCGATCAGTCGGGGTGCTAGCTGCTCGGCGAGCGCGCTTAGCTGTGCGGTCTCGAGCTGAGAGTTGGGTTCCTCCGATGAGATCGCCGATGGGTTTGGCGGTGGGGCCGGCGCGCTTGTACCTGGCGTCGCGAGGGAGGTCGCGCTTGGCGCCACGGCTCCGGTCAGCGCTTGCAGCAACTCTTGGCGGCCAAACGGTTTGCGCAGTGTGGAGGTTATTCGGGCCTCTGCGATGAGGTTTTGATCGAGCGCGAGGTAGTCGGGGGCAGCCAGGACGAGCGGCAGATCGGCGAACTGTTCCTTCAACCGCCGGCAAAGCTCGAAGGGTTCCATGTCGGGGAGCATCGCGTCGACCAGCACCACGTCGGGGGCGTGGCGCTGAACCGCCTCCAACGCCTCCTTGCCGCCGGCCGCGAAAGTCAACTCGAACTCGGTGTCGGCCAGCGCCAATCGCGCGAGCGCGCGTGCGGTGGGGCTTGCATCTGCGAGCAGAACCCTCTTCATCAAAAACCCCGGCTTGAAAAAGGTGGGCGCCGGACTGTGAGGTCCGGCGCCCACCGCCTGGTGCGAGTGGCCCGTAAGCCGAATTCTGTCCCCGGTGCCGGTCACCCGGCACCGGGTGGTGACCATTCATCTGGGAGCCGTGTTGCCACGACCCTCGTGCGACGCTACCCGGGATTGGAGCGGGCCACTCCTCACTCGAACCCACGTCCGAGCGCTCCCTGTTTCGTCTTGCTCCGGGTGGGGTTTACCGACCGCCCTGTCACCAGGCCGGCCCGTGAGCTCTTACCTCACGATTTCACCCTTACGTCCTGAGAGCGCGCGCTTCTTTAAAAAAAAAGCGCACGGCCTCGGGCGCGGTATATTTTCTGTGGCACTTTCCCTGGGGTCGCCCCCGCTGGACGTTATCCAGCACCCTGCCCTATGGAGTTCGGACTTTCCTCCCGCCCGCGGCGGTCAGACCCCGCGGCGCCGGCGAGCGGCCACCTGTTCCACTCGCACCCGACTCGTCAGTCTTGTTGATAACGCTGTACCTCATCCTCCGGGATATAAATAAAGCGGCTGCAGCTTGGGCAGGTCTCGAGTTTCAACCCTTTCAGCAGCTCTATTCTGAGTTGGGGCTGAATCTGACGGTTGCAGCCCATGCAGCGTCCGTCCCGGACCTCCACCACTACGCAGCCGTCGCGGGCCTTGGCGATCCGCTTGTAGCGGCGTGCCACCCGCGGCTCGATCTTTTTCTCGACTTCCTCCCGCGTTTTTTGCACCTCCTCAATGGACTTGGCAAGCCGATCGAGCTCCTCGCCGCGCCGCGTCTCCTCGGCGGACACCTCGTCGCGCATCGCCGCCAGACTGCTTTCATTCTGCTCGAAAGCCTCCCGATAGCGGACGATCTCGGCGGACAGCTTGGCGATCTCCTCCTCTTTCTGCTTGCAGGCTTGTTGCTGGGCCTCGGTCTCGCGGGTCGCAGCGTTGAACTCTTTGGTTTTTGTCAATGACCCCAACCGCGCCTGCAAGCGCCGGATTTGATCTCGTCCGCGTTGTAGTTCTTCGTTGGCATCGCGGCAGAAACGCTCGGCCTCAGCTAACTTCTGACTGCGCTCCTCCTGCTCTGCGGCGCCCATGTCGAGAACACGGCGAAGCTCGTCGATTTTCCCCAGCACTACCTCCCGAGAGCGTGCTATTTCAGTCACCTGGTTGTCAATCTCTTGCAATTTTCTGAGCTGTTCGATGGTATCTTTCACGCACCAGCCTCGCTCTCGTCTATCCCGGGCTCCACCGGACGCTCGGGCCAATGTACTCCTGAAAAAACAAACAAGCTGCCTCCACTGAGGGCCACGGATGCCGAGCGATCGGACCGGGCGTCGGTGGGTTGCAGTGAAAAAATGTTGACTGTCGTTTGGTTGGAAGCGCAATGGGCAAAGGAGGGATACGCGCGGGTCTCGCCGCCGCGGCGTTTGGCGAGGCGCTGCGGCGGTGATTCGGGATTGCGCGGCAACCGGGTTGCCCGGCCGTAACAGCCGGACACCCGACCCGCGGTGGTTTCGCGGGCGTCGTAATGCGTGCCTCCTTTGCGGGGGATGATCCCCGCCGCTCCTCGTAAGCGGTGGGCCCACCTGGACTCGAACCAGGCACCTGCCGGTTATGAGCCGGCGGCTCTACCAGATGAGCTATGGGCCCATCCCCAATCATCCGGCGCAGCGTAGCCATTCTTGCTGTGGTGTCAAGTCCGTAATAGTCCATAATCGTCGGCTCAGAAGCGTCCCGACGCCCATCATCGCTAGCCCTCCATGAAGCTCTTGAGCTTCTTGCAGCGGATTGGGTGGCGGAGCTTGCGCAACGCCTTGGCCTCGATTTGCCGAATTCGCTCGCGAGTCACATAGAAGTCCTGGCCCACCTCTTCGAGCGTGTGATCGGACTTCTCTCCAATTCCAAAGCGCATCCGCAAGACCTTCTCCTCGCGCGGTGTCAGTGTTGCGAGCACCTTGCGGGTCTGCTCCGACAGGTTCATCGAAATAACCGCGTCGGAGGGCGCCAGGATGCGTTTGTCTTCGATGAAGTCGCCGAGGTGGCTGTCCTCTTCCTCGCCGATCGGTGTCTCCAGCGAGATGGGCTCCTTGGCGATCTTCAAAACCTTGCGCACCTTGTCGATGGGCATCTCCATCTTTTCGGCGATCTCCTCCGGAGTTGGCTCGCGGCCTAGCTCCTGGACCAGATAGCGCGAGGTGCGAATCAACTTGTTGATGGTCTCGATCATGTGCACCGGGATTCGGATCGTCCGGGCCTGGTCGGCGATTGCGCGGGTGATGGCTTGCCTGATCCACCAGGTGGCATAGGTTGAGAACTTGTAGCCGCGGCGGTATTCGAATTTGTCGACGGCTTTCATCAGGCCGATGTTGCCTTCCTGGATCAAATCCAGAAACTGCAGTCCTCGGTTCGTGTACTTCTTGGCGATGGACACCACGAGTCGCAAGTTGGCTTCGACCAGCTCGCATTTTGCCGCTTCGGCCTTCTTCTCGCCCTTCCGAATGGCGCGATAGGTGCCGCGAACCTCTTCCACATCCAGCTTGGTCTCGAGCTCGATGCGGCGGATTTTGCGCTGCGCGTACTTGATGGTCTTGTCGAACTCCTGAAGCTCGGCCAACGATCTCCGGCAGCGCTTGAGCGCGCGCGCCGCCGCTCCGGGGTCCTTCTTGGTCTCGGCGATGATCTTGCGGATGGCGTCGGTGCTCATGCCGCAGGCCTCTTCCGCCATGTGGATCTCGGCGCGCGCCTTGTTGACCCTTTTGACGAATTCCTTCAAGCGCTCGACGACTCCGTCGATCTGCTTTTTGTGAAACCGCACCTCCCGGAGTAGCTTGATCATCAAGGCGCGGTTTTCTTGGATCTTGAGAGCGTATTTCTCTCGGCGCGCTTTGGGGTTCTTGGTGTTGCTGAGCTTCTCACGCAGGCTGGTGTTGGCGCTGTCCAGCTCTCGGATCCGCCCGAGCAAAACGAGCGTATGCTCGCGCAACGCCACTGCGTCGACCTCCGGGTCTTCCTCGTCGAGGTCGCGCACGACATCCTTCAGCAGCAGCTTGTTCTCCCGGAGGTGCTCTTCCACCTTGAGGATGTCGTCGATGGCAATTTCCGTCGACAGGATGACGTTTAGCACCTCCTGTTCGCCGACCTCGATGCGCTTGGCGATCTCAATCTCCCCTTCGCGGGTCAGCAAGCTGACGGTGCCCATTTTGCGCAAATACATGCGCACTGGGTCGTTGGTTTTGGCGAAGGCGTCGTTGAACGCGTTATCGGCGGCCAGGGGGCGCTTGCCGGTACTGGCCATCCGTTGCGGGGCGCGCCCATCGCGGTCCACGAGCGTTATGCCGTGCCGCGTCAGCTCCCCGAGGATCCGTTCGATCTGTTGCGGTGAAGATTTTCCACTCGGTAGCGCCGCGTTGACCTCATCGACCGTCAGAGTGCCACTCGCCTTGGCTTGGGTAATGAGTTTCTGAAGCTCAGAATTATTGGTTTCTTTCGTCATTCGTCCCCCGTCGCCTTTTCGCTTGGGGTGCCCCTGGAGCACCGCGAAAGGGCTGTCTTCCGTCACGTCCCGGCGTGCGAGCGGTGTTGTCGCCGGTGATTCAGCTACCGGAGCTGTTCCTTTTGGCGCAATAGGGCTTTCACCTCGTTCGAAAGTTCTCCCGGCCCCACCCGAGTCGGGAGTTCAGCGCCCAGGCGCACCCTTTGATCCCGGCGATGTCGCTCCTCCAGCCGTGTCATGCACTCTTCGAAAGCGTTTTCCGACTCCTCATGGGGGACAGTCGGCTCTTCGTTTAGTGCACGCACGACGAAGTCGCGCATCTTGGGATCGGTCACCTCTTCAATGAGTGAGAGAGCGTCCAGGGCTCCGCGCCAGTCATAATACGCGAGACACCGCTCAGCGAGCCACTTTCGCCTCTCTCCACGCATCCGCTTGATTCCTTCGCGCGCGGCAAATTTCTCGATGAGATGCGGATATTCCATCATCAAGTTCAATAGTTCGAGTTCGACTCGGCTTTCTGTGCGCCGATTGCGGCCATCGGTCCGCGGCTCTGTAATTTGAAAACTCTCCAGGGAATCGGGCAGCTCGATATAGCGCTCGAGTGTACCCGGCACGAGCTCGATGGCTTGCTCCAGCCGGCGTTGGTATTCATCGCGCTCGACCGGGCTCTGGAGCCATTTGAAAAGCGGCGCCACCGCCTGGACCACCTTGGTCTTGGATGGGATGCTGCCGTCATAAAGCGCGAGCGCCTCATCGGTGAAGTAGTCGGCCAACGTGGGCGCTCGCTCGAGGAGCGCGGCGATTCCCTCCGGCCCACGGGCTCTTACGAGTGAGTCGGGATCTTCGCCTTCGGGCAACAGCACCACGCGCCCCCCGAGGCCTGCTTGCAGCAACAGCTCGAGACTCTTGTGTGCTGCGGCTCGTCCGGCGCGGTCGCCGTCGAAGACCAGGTCGACCTCCTCGACGAACCGCTTCAAGGTGTGCACCTGGCTCATTGTCAGCGCCGTGCCCATCGGGGCGACGGTGTTTGCAAAGCCCGCCTGGTGCAGAGTCAGCACGTCGACGTTTCCTTCCACCAATAGCGCGCGACGCTCGCCCCGCAGGGCGCGGCGCGCCTGATAGAGCCCAAAGAGCAGCTCACCTTTGTGAAACACCGGCGAGTCCGGGGTGTTCACGTACTTGGGGGCGTCTTGTTCGTCCGCCAACAATCGCGCGCTAAAACCGAGCACCCGACCGGTCACGTCCATCACTGGGAACACGAGGCGGTCGCGAAAACGGTCGTAATAGCCCCCGGCGCTTCCTCCGCGGCGTCTAGCGGCCAACCCGGCGCGCTCCATGATGGACGGCGCAACGCCGCTGCGTTGCAAGTAGTTTGTCAGCGCGTCCCAGGAGGCGGGCGCCGCACCCAGCCCGAACAGGCCGCTCGTCTCGTCGCAGATCTCGCGCGCGACGATGTACTCCCGCGCCTTGGCACCTTCCTCGCGCTGCAAGGTGCTGCGGAAAAAGTTCTGGGCCAGAGAGTTGGCTTCAAGGACCTGCGAGCGCTCGTCGCGGCTGCGAGCCCGCTCCCTCAGCGCTTGAGGGGTGACCTCCTCTTCGGGTAGAGCGACCCCCACGCGGGTCGCGAGCTGCTCGAGCGCCTCACGAAAAGACAGCCCTTGGGTTTCGCGCACGAAAGTAATCGCGTCTCCACTCGCCTGGCACCCGAAGCAGTGGAAAAAACCGTGGTCCGGGTTGACACTGAACGATGGGGTCTTCTCCGCATGAAACGGACAAAGTCCGACGAAGCGCTGCCCCACCTTGCGCAGTGGGACGCTCTCACCGATCAATCGCACGAGATCGATTCGTTGCCGAATCTCTCGTACTGTCTCGTCAGGGACGAACTGTGCCATAGCCCCCGCGACGATTGGCGCCTGCGGCGCCGAAAAAAGACGCTATAGGATACGGGCTCAAGAAACGATGTCAAGCGCGCCGTCATTTTTTCGGGGCGATCGCGTTGAACCAGCGCTTGTGTGCAACCGGTGTGACGTATTGGACCGGGCACATGGGTTACAGTTTCGCCCGGGCAGAATAGGGCGAATACGATCACGATGTGTGGCCGTGTCCTGAGGCGCGGAGCGCCCGAATTGGTTAGTCGGAGGCGCCCCAGGTTGTCGGATCGCGCAGCACTTCGCAGTCCACGAAGGAGGCGCCGGCGGGGTTCTTTAACGGCGAGGCGCAGTACTCGAAGAGCGTCGCGAAGTGGTGCGCCGGGATCCCGTCATTGCTGTGGCTCGGGCGGATCTCATGGCGGGTGTAGGTGCCGTCGGCGACCGAGTCGTCCCACGGGTCCCACAGCTCGAACGCGCGCATTTCGTCCACTGCCTGGTCCCAGTGACGGTGGATATGCCGCACTTCGTGGTCGGTCAACGGCAGCCCCATCGCCGCCGCTTCCACCAACAGGTAGGCCATCCGTTTGTTCCAGCGCGGGTTGTCGACCCCCGGCTCACCCGGTTTGGGGTGGATGTAGGAGTCGATCCGCTCGGCCAAGCCGACCATCGTCCAGTAAGCGTCGATGTGTTGGCGCATCACCAGCGACATCCCCAAGCCCGCCATGTGGTAGTCCCAGATGATCGGGATGTTGTAGAAGTGAGTGATCGAGGAGAACTCGTCGAAAATGCTGCCGGTGCAGGTGCCGCAGTCGTTGGTCCGGCGCTCGCCATAAGCGATCATGTCGGCCGACAGCCGGGCGCAGCATTCGTTTCTGGGGTCGATTCCGGTGAAGCAATTGTACGAGCCGAGATCCTTGTTCTGCTCGAACTCGGGGTCGACGCAGGGCAGTCGGTAGGCGACTCCTTCATCGTCCTTGGTGCGGATGAAGTAGTC
>PWKZ01000094.1 GCA_003559575.1 Bradymonadales bacterium | reverse complement strand
GGGCGTCGTCGTGCCAGACGGGGATGTCGCAGCTCTCGCGGAGGGTGTCGAGCACTTTGTAGCAGTTGGGCTGGCTGATGTCCTCGAGGTTGATTGCTCCGAAGGAGTGCTGCACCATCTCGACGAAGTCGATGATCCGATCAGGATCGGGTACTCCGTTGCGCTTGCTGTCGACGCACAGCGCCACGCCGTCGGCACCGCCCAGGTACTTCATCAGGAAGGCCTTGCCCTCCATCACTCCGAGCCCGCCGGGAGGACCCACGTCGCCGTCGCCAAGCACTCGGGTGGAGTCGGAGACGACGGCCACCATGTTGCCGCGCGCCGAAAGCTCGAACGACTCATCGGGAGTGTCGCGGATGGTGGTCGAGATTTTCGACACCCCCGGCGTGTACCAGACGTTGAACCAGTTGAAACCAAAGAGCCCCGCCTTGGGGACGGTCATCATCTTGCCGCCGTAAAAGCGGTGGGCGCGCAACGCCAGCTCTTTCAGGAACAGTGTTTGCACGCGCGCCATCTGTTCCTCCGAAAAATCGGCAGGAAAAAGCGAGCGGAGATCTTTCAGGGTAATGTCTACGTCAGCCATTTTGCCTCCAAATATGCCAAAGTCTGGCGCCTGCCGATCCGCAACGCCGGGTACAGCCGTGACAGCCCGTGAGCCTAACAAAGCCTCCCCGCGGTGTCTATTCCCTAATTCCCCACCTGCACCGGCATTCGCGCGTCGCTACGGGGCCATCTGCGGCGCCGGTTTCACCGGGCGCCGGTCGTCTCACGCGATTACTTTTCCCGAACGTAATTGACAAGGCCCCGCCGCAAGCTGATGGCCATCAGGAGCAAGATGGCGGCAAACGGCAGCCCGGTCGTGATTGACGCCGTCTGGAGGGCGACGAGCCCTCCGCCCAGCAGAAGGGTGGCGGCAAAGACGCCCTCCAGGATGGCCCAGAACAGACGCTGGGGAACGGGTGGATCCGGTTCCCCGCCGGCGGTGATGATGTCGAGCACCATGGATCCGGAGTCAGATGATGTCACGAAGAACAAGACGATGACGATGATGGCCAGGATGCTCGTCAGCCTTGCCAGCGGAAACTGTTCGAACAACATGAACAATGAAACTGGAATATTCTCCTGCACCGTCGCCGCGATCCCGCCGGCACCGAATAGCTCGACCCACAGAGCGGTGTTGCCGAACACGCTGAGCCAGAAAAAAGTGATCGTGGTGGGTACTAGCAGCACCCCCAGGACGAATTGTCGCACCGTTCTTCCCCGAGAGACGCGGGCGATGAACATCCCGACGAATGGCGACCATGAGATCCACCAGCCCCAGTAGAAGATAGTCCAGTTGTTCTGCCAGGCCGTGCCCTCGTACGTCTCGTTCCATGTCGCGATGGACGGCAGATTCTGTAGATAGTTCCCCGTGTTCTCTATGAAACCGCCGAAGATGAAGAGAGTGGGCCCGAGCGCGAGGATGAAGATCATGAGGCTCAATGCAAGGAAAATGTTCAGCTCGCTCACTCGGCGGATGCCGCGGTTGATTCCCTTGACCACCGAAATGGTCGCGAGAATGGTGATCAATGCCACCAACCCAATTTGGATCTCGGGGCTCTGCCCGACCCCGAAGAGATGGTCAAGACCGGCGTTCACTTGCTGAACGCCGAGGCCTAGCGAGGTGGCGATTCCAAAGAGCGTCGCGACGGTCGCCAGGATGTCGATTGTGTTGCCCGCCCAACCGTGGATACGGTCGCCGAGCAGAGGGTAGAAGGCTGTCCGAATGCCGAGCGGCTGGTGGTGGTTGAATGAGAAGAACGCAATGGACAACCCTACGAGCGAATAGATCGCCCATGGGTGCAGCCCCCAGTGCAAGTATGTGTGCAGCATCGCCTCGCGGGCGGCCGCGGGGTTCGCGAGCCCTCCCGCGGGCCCCGCGATGAGGTGAAGCATCGGCTCTGCGACCCCAAAGAAGAGCAGGCCGATCCCCATCCCTGCGCTGAACAACATGGCGAACCACGAGAGGGTGCTGAACTCCGGGCGCGCGTCCCGGCCGCCGAGTCGGATTTTTGCGAACCGGCTGAACAAAAGCCAGATCATGAAGATCAAGACAACGTTGATTACCAGGGTATAAAACCAACCCGTGTAGGTGGCGATGCCCTCCTGGAGAGTCGCGAAAAGCTCTCGCACAGTCTTGTGCATCGCAATCGTCAGAGCGACGAGCGCGATGATCAACCCGGCCGAGGTGAAGAACACGAGCGGATGGATTGCAAAGCGCCATTGCCTTCCGGTCGATCCCTCGTCCTTCTCGGTGACGCTGTCCTCCCCGCTGATGGGGTGCTCTGTTTCGCCCGCGGGTTGTTTTGGCGCTCCACGGTCATCATTCTCTTCTCGTCGAGTGCGATTGCTCAATTTTGCTCCTCGCCTACAACGGCATTTGCGGCGTCGAAACAGAGGGCACGCCGGCGAAGCTTTTTAAGCGATGCCGTTGGAGCGCGTGATCCCGAAGAGATCGCGATAATCCAGCGTAACCGCTCAGGGTCGCTCCGACGCAGCGTGGTGAACGTACCCCACGCTCATCACCACATTCAACTAAACAATCTGGCTTTGGCGCAGGCGAGCGAAAACCGGTGAAGCGTCACATCGCCGAAGGCTGGCAATACCGGTGCGGGCGCGTTCGCATGCCCTAGGCGGGAGGCGTAGGAACGACAGGCTTCGCGTATGCCATGCCGCCGCGCGAAAGGATGGGGCGGTCGCAGATGTGCCTGAATCCGCGCGCGCATACCCTCAATCCTCCACCGCGTCCGTGGACCGAGGGGAGTGAGGGGGGTGCAAGTGCAAGGAAACAAGCCAAATCGAGCGGAGGCGTAGCAGCGCTACGTCGAGCATCGATTTGGTGAAGATGACGCCGCAATTGTGCCCGAATCGCTTCCCGAATCCCGGAAGGGGTGGAGGATTGAGGATACCAGGATGGGCCGACGATTATGGGCTTTTGAGGTATACTCTTCGAGATGGTGGCTTGGAGGTGGTATGCGCTCTCTTCCCTTGGCTTTTTCATTGATGGCGGTTTTGTGCATGGTCGGCTGCAGGGGGGGCGAGCGCGATGCGCCGCCTGCCGTCCGACAACCGGCTCCCGCCGGCGCAGAGCGCGTCGGGGGGGGGCGCGCTGCGGCGCCCCATCGGCCCCACGGGATCGAGATTATCGACAGCCATGTTCATATTACGCCGACGATGCCGGCGTTGGCGCAGGCGCTCGAGGTCTTTGATCGCGTCGGGATCACTCGGTTCGTGACCAAGAGCGGTGGTTCGTACGGCGATCCGCGCTTTGCGGCCACTGTCGCCATGAAGCGGGTACTCGGAGATCGTCTCGAGTGGTTCTGCACCATCGACTGGAGCGGCATCGACGAGCCTGACTTCGCGGCGCGAACTGCCTGGAAGCTCGAGCGCGCGGCGCTCAACGGTGCCAAGGGCGTCAAGATTTTCAAGGACTTGGGGCTCGGCGTCCGGGATCAAAGCGGCGCGCTCGTGCCGGTGGACGATCCGAGGCTCGCCCCGATTTTTGAGAAGGCCGGTGAGATGGGCTTCATCGTCGCCATGCACACGGGTGACCCATTGGCGTTTTTCGATCCCGTGACTCCCGACAACGAGCGCTATGACGAGCTGAGCATCGCCCCGAGCTGGAGCTTTTACGGCGAGGAGTTTCCAGGCCACGATGAGCTGCTCGAGCAACGCGACCGGCTCCTCGCGCGCCACCCGGAGACCATCTTTTTGCTGATTCACCTGGCCAACTATCCCGAAGACATCGACTATGTGGATCAACTGCTCGACCGCTTCGACAACGTCTGGGTGGACACCTCGGCGCGGGTGCCCGAGTTCGGCCGTCACTCGGCCGAGCGGATGCGCGAGTTTTTCGTCAAGCATAAAGATCGGGTGCTGTTTGGATCCGATTTCATCAGTATGCCTCAGGGGATGCAGCTCGGATCGGTCTCCGAGAGGCCACCCGGGATAGACGACGCGGTGGAATTTTACGAGCGGCACTGGGAGTATTTCGAGACCGACGGCGCGCAAATTGACCATCCGACTCCGATCCAGGGTCGCTGGAAGGTGGACGCCGTCTCGCTCCCGCCCGAGGTGCTCAAAAAACTCTACCATGACAACGCCGAATGGCTTATTTTTTCTCCGCTGCAACCGCTCAGGGAGCGGCTCGCGGGAGGCTAGGATTGGAGGATAGAGTGACGGATGTAAAATGTAGTTGCGGCATGGTTGAGATCGCCACCAGCGAAGGAGTGGTCGTCGATTTCTGTCCGGAGACGGGCGGGATCCTCTTCGATGCGGGCGAGACGGCGCTTTTCTTCGAGCTCGAGGAGGATCTACCGGCGCTCGTGCGGGAGGAGATGATCGCCACCGGGCGAAGCTGGCCGAACCCCAAGGCCCCGGAAGGGCGGCTCATCGAGTACCGTTTCCCACGGCTCGACGGGTTGCTGCTGGACATCTGCGACAAGACCGGCGCCATCTGGTTCGACAAGGGTGAGGTGCCGCGCTTCGAGGCGCTCACCGCCGGCCTCGAGGCTCCCAAGAGTCGCTTGTGTCGGGTCTTCAAGGAGATTCAGGGCAAGGGCTATGAAGTGCTGGGCGTTCAGCGCTGAACTCAATCCCTCAATCATGCTGAGCGTCTTGGTACGGCGGCAGAGGTGGCTCGAAGAGGCCGTCTCCATCCATATCGACGAAGATTGGGTTGGTGATGGCGTAGGGCGCATCCGACGCCACGGGGCGAAGGTTGCCCGAGCCGCGGACCTCCAACACATACCATGAGTCCCTGTCCGGTAGCGGGAGCGCCACCGGCCCCGAATAGCGCAGCGCCCCGTCGGCGGCGGACCACTCGGTGGCCGGCAGGCGATACTCCTCGATCCCGTTGCGAACTATCCGAAAGTCGCTCAGTGTCATCCAGGACGGGGCCTGGATCTCCACGTGCGCCTCGATCTCTTCGGGCGCCACCAGCATCTCGCCCATCCTCGCTTCGTTTAGCTTGAAGCGCACGAATGGGCCGCAGGAGATAAAGACGTCCAGGTTGTGGAAGGCCGTGGCAAGATCCGCCGGAACAAAGTCTCGCGGGGTGCTGGAGGATCTGAAGTAGGTGCGGGGCAGCCCAATCGGCCTGCCGGTCGAGTGGCTGTCGCTCCCCCCACCGATGGAGACCAGATAGCCGCGGTTGAGCAGATCGAACCAGTCGCGCACCACCTCGCCGCGACCGCCCGAGCAGCGCCCGTTGAAGGCCTCGACGGCGTCGAAGTCGGCCGACCAGTTCCACGGATTCTTGATGGTCCCCTCTTCAATGTCGAGCCCCACCGCGTTGAAGTAACCCGCCATTG
>PWKZ01000305.1 GCA_003559575.1 Bradymonadales bacterium | reverse complement strand
CACCTTCACCAAATCGATGCTCGACGTAGCGCTGCTACGCCTCCGCTCGATTTGGTTTGCTTCCTTGCACTTGCACCCGCCTCATTCCCCTCGGTCCACGGACGCGGTGGAGGATTGAGGCACGCGCTCCTTACTTCGAGAAATATCAGTCGCGCACCGAGAGATCGATCAAGGTCATTCGGCCCTTGCCGCGCTCCTCCGGCCCCTCGCCATAGAGGTAGCGGTAGCGCAGCAAGCTCTCCATCACTCTGATTGTGTAGCCCCGGGTCTGGGCAAACGGGATGCGCTCCACGAATTCGTCGATCTCGAGGTCGCCTCGCTCGCGGAGCCAGCTTCGCATGCGTCCCGCGCCGGCGTTGTAACCCGCTGCCGCCAAGGCCGGGCGGCCTCCGTAAGAGTTGTACAGTTGCCCGAGGAAGCGCGCGCCGAGTCTGACGTTTAGCCTCGGATCCTTCAGTGAATGGCGAGTGATAGCCGAGTCGTCCTTGTCGCTCATGTCTCGGGCGGTGGGCACCAAGAGCTGCATCAGTCCGACGGCGTTGGCCCAGGACTCCACTCCCGGGCTGAAGCCGCTCTCTTCGCGCATGATGGCGTGGATGAGCGCCTCCGGCACCATCGCGGGGCCCGCGGCCTGGCGCGCCAGGCTCCGGTAGGGGCGCGGGTAGGCGATGCGCCAGTAGCGCTCGTGGTGGCCCTTCGGGTAGTGATTGGCGAACTCCGGGCGGCGGCGGCGGGGGATGTTGTGGGAGCGCTGCCACTGGCCGGCAAGCTCCCAAAGGGCGGCCAGCAACCAGTCGCCGGCTTCCGCCTCGCCGGATTCGATGGAGCCGCTGAGGGCGTTGAATTCACGCACCGCCGGGCTGTTGAGTCCGAGGCGCAAGAAAGTGAGCCCCCTCCTGAAAGCAGGTTGGGTCGTCACGCTCAGTGGCCGGTCTTGGTCGAGCGGTCCCGGCGGGGCGCCGTCTTGCGCCACTACCTCGGTAAAGATCTGTTCGGCCAGGGGCGCCAAGTGGGCGTGCAGTCGGGCGTAGGCCAACCCACTGTACCAGGTGAGCGGATACTCGCTCATACATTGGCGGAAGCTCTCGTTGGCGGCCTCGCGGCGCCCGAGATGCTCGAGGATGCGCCCTCTCCAATACAGGGTGCGCCCCGCGGAGCGGAACGTGGTCTCGCGTGGGATGAGGGCCAGGCTGCGGTTGGCCCAGGCGAGCGCCTCGGTGTAGTGCCCGGCGGTGTAGTAATCCCACAAGATGCCCCAAGCGGCTTCTTCGCGCATGTCACCGTCGGGGTATAGCTCGAGCGCCCGCTCGAGCGCTCGGATCGCATCGTCGGGGCGCTCCCAGGCACGATAAATCGCGGCGACACGTAAGAGCGCGTCGTCGTTGTAAGAGTGATCGGGAAACTCCAGGTACAGCTTCTCGAAGAATTTGAGCGCGCGCTCGCGCAGGCCCTCTTGGTGGGCGCTGCGCCCGCCGGCGAACAGCACGTGGACCCTCGAAGGCGTGGAGCGGCAGTGTCGCATCAACGCGTCGTAGTGTGGCACGGCCTTGGAGCGATCACGGAGCTTGTCGTAGCTGCGCGCCGTCAGGTAGTGGGCTTCGCACCACTCTTCACCACCGCGTTCAGTGGAGCGCAGAACCGTGTCGAGTAGCTTTATCGTTTCGGGGCTTCTGTGTGCCTGGTAGAGGAGACGGCCGTGGGTGAGTCGCTGGTCGATGCTGGGGGCGCGCACCCGGCGGCGCTTCTCGGGGGGCAAAGTCAAAACCAGCCGTGCGACGGCCTGCTCGGCCGCCTTCGCTTCGGCGCTCAGCGGTGCGTGAGCCCATACGTCCCAGTAGGAGCGGGCGGCCGCCTCCGGGGAGCCGACTTTCTCGCGCGCCGAAGCGAGGATCAACCACATCGCTCCAGGGGCGCTCGGCGCGCTTTCGAGGTACGCCTCGAGAAGCGTGACCGCCTCGGCCGGGTTGTGCGCGAGGGCGATTTGAGCGCGGAGCTCGACTGCCCGTCCGTACTGGGTCGAGCTCGGGGAGATCGCGTCGAGCATGGTCGCGGCGGCCTCGAAGCGGTTGAGCTTGGCCTGGCTCGCGGCCGCGAAATAGAGGGCATGGTCCGCGAGGAGCGCGTCGGCTTGCCGGACGCGCTGCAGGATCTCAATCGCCTCTTCGTGGCGGTCGGCATAGTGGGCCGAGATTCCCCAGAGGTAGGCGATGGGCGGTGGGATCGGCTGCGCGCCGCGGCTCTCGCGCAGTCCCATGAGCGCCGCGCGGCTGCCTTCGTAGTCTCCCGCGTGAAACAGTTCGGAGGCCTCGCGCACCGCGGGAAGGAGCGTAAAAGGGGGAAGGCGCAAGACCTCGGACGGTGAAAGCGGCCCATCCCTCAACTGAGCGGGAATCGGCAACGTCGCGCGCTCGGCCGTGGGCATGACGGCGTTACAGGCGGCACCCAGGGCCAAAATCACTCCGGCGGCGACGCGAGAGCGGGACTGCTCGGAGCATCCGACAGCGGCAATCAAGAGAGTCAACAAAAGATGGCTGGAGGTCGTTCGAGTTGACAATGGCTCTCCTGGTCTTCGTCCTCAGCGGAAGTCGAACGAGAGTGAACTGAGCTTGCCGTCACGGATGCGGACCCACTCCTCCTGTTCACCGAGCGTCGGGTGGCTGGCCGTCACAAGGTGACGGCCGGTGGCCAGGGGCGCGCCCACTACAGGTGTGTTGCCAAGCATACGTCCCTGCACCGTCACGCGGGCGTAGGGGATCGCGTTGACGTTGAGTGTACCACGACCTTGGCCGGCGCTACTCGTTATCGTCTCTCTCGGTGGTGCGGGGGGGCGCTTTGGTCGTGCCGGCCTTGGGCGGGGGGTGGCCGTCGCGAGGTGGCCGGCCGATTGGATGGCCGGTGAGGCGGCCTCCGCCGGCTCGCGCGCGGTCGTCCCAGGAGGCGATGCCAAGTCGGCCTGGGGCAAGCCCGAGAGCGCCACGGGCTCGCTGGGGGGCGGTTCGTCTTGAGCCTCGAGGGGTAATTCGGGAGCGGGTGCGCTCGGCAATGCCCGAGAGTTTGTCGGTGCCGTTGCCTTTCCGCCGGTCTCTTCGGTCGCGCTTGGCTCGTCGCGCGACCTTCTCTCCTCTCTGAGCGCGCCCAGACGCGTGTTCTCGAGGGAGCCCGGAGCGGCGCGCTCAGGCTCTCGCAGAGGAGTGCTCACCAGCGCCGCCACGGTGCCCAAGGCGGCCACCAGCAGTAGCAACGCCAGAGCGGAGGCGGCGCGTCGCCACAGAGGCGTGCGCGTGGGTGCCAGGGAGTCGGTTGGCGGCGCGCCGGCCGCTTGCCCGGCCGGTTGCAATAGCGGTGATATCGGCTGCGGCGGAGGCGGAGCGAACTGGGTGACGGTGGTCATCCTTTCGGGGCCGCTTGACGGTTCTTCGATCCGGGTCGCGACGGTTTGGGCGTGGCCCGGGTCCTCTGCGGCGCCCTCCTCCGCCAGCGTGGCCGTGAGGGCCTGATGAAGCGCGCTCATGTCGGGAAACCTATGCGTCGGTTTCTTCTCCAACATGCGGGCGACAAGCTCGTCGAGGGTGGCTGAAAACCGCCGTTCGGGGGCCACTTCCGAGATACGCGGCGCCGGCTCACGCAGATGTGCGAGAATTGTCTGGACCGGCTGGGCGCACTGAAACGGGCGGCGACCGACGAGCAACTCAAACAACAACACTCCCAAGGAGTACTGATCGGCCCGGCCGTCGAAGTGGCGCCCTGCCGCGATCTCGGGCGCGAGATACTCGGGGGTGCCGACTATTTCGTTGGTGTCGGTGATGCTGGGGAGGTCATCGCCGCGGCGGCGGCAAACGCGTTTCAAGATCCCAAAGTCGATGACCTTGACGCAATCCTCCGATCCCCCGTGAGCGAGCAGCATCACATTGCCCGGCTTGAGGTCGCGATGGATCACTCCGCCGCGGTGGGCGGCATCAAGGGCTGAACATATCTGGACTGTTATCGAGATCGCGCGGCGCGCGGGGAGGAACCGTGTCTCGGCGAGCAGTTGGGTCAGGCTGCGACCTTCGATGAGCTCCATGGCGAGGTACATGCGGCCTCGAGGGTCTTCGCCATGATCGTGATAGACCACCAGATTGGGGTGTTTGAGATGGCAGGCGGCGCGGGCTTCGAGCCTGAAGCGCTCGAGTGCGACGGGATCGTCCCGCACCTGGGGCGCCAGAATCTTGAGCGCCACCTCACGGCCCATCGAGAGCTGTTCGGCGACGAAGATCTGCCCGAACCCACCGGCGCCGATGGGTCTCACGATCCGGTATCGTCCCGCGACGACGTCGCCCGGTCTGGCCATGTCCTCCTCGGCCGAAGTAGAGTCGGGGCGGAGCTATTCGAGTGGAGCGCAGATCACCTCGATCGAATCGAGATAGATCCCGGCTCCTCCCTCGATTCCGACCGCGACATAACCTCGTGGGCACATCAGCCTGTAGTGGCGTCCTCCGGTTCCGCCCGCCGGGCCGGTCGAGCGGGTCGAGACTCCCACTCGCGCGCCACTTTCCACCCCTTTCTTGATCCGCTCCTCCACCTGGTTGAGCGAAAGGTTTTCGAGTCGTTGGCAGTTGCGTGCCAACTCGGCCTCGTAGGCGATTCCGGCCTTCTCGGCGTAATCGACCCGTCCGCCGGCGATCACATGACTCGTCGCGGGAGCGGCGTCTTCCGGATCAACCGACGCGCGAGCACTGGGCTTGAAGCCCGGTAGGTTGCGCTCCGACAAGGCCACTCGAGTCAGCTCGGAGCCGTCGCGTGCCGAGACGGAGATATACGCCGAGTTGATATCGAGCCGCTGCGGCAGGCGGTTGGTGTGGCCGAGCTCCACGGTGTAGACACCGTCTTCCACCGCCACCCAGTGGCGCTCGGACCAGGCTCGTCCGCGGGCTCTCTCGGAGCGATGAAGAGAGAACTGAAGCGGATAGATGCCGCTGATGACGTCGCCGCGTTCGTCCTGCAGCGAGCCACTGAATATAAGGTGAGAGGGAGGTTGCGCGTGCGCCGCCCCCGCCGTTGCGACCAAAGCAAGTAGGGCTAAAAGGCAAGCGATGCGCTTCATCAGGCGTGTCTCTCCTCGTCGCGCTGTCGGCGCTCGTCCGCCGGCACCCCGCCGAATCGGACAACCGACCGCATCGTCACTGGATTCAACTCTATTGTCCCCTCCAACCACTGTCAACCGCGCAACCATAACCCTAATTCCCCACCTGCAACGGCATTCGCGCGTCGCTACGAGGCCATCTGCGGCGTCAGCTTCACCGATTTTTTTGCTCGACGTAGCGCTGCGTTGGACTGCGCTCAAATCGGCTTGCTTCCTTGCAGCTCACCCCGTTTCGACGCGCTCGGTGCTCGGTTT
>PWKZ01000053.1 GCA_003559575.1 Bradymonadales bacterium | reverse complement strand
CTCCGCCGGTGGGGAGGGGGGGCGCGGCCCCACCGTGTAATCCGTGTAGTCATGTAATTGCGAGTCTTGTCTTGCACAGGGGTAAGGGGGGCATTATACTCGCGCCGAACAATCAGCGGTCGCGGCGTCGGTCGCGCTCTATTGCGCAGCCGACACTCGACTCTGTCCAGGAGGTAGGTATGAGCCCCTTTCGTGTGCTGACCGTTGTGCTGGTAGTGAGCGCGCTCCTTTTAACCGTCGGCTCCTGCCGCCGTGAACCGCGGGGGCGTTGTGGTCGGCTGATTGAAGAGTTGGAGAGCCCCGCGCGCGCGCGCGAGGCGATCCGCCAACTAGGCGAACGCCAAGGAGACAGATCTTGTGCGCGCGCTATCCCGGCGCTGGCCAAGATGTATGAGGATGGCCGCTACCGCGAGGATATCCTGCGGACACTGCGACACATCGGCAAGGAAGATGCCACCGAGCACCCGGAGTACCGCACGATCTTGAGCTCCGCGCTCGAGAACGAAGTAACCGGTAGCCTCGCGGCCAACATCATCGAGCAGTGGGAGCTGGCCGAACTCAAGGACGAGGTCATCGCTCTCCTGGAGCTGCCCGACGCTCACAGAGCGCGCCAGGCGGCGCTACGCGCCTTGCTCGAGATAACAAAGGACAACCGGGAGGCCATTGAAGACATCCTGATGCGGCTGGCCGTCGGAGACGCCGATCGCCAAGGGCTGCGCGTCAATGTGATGGCCGTCGAAGAACTCGCCAAGATGCGCTCCACCAAGGCGATCCCGGAGATCGTCAAGACGATGTTCTTGCGCACCCAGCGGGGCGAAGAGATGTACCAGGCCGCGCGCCTGGCGCTGGTCAAGATCGGAGGCGAGGAGGTCGTTGAAAAGCTCGTCGCCACGCTCGAAGGCGAGAACGATTCGCTCCGACGGTTCGCCCGCGACAGGGGCGTGCCGGACTGGGAGTGGCAGGACGGCCCCAAGATAGCCCAGGTGCTCGGCGATCTGTCCGACCAATCGGCTGCCAAGGCAGTGGCCGAGAACATGGCCAAACGGCTCCTCGAGCCGGCCGGAGTCACCGACAAAGCGCTCGACTCCTGGCGAATCAGCCAATCCAACCGGCTCACCATCAACATGCTGACTCTGGCGCGCATCGGCGATGACTCCGTAGTCGAAATACTCGCCGAGACCATCGCCGGGACCGACAACGACATCAAACAGCGGCTCGACAGCGCCACCGCGCTCGCCGTCATCGGGACCGACAACGCGATCGAGGCCCTGTTCAAAATCTATGAAGAGTCGGAAGATCAGCGCTTCCGGGCGCCCCTGCTGCTGCCCCTCTCGCTGGCGCTCAATTCGGCCACCCTGCCGCGCTTTGACAGGATCCCAGTTGTCGAGCAGCGCGCCAACGCCGAGCTGGTCCTCCACAGCCTGGGCCACGACCCCATCATCAACGGTTCCTACGTTGTCGTTCAAGAATGCGAAGGCGATGACACCGAGTGCCTCATCCGCAACTTGAACCACGAGCCGGAAGTCGACGAGGAGAGCGGCGAGCCGGAAGACGGCGCCGCCGAGTTGTCGCGCGCTCGTCAGTGGAAAGCGATTATCATGTTGGCGCGCAAGCAGGATGAGGTCGACACCGTCATCCCCGCGCTACTCGAGAAGTTCAGGAGCCTCCCACCGGACGCCACCGATCTGCGCAACTACTCCCTCATCGCCCTCGAGCGAGTGGGACGCAACGATCCGCGCGTTTATGAAGGCCTGGAGGAGATCCTCGAAGAGCAACGCGACAAGTCCGGTTACGACTACTGGAACCTCGAACTCGAGGCGCGGATCGCCTCTTTCAACGCGCGGCAAGCCGACTCGGCGGCCGACGACGCCTGACGGTGCCCGGGAGTCCCGCACCACCTCTCTACCAAATTGAGACGCTTGCGCCCGGAGTCTTTGCGGCCATCGCCACCGGATTCGAATCCTTTTGCAACGCCGCGGTGGTGGACCTCGGTGGGCTGGTGATACTCTTCGATACAGGCCAGACCCCCCGCGCCGGCCGGTTTCTCAAGCGCGCCGCGCTGACCCTGACCGGTCGAACGCCCGATCTGGTCGTCAACAGCCATGGTCACTTCGATCACATCAACGGCAACGCCGCCTTGGCCGACTCGGCGATCCTCCTCTCCAGCGCGACGGCGCACCGCGAGATACTGGCGCGCGCTTTGGAATTGGCGCGCGCCCAAAGCGCACCCGAGACAATCACCACCAGCCTGCGAGAGGTGCGAGCGGACCTCGAGCGGCGACCGAACCACCCCGCCGCCGCGGACTGGTGCCTGCGCGCCGAATACCTGGCAATGCTCGCGCGAAACCTGCCGCAGCTCAGGGTCTGTCCGCCGCATGTAACGTTCGGCAAACGTCTGCTGCTTCGGGGGCGACACCTGACCGCTGTGTTGGAGAGCCACTCGAATGCTCACTCGGCAAGCGACACGGTGCTGAGTCTACCCGACGTCGGAGTAGCACTAATGGGCGATTTGGGGTTTTCGGGCGAACATCGGCCACCCGTCTCCCAAGAGCGCGCGGGGCGTTGGCGCGAGATTCTCTCTCTGCTCCGGCGCTCCGGCTGTGAGATCTTCCTGCCGGGCCACGGCCCTGTCACGGACCGATCGGGGCTCGATCAAATGAGAGCGCACCTGGCTCACTCAAGCCAACGGGCCGGTTCAACCCACGTGAATGAGAGATGAGAGCTAGTGTAGTGCCCGGTAGCGGGTCTCGGCCTCCCGGCAGGACGCTCGGTGGCCCAAATCGCACGCACGCTTGAAAATCTCGCGCGCTTCATCGCGGTTGTCGCGTCGCTTCTCGATCAACCCGCGACCGTAGAGGGCCGCTCTGTCATTCGGGTTTCGCTCGATCATCTCCTCAAACAGCTCTTGGGCCTCGTCAAGCTCATCATTGACCACCAGCGTGTTGGCCAGCCGCACCCTCGCCCGCAGATATTTGGGGTTGATGCGAAGCGCCTCGCGAAGCTCGCTTATCGCGTCATCGAACTCTCTCATCTCAATGTAGGTCAGCGCCAGCTCGTAGTGCCCCTCGGGATACTCCCGGCGGATCTTGCGGGCTTCGGCGATGGCGGACTTGAACGCCTCGGCCGACATGCGGAGATGACCCATCCGGCGATACAAGCCACCCAGCCCCTCGTAGGCCTCGTCCTTGTGACGGCGCGTGTGCTCGAGCGCCGCGCGATAAGCGGCGAGCGACTCCGGCCAGCGGTCGGCGAGTTGATACGCGAGCCCGAGCCTCAGATAGGCCAGGTCGTAACGCGGATTCAGTTGGACCGCCTCCTGGAACTTGGCAATCGCGCCATCCAGATCCCCTTGATTGCCTAGCTCCTGACCCTCTCGATAGGCCTCGGCCGCGGCCTTGCGCCCGCGCGCCTCCGTCTCTGGGGCGAGCAACATCAGCGCAGCGATGACTGTCAAAACGGTTACGACCCGCGACATGCCGGACTCTCCTTTCCTCTCTCGCGGCCTCCAAGTCGGAGCCGCGACGGGTATATTTCTAGTCAAATTAAGTTCAAATGTCGAACGTTATCCCATAATCGCCGGCCCATCCTGGGATTCGCGCGCGGATTCACGCACATCTGCGGCGTCACCTGCACCGAATTAGTGCTCGACGTAGCGCTGCTACGCCTCCGCCTAATTCGGCTTGTTTCCTTGCATATGCACGCGACTCCACACGCTCGCTCCTCAGAACGAACCGACGATTATGGCTGGACTAGAGCGCGGCGAAGTGAGGCCGCAGCTCTTGCCAGGTGTCTTCCAGCGACTGGTTGATGACCCGGGTCTTCCCGATCACCGAAACATAGTTCGTATCCCCCACCCAGCGGGGAACGATATGAAAGTGCATGTGCTCGGCGATCCCTGCGCCACCCGCTTGCCCCTGATTGAGCCCGACATTGAGCCCCGCCGGCCGCAAGCACCGCTCGATGATCGCCACGCTTTGACGCAACAGCGTCGCGGTGGCCAGAAACGATTTTTCATCGAGTCCCGTCATGGCGGGCACATGGGCGTTTGGGACCACCATCAAGTGCCCGTTGGTGAACGGATAGCGGTTGAGCATGACAAACGCGGCGTCGGTGGCGTGGAGCACCAGGCTCTCAGGACTCAGCTCCGCTGCGGCGAGCTCGCAGAGGACACAGTCCCGGGGCTTCTCGGAGAGGATATATGACATTCGCCAGGGTGCCCAGAGAGGTGAACTCGGATCACTCTTCTTCGGTCTTGATCGCACCAAGATCGATCCTCTCCTTGAGGAGATCGCCCAGCCGAGTGCTCTCGCGCGCTTTCTGGGCGCGCTGATATTCGGCGTACTGTTCGCTGTCCTCGCCCTCCTCCATTCGGCGGATGCTGAGGCCGATCTTGCGCTCCTCGGGGATTAGGTTGATCACCTTGGCGCGCACGGTCTGATCTTCAGCGAGGATCTTGTCCACGGTCTCGACCTTGTCGCGGGAGAGTTCGGAGATGTGAATGAGCCCCTCGAGATCCTCTTCGAGCTGCACGATGGCACCAAAGTCGAGGATCTTGGTGACGTTGCCCTCCACCACCGCGCCGATCGGATAACGCTCCTCGGCGTGTTGCCAGGGGTCGTCCCTGAGCTGCTTGATCCCGAGCGAGAAGCGCTCCTTCTCGACGTCGATGTTGAGCACTACGGCCTCGACCTCATCCCCCTTCTTGAAAACCTCCTGGGGGTGACGCACTTTCTGCGACCAGGAGAGATCGGAGATGTGGACGAGCCCGTCGATCCCCTCCTCGATCCCGAGGAAGATACCGAAATTGGTGATATTGCGGATCTTGGCACAGACCACCGTCCCCACCGGATAACGCTCTTTGAGAGTCGTCCACGGGTTGGTCTCGGTCTGTTTCATGCCGAGTGAGATGCGTTTTTGCTTGGCGTCGATGTCGAGAATCACGGCCTCGATGATGTCGCCCAAGGAGACCACCTTGGAGGGGTGCTTGACCCGCTTGGTCCAGGACATCTCCGAGATGTGAATCAACCCCTCGACACCCTCCTCGAGTTCAATGAACGCGCCGTAGTCGGTCAGGCTGACCACCTTGCCCTTGACGCGGTCGTCGACCGAATAGCGCTCCTCGGCGTGGTTCCAGGGATCGTCCGAGATCTGCTTCAGCCCAAGGCTGACACGCTCCGCGTGCGGGTCGAACTTGAGTACCCGCACCTCGACCTCGTCGCCGACTTCAAACATCTCGGAGGGGTGGTTGATACGCCCCCAGGACATGTCGGTGATGTGCAACAAGCCGTCGAGCCCGCCGAGATCGACGAAACATCCGTACTCGGTGATGTTTTTGACGATCCCACGGACAGACTTGCCCACCTCGAGGGTGTTGAGGGTTTCGGTCTTGAGCGCTGCGCGCTCCTTCTCGAGCAACGCCCGTCGCGACAGGACTATGTTGCCCCGGCGCTTGTTGAACTTGATGACCTTGAATTGATATTCCTGCCCGATGTACTTGTCCAGATTGCGCACCGGGCGCAGGTCCACCTGCGAGCCGGGCAAGAACGCCTTGACGCCGATGTCAACGGTCAAGCCGCCTTTGACGCGCGCCGTGATCGTGCCCTCGACCAGCTCGTCGCGCTCACAAGCGTCGCTGATCTGGTCCCATACCTTGAGTTTGTCGGCCTTGTCCTTGGACAGCTCGACAATGCCTTCGTCGTCTTCGATTGCCTCGACGAAAACATCTATCTCGTCCCCTTCCGAGACCACCATTGAGCCGTCGGGCCCCCTGAATTCCTCGAGGGGGATCTGGCCCTCACTCTTGTAGTCGATATCAACGACCACATGTTCTTTGCCAATGCGGATGACACGCCCGCGTGTTATCTCGCCTTCTCGAACCTCGTCTTTGCGGAGATATTCTTCGAATAATTCTTCGAAGTTCTCCTCGGGGGGAATGGTCACTGCGCCGCCTGTACCTGTCTCCGTGGTTGTGTCGTGCTGCATCCGGGAACTTCCCTGAGAGCATCTAAGCTACCGTCTTACTTGGAAATCCGCGCAGAAGCGCGGGACAACGGAGCGAGACCATAGTGCATCACCCCGCGCTTGTCAATCGCCCTTTCGGCATCATAATCGTCGGTTCGTTCTGAGGAGCGAGCGTGTGGAGGCGCGAGCATGTGCAAGAAAACAAGCCGTTCTTAGGCGCAGTCCAACACAGAGCTTACGTCGAGCACTAATTCGGTGCAGGTGACGCCGCAGATGTGCTTGAATCCGTCCGCGAATCCCAGGATCTACCGACGATTATGGAAGCATGCGGCTGAATACCGCGATATCGAAAGGCGGCGACCGGTTAGTTTCTTGTTCCGGTGAACGTGGCGTCGATGAAGGTCGAGTTGCCGACGAAGGGCACTTCCAGCAACCAGGAGCACGGCGCGTCCGCGCGCCCCAGCGCGTCCACCTGCATGTTGTTGTTGTTGTCATACATGACGCACGGGACATCGTCCGGGGTGCCGATCTGGAAGAAGTCGCCCTGGATCTCAATGAGCAGACTCTCGAGATAGAGAGCCCCGAAACTGACCAGCGCGTCACACGCGGCCGCCAGGAACCCGGGATCGATAAACGAGATCTCGCCCATCACCCGATCGACGAACTGGTAGCAGCAGGTGGGGCCGCCGGTCACTTCGTCCAGCAAGCATTGGCGCCCGGCCAACAGCATCTTGATGAGCTTGGCGTAGTCGTCGACGATGGGCAACCCGTCGGGCGGGATCCCGCCGGCCAGCCGCGGCAGGATCTCGTTCTTGAGCAGGTAGTTGACGAGCGCGCCGTAAGAGACCTGGACGGGGTGCGGATCGATGGTTAGCAGCGTGTAAGGTGCATGAGAGCCGATCGCCGCTGTGTTGATCCGCCCGGAGAACTTGCCGGTGACGGCGCGGTGGTGGATCGCGGAGAAGGAGAACTGGTTCCAGCCACAGTTGGGATCGAGATCGCAGTCGGGGATGCCCAGGGTCCAGCGGTAGCGCACCGCGATCCACTCCTCGAAGGTGTCGCGCTCGTGGATTATCCCATTGATGTCGGGCTCGGCGTGGAAGGTCATTCGGGAGCGGAACCTCAAGTTGGTGAGGATGTCTCCCACGTCGGCGCCCCCTTGGATGACGTCGTACCAAGATTGCCCCTGGCCGGCCTGGCGGATCACGTTGTTGATAATCCCCACCACCAGCGCGCCGAGGGTCAGCAGGTTGCCGTCCCCGTCGAAGAAATAGCCGCAGAGTTGCTCGAGCAGACTGCCGGTCAGCTCGCAGCCCAGGCGCAAAACGGTCTGTGCCGGATCCTGGAATAGATCGATTATCCAGTACATCACGTTGCCGATGACCGGCGGCAGTCCGCTGATGAGATCGAACTGGCTCTCGACCTCATAGGTGCCCCGCAGCCGCAGCGGCAAGTCGTGCATGGGCACCACCACCGTCACTGAGCGTCCAAAGGTCAAATGGGCGCGGGTGTCGTCGCACCCGGCCACTCGCAAGATCCCGTCCTCGCTCTCGCCGAGCGCCAGAATGGTGTACATCTGGTGCTCGTCCTGCTCGAGGGTCGGGAACGAAAGGTTGGAGAAGGAGATGGACTGCCCCACCGCGCCCTCCGGCGAGAGGACGTCGGAACGCAGCCCCGCGGTTCCACCGCTTGAGCGGATGTGGTCCATGAGAACGCCGCAGTTCACTCCGGCGTCGTTGTAATGACCGGGGTTCATCGGATCTTCGGGTTGGCGGAACAGCATCGTGTAAACAGTCCGCACGGGCTGACTACCGAAGTAATCGGGGACCACGGTGAGCGGCGGGAGCCCCTTGGGATCGACTACGATGTCGAAGAGGATCGGGGATACATCGTCGCGGCCCACCACCGACACCTCGATCCCGAACTGGCCCGCCTCCGAAACATGCAGAATACTGAGTTCGGCCCAGGCCTGGCCGTTACCGCCGGTCTCAACGCGCCCCTCGGTGGGGTTGAGTGAGCCTTGCCCCTTATCGTCGCGGATGATTCTATACTGCAGAAGCGCTCCGGGCTTGTTGTTCCCCCCCTCGCGATAGCGCACCTCAAGCCGCCGGACGGAGATGCTCTCGAACAAAAGCAGACACCGCGACTCGCCCCTGCAGGGCTCGCCTGTGCCGCCGACCAGATCGACGAACTCCAGCTCGCCCGGGGGGAGCGGCTCGACATCGGGGCTGCCGTTATCCGCTGCGTCGCCTCCCTGGATGTCGGGGCGAGGCTTGACCTCAACCCCACCAGTTTCGCCGCCGGCGTCCCAGATTGGTCTGTTCCAATCCGGGTCGAAGGTCCCGATGTCGGCCGAGTCGCTGGAGCAACTCAACAGGAGGAGCGCCAAGCTGCCGAGGAGCACGAATCGGACGCCGAGGCGTAACGACCCGAGCGCATTACGGCCATGATGACAAGACATGCTCAGTCTCCTCCGAGGCACAACTTGGTCGACAGCCATGCCACTAACGCCAAACGCTCCGAGTAGAAGCGACAACCTCGGAGGCGCCTGGTTCAAATTCAGGCTATATGGTAGGGCAAGCGCTCGGAACTCGTCAAGCTGGACCCTAATTCCCCACCTGCACCGGCATTCGCGCGTCGCTACGAGGCCATCTGCGGCGTCACCTGCACCGAATTAGTGCTCGACGTAGCGCTGCTACGCCTCCGCCTAAGAACGGCTTGTTTCCTTGCAGCTCACCCCGTTTCGCCGCGCTCGGTACTCGGTTTGATGGGGAATTAGGGCCTGGACTCCCCCGAGCGGGCGCAGCGTCAGCTATCAGCTATCAGCAGCGCATTCCTTGGATGCCCTCAGAAAGAGCCCCATAGAAAACAACACCGCAGCAAAAACTAATCGGAAGCGCTTGCACCCGCCTCACTCCCCTCGGTCCACGGACGCGGCCCAGGTTCGGGTCGATCCGGGGGGGGGCGATTGTTATACTGGACTCGCGGTGTCGGGCGAAGGCGCGTGCTTTTGGCCGATGTGTCCGGTGAGGGAGACTTCTTTGAGTGGGTGATGACATGAAGAGCAGGCGTGAGTTTTTGGGAGGTTGCCTCGCGGCTGGTGGCTCGCTGACCCTTGGGTTCGCGTGCGCGGGCGGCGGGGGCTGTCGCGGCACCAGCGAGCCCGCCGTGCGCGCGCGGGAAGCGGAGCCGCTTGGCGCCGCGCCGCGGGAGGCGGCTTTCGAGGCCGGCTACCTGCGCCTCGAGCGGGAGGGTGAACTCAAGCGCCGCGAAGAGACCTTGTGGAAGATCTTCGAGCGCTGCCGGTGCTGCCCGCGAGGTTGCGGAGTCAACCGGCTGGATGGTGAAAAAGGGATTTGCAGCTCGAGCGCGGTCCTGAAAGTCGCCTCGGCGGGACCTCACTTCGGCGAAGAGCCCCCGCTGGTGGGACGCCGCGGTTCGGGGACGATTTTCTTTTCCAACTGCAGCCTGCTGTGCATTTTCTGTCAGAACTGGACCATCAACCACCACGGCGAGGGCGACGCGGTTAGCCACGAAGACCTCGCCGAGATGATGCTCTCGCTCCAGCGGCGCGGGTGCCACAATATCAACCTCGTGACCCCGAGCCACGTGGTCCCGCACATCGTGCGCGCCCTGCGCATCGCCATCCGTGGTGGCCTCACCGCGCCATTGGTTTACAACACGGGAGGTTACGACAGCCTCGAGGTGCTTCAACTGCTCGATGGAGTAGTCGACATCTACCTGCCCGACTTCAAATATCAAGACAATGAGATCGCCACCCGACTGTCGACCGGCGCCGAGGATTATCCCGAGGTGGCCGCCGCGGCCATAAAGGAGATGCACCGCCAGGTGGGGGACATCGACCAAATAGACGGAATCGCGCGCCGGGGCTTGATGATGCGCCACCTCGTGTTGCCGAACCGACAGGCCGGGACTGATCGATTCGTCGAGTTCGTGGCGCGCGAGCTGAGCGTCGACACCTACGTCAACATAATGGGGCAGTATCGCCCGCTCCACCGCGCCAACGAGTTCGAGGAGGTCTCACGCCGCGTCACCCGCGCCGAGATGGCCGAAGCTCTCGCCTGGGCCCGCGAAGCCGGCCTCACCAGGATCCAGGGCGGCTGAGATTCTTGCCAGGGCGCGCAAACTGAGGTAGACAAGTGGCGCGCGGCCCGTCGGCTGCCCGACCGACCCGACCGAGGCGCCATGCAAGCAACAAAACCCCCGACCGGCCCCCCCGGACAGCACGAAAACCTCAGGGTCATCGGCCCGATCGCCAGCTTTGCGATCGTCGCCGGCTCAATGTTGGGAGTCGGAATCTTCCTGTTTCCGGGCAAGATCGCCTACGAGATCAACTCCGTGTGGGTCTTTTTCATGCTGTGGGGGCTCGGCGGGATCTTCGCCCTGGCCGGGGCGGTGGCCTGCGGTGAATTGGGCGCCATGATCCCCCGCGCCGGCGGCGACTACGTCTTCCAGCGCGCCTCGTTCGGCCCCTCTGTGGCGTTCGCGAGCGGGACGGTGCTCTTTCTGGCGATCTTCGCGGGCTCGATCGCCAGCATGTCGGTTGCCGTCTTTCAGTATCAGGTGGGCACCTTGCTCGGGAAAGACTTGACACTCCCGCTCTCGAGCGGCTTCCCGCTCTCGAGCGCTCAAATATGCGCGATAGTGGTGATAATCGCGCTCACCGTGCTCAACGACGCCGGGACCAAGATTTCAACCCGAACCCAGGTGGTTTTGACGCTTTCGCCCATCGCGGCGCTCACCGCCTTGGCGGTCTATGCGCTCGCGATCTCGCCGTCGGTGGCGCCCTCGGACATCCAGCCCAAACCGGGCGCCACCGAGTTGACCTGGTTCGGTCTGGCGTCCGGTTTTCTGTTCGTCAACTTCGCCTTCTCGGGGTGGATCAACATCATTTACGTCGCCGGGGAGGTGAAGGATCCGGGTAAAAACGTACCGCGCTCCATGATCTCAGCGAGTTTTGGTGTCACGGCGCTCTACTTCCTGCTGTGCGCCGCTTTTCTGACGGTCCTCGGGTTGGGCGGACTGGCCGGGCTCGGTTGGACCGACGCCGGCACCGGCATGGCCCGTGCGCTCGGGCGCCCGACACTCGCAACGGTGGTGTTGCTGATCATCGCCGTGGCGATCTTGACCTCGCTCAACGCGACCGTGCTATCGAGCGCACGGGTGGCCTACGCCATGGGCAAGGACGGGGCCTTCTGGCGCGGCGCGGCACGACTGCACCCAAAACGGCGGACACCGCAAAACGCCCTCTGGTTGCAAGCGGCAATATCGTCGTTCCTCGTCCTGACCGGGACATTCGACGAGATCGTCAAGATGACGAGCATCGCCATGTTCGTCACGGGAACCTTGACCGTAATGTCGGTCTTCGTTTTGCGCTACCGCGCTCCCGAAGCGCCGCGTCCCTACCGCGCTTCGCTTTACCCCTGGCTGCCCGCCCTCTATGTCGTGCTCTCCCTGGCCGCAATGGGCATGGAGATCTGGAGGGCCTTCGCCGCCGGCGGCACCAACGCACTCTACCCGCTAATCGGGATTGGGATCCTGTTTGTCACCCTGGTCGGACACCTGCTCTTGGTGAAAGGAGGCCGCATCAGATGAGATCACTTCTAATACTCAGCGCCATCGCGCTCGTCTTCTGCGGGTGCCGCAAGGAGCAACCTCCCGACACGCCGGTCGACCCACGAGCGTCGGAGCCGAAGCAGCAGGACCAGGTGCCCCCCGAGGAGCCGGCGGAGGACGACCCCGTCAAGATCGGGGCCGGCATCCATGATCCACGTAACGCCGCCGAGCTGCTGCCAATCGCCAGAGAGGTGGCGAAATGTGATTACGACCGGCACATCGACCCGCGAGAGTGTCCGGCATTCAGAAAACTCGCCGAGAAGGCCTCCGCGCTCCCTCCTCCATTCGGTTTCGCCACGCTAATCAATCTGCTGGAGGACGAGTCGCCCGCGCTGCGCTTCGCGGCTGCCAACACGCTGAGACTGAGGTATTTCGAAGGGCGCCCACTTGAGAACCCCGAGTTCCTCAGCGCCGCCAAAGAAGCGTTAGCCGCCGAGGAAGACCACCAAATCGCCACCGAGCTTGGGGGCCTCGTGGGCAAGTTCTGCCTCGAGGAGACCGGCAAACTCGAAGAGGTGCTCAAGCTCCTCCGCGGCCACCCGTTGCCCCAGGCTCAGACCGGGATGCTACTCCACATCCTGCGCACGAACCGCGTACTGCCGGACGTCTTTGAAGCAGTGGTCGAAATCGCCCGAGAGGACCCGGACGACAACGTGAAGCGCGCCGCGCTGGCCGCGTTCTGGAGCATCGCCGACGATCACCGCGATGAGAGCGTCTCCCTTTGGCGCGAGGCCCTCTCCTGGCCCGCGCCCAAGGCCTCTTCCCACGCGGCATACATGCTCGGCCATTTTAATGACGGCGTCGAGGAGGCCTTCGAGGATGTCCTCTCCGAGACCGCCCGAAGGGCCGAAGAGGGGACCCTCTCCTGGGAGTTCCTGGCCGGGCTGTACTGGTACATCCACAACGATCAAGAGTTCGTGGATAAAGCGCGCGTCTTTGAGCTGCTGCGAGGCATCGCCGAAAATGATAAGCTGCGCTGGAACGTACGCAATCGAGCCATGAGCATCATGCGGGAGACAGGCGACGAGCGCTTCCGCGGGGCAATTGAACCGCTCGTGTCCGAGCCCGAGACACAGGTGGCGATGCACGCTAAGAGACTTCTCGAGGAAGAGGCGAGCGACAACTAGCTCGCTCGCAGCCGGAAACGGAGTTTCCGGCTGCGAGCTGCCAGCTCTCAGCAATCAGCCGAGCGACTGGTCACCCCATAATCGTCGGTTCGTTCTGAGGAGACCCGCTAAGTGGAGTCGCGTGCATGTGCAAGGAAACAAACCGAATTAGGCGGAGGCGTAGCAGCGCTTAAGTCGAGCACTAATTCGGTGCAGGTGACGCCGCAGATGTGCGTGAATCCGCGCGCGAATACCAGGATGGGCCGACGATTATGGGATCGCCAACCGTGGGATCTGCGGGGTTTCCGGGTGGAGACTAGCTTGCGGCCGGCCGCTCGGCCGGAGAGATTCAGTCCAAAACCACTCTAAAGAGGCTCGTCCCCAGAAGGAGGAGGCGCCCCGAGGTCAGCTTCAGGGGAGCCTCGAGACGCACATAAGTCCCATTGCTGCTGTCCAGATCCTTGATCCGTACCTGGTCGTCTTGCCTGAAGATCACGGCGTGACTGCCGGAGACATAGCCGTCGTCCGGGAACACCAGGTGTCCTTGCTCGCGCCCCACGAAAATGTTGTCGTCCTGTAGCGGATAACGGTCGGGATCGTTCGAGAGATCCACATCTCGGCCCGCCGCGAGACGGAGCATCTCACCCCACCCCTCGGAGTCGTCACTCTTGCGGCGCAGTTCGAGGAGCTGCTGACCAATCCGAACTTGCGCCCCGTCGCCGAGAGGGACCACGTCATGAATCCGCACGAAGCTGCCGTGCCGGGTTTCGCGGTCGAAGAATGTCAGCTCGCCCTCCTCGAAGATGAAGTCGGCGTGCAACGGCGTCATCATCGTGTCGTCCGGGAAGAGATGGTCTCCCTCCTCTCTACCGACGCGGGTGCGACCGTTCCACAAGGGATAGCAGCCTCCCTCTCGCCCGTCGGGCTCGAGTAGCTCGAGCCGTCCTATCTCACCCCGCTCCACCGCCGCGGCGGCCGCCTCAAAGTAAGGCCGCCCACAGCTCGGGCAAAAGACCAACCCGGCCACCACGACGGCACCGCATGCCGCGCAGCGCTCTGCGGGAGGTTCGACCGGCGTTGAGCGTGGCGCGGCCGTCGTATCGCCGGGAGGTCGCTCCAGCTCGTGACCGCATTTCAAACAAAAACGGAAGATCGGCTGGTTGTCGTGTCCGCAGTTATTGCAACGAATCACCGCCCACCTCTTCGGTCCGGGGTTGTAAGACAGAACAGGCCGCCAAAGCAGGCAACCGACGAATTGAAAATAACACCGCGCCAACTCACTCGCAAGCGCGGTAATTACGCGCTACAATCCGTCGTCGCCAATGGGATCGCGCTCACTTCTTCCGCGCGGCCGGGCCTTATTGAAAGGAGTGCTGGATGTCCAAGAAGTCATTCACCCAGCGGATGCTCGACCGGGTCGAGTCTGCGGGCAACCGACTACCTCAGCCCACGACCCTGTTTGCGCTTCTAATGATGATAGTGCTGGTCGTCTCCTGGCTGGCCTCGCTCTTCAACCTTTCGGCAACACATCCAAGCACCGGGGCAGATATTGTCGCGGTCAATCTGCTCAACGCCGAGGGAATCCGCAGGGTCTTTGAGGACATGGTGGTGGTCTTCAAGGACTTCCCGCCGCTGGGGTTGGTGCTGGTGGTGATGATTGGTGTCGGCGTCGCCGAACGTTCAGGGCTCATCGCCTCCTGCCTCAAGCTGTTCGTCGGCAAGGTGCCGAAAGCGATGCTCTCCTTCTCAATCGTCACGGCCGGAATGCTCTCGACGGTGGCCGCCGACGCCGGTTACGTTGTGCTGATTCCGCTTGGCGCGGCCATCTTCGCGAGCGTGGGGCGCCACCCGCTGGCGGGTATGGCGGCCGCCTTTGCCGGCGTCTCGGGCGGTTTTGGGGCCAACATCTTCCCCACCAGTTTGGATCCGATGCTCGCCAGCTTCACCGAACACGCCGCCAACATCCTGGTGCCCGGCTACACCGTCAACGCCTTGTGTAACTGGTGGATCATGGGAATCTCGGTGCCGCTCATCTCCATCGCGGGGACTTTCGTCACCGAGCGGATTATCGAGCCACGGCTGGGCGAGTGGAAGTCGACCGAAGAGGTTGAGGCCGAGGCGCCGCTCGCAGAGCAAGAGCGCAGGGGACTCCGCTGGGCCGGCTGGAGCCTCCTCCTCGTCATCGGCTTTTTCACGGTCCTGTCGCTACCGGCCCTGGAGATCCTCTACGATCCCAGCCGAGAACAACCCTTCGGTCCGCTCATTACGAGTATCGTCCCCATCATGACAATCTTGTTCCTCGTCCCGGGCGCCGTCTACGGCTTCATCGCGGGCACGCTCAAGAGCGAAAAACAAGTGGTCCAGATGGCCAACGAGTCGATGGCCACCATGGGAGGGTATATCGTTTTGGCCTTCTTCGCGGCCCAGTTCGTAGCCTATTTCGACTGGTCGAACATCGGCCAGATCCTGGCCATCAAGGGCGCCGGCGGCCTGACAAGCATCGGCCTGACCGGGATCCCCTTGCTGGTCTGCTTCATCATCCTGGCTTCGTTCATCAACTTACTGGTGGGCTCGGCCTCGGCCAAATGGGGCCTGATGGCGCCGATCTTCGTCCCCATGCTGATGATGATGGGCTACTCGCCCGAAACAACTCAGGCCGCCTACCGGATCGGCGACTCCTACTCCAACATCATCACCCCACTGCTGCCCTACTTCCCGCTCGTCATCACGTTCGCGGCCAAGTATGTCAAGGGCATCGGCATGGGGACGATTATCTCGATGATGCTGCCATTCTCAGTGGCCTTCGCTCTGATCCGCATCCCAACTTTCGCGCTGTGGGTGTTCCTGGGCCTACCACTTGGAATCGACGCGCCGATCACCTACGAGTTCATTGCCGCCGGAGGGTGAGCCTGGACGGTCCCAAGATGCTCGATCTGCTCTCTTTGCCGCTGGTGTTCGGGATCTCCGTGACCGCGGCGATCACCGACATCCGCACGGGGAAGATCCCCAACCGGCTGATTCGCTGGGGGCTCATCCTTGGGGGCTGCTGGACCCTCGCGCTGGCCGTCTGGCTCCTGGCAGGTGGCGGCGGCCGCTCGAGCGCGATGCACGCCCTCGGCGCCGAACGTTACCTGGGCGCCGTCATCCTGAACGGAGTCCTGATTTTCGCAATCTCGCTGTTGCTGTGGGTGGTTGGAGTCTGGGCCGCGGGCGACGCCAAGCTTTTTTCCTTGCTGGCGTTTCTGCTGCCGTTCGGCTTTTATGAAAACAACTACCTCCAGGTGCTCCCGAGCTTTGTTCTCTTCTTCAACACATTTATCTGCTTGATGACCTTGCTGGCGGTGGAGCTGCTGGTTCGGGTGGCCTTGCGCGTCCGCGGCGGCGCACTCAGGAATCTCCCCCGGTGGATTCAGACGGCGTGGCAGCGGCTTCGCGCCCACGGCTTCGGCATCGTCAAGATCGTGACCGGGTTTGTGGCGATCTTCATGCTCATCCGGGTGCTGAGGCACTTCTCGCGCCAACTACTGGACTCCGTCATCCCGCTCAACCCGACTCTATTGTATGTGATTTTGTTCCTGATGTTCTGGCCGCTAATCCGTCTCTTCTCCCGCCCGCGAGTATTCGCGGCGGCTTGCGGCGCCATCGTCTTGTATGCCATCTACGCCTTCTTCCTGAGCGACGAACCGGCGCTGCGCGCGGCGATCATCTCCTTCGGCTGGAAGTCCATCTCGATCGTGTTTTTGGCCTATCTGTACATCAAGTACACCGACTTCGCCGAGACCCGCAAGATCACCGCCGGCGACGTCCGCGCCGGCATGTTGCTGGCACCGGATTGTCTCCAGGCCCTACAGGACAACTCCGAGTTCAACAATGAGCGCATGGGCGTCCAAGGACCCGACGGCCTCACCGCCGAGCAGGTGGAGACACTCCAAACCTGGTGCTTGAAAAATCACCCCCAAGGGCTCGAGGCTCCCCTCGAGCGCTCCACCACGGTCCCGTTCGCGCCGGCGATGTTACTCGCGCTCATCGCCACCGTTGTGCTGCGCGGCTATATCTGGGAGCTTTCTTGAGATGAAGTGGCGCCCTGCCGTCTCTTGCAAGAGAATCCTCGGCGAGTCGGCCGCGTTGGCGCTCTGGGCCTTCTCTCTCTGGCTTCTCGCGCACCAGCTCCACGACCGCCGCTGGCTTGCCGCCGCAGCCCTTATCGCCCCTCGACTGAGTACCACGGAGGCGGTCGTGATCCCCAAGGCGGCCACCCTCGAGGCACGGAGCTTCGGGGATTTGCCTGTCCTCGCGGGCCCGGACGGGCTCCCCGGCCGACTGACCGGCGTGTGGCTCGTTTACGGTGTCGAACACTGCGATCATGATCGGCGCCGGCTGCGCGCCCGCTACCCCGTGCGCCGGTTCTACGCACCGGACGGGACTGAACTGAGCGTCTCTCCCTGTGACGCCCCCGAGGTGGGAGACGGGGCGCCCTTCGCGCGGCGCGCCAAATCACAGCCGATAATCGAGCACTTGACCCGGCGGACCCGACCCCGGCCGGACGACGATCGGGGTGATTTGCGATGAACACCACGAACGCGCCACCCTCGCCCCGCTCGTCCGGCGTCTCATGGGAAGTTCGCGGAATCCTCATCGCCATCGCCTTGGTGCTGCTGTGGAACTTCCCCTACCTGGAGGGGCTGAACAACCCCAACGAGCACGTCCGGCTCCACATGACAGTGGCGATAGTTGATCATGGCACCTTTGCCATCGCCCGCCGCGAACCGGACGGGCAGGGGGGCTTGCGCGACGTAGGTTCGGCCTACGACCGCTTCGGGTGGGTCAACGACAAGGCGATCCGCTGCGACGACCCCGGGGCCGTCCCGCCCCACTGCGTGGGCTCCCTGTACGCCGCCAAAGCCCCCGGCACCTCCTACCTCGGGGTACCGTTTTATTGGGCGGTCTCGCGCGGTTACAGCACCATCGCCGGCCGCGACGCGACCCGCGCCGAGCTCATCTATTGGCTTCGCCTGGGGACGGTCATACTGCCCACGCTCCTCTTGTTGCTCGGGCTCTCGCTCTACCTCGAGCGCCGGGTGGCCTCACGCTTCGTGCGCCGCGCGACACTCATCGGGCTGGGGCTCGGGAGCATGCTGTTCTCCTACGCACCGGTCTTCGCGGGGCACGGCCTGGCGGCCGCCTGTCTCGGCGGTGGCTTCCTCTTACTGATCCCAAAGAGCGGATCCCGAACGTCCACCGCCCGCGCGCTCGGCGCCGGCCTTTTGATCGCCGCCGCGGTGGCCACCGAGTATCCCTCGGCGCTCGGAGCGGGGCTCATCTCGCTCTGGCTCCTGATGCGTATGGTGCGCCGAGACGGTTTCGGATTGAGACAGGCGGGGGCGTTCGCGCTCGGCGCGCTCCCGCCGGCCGCGCTACTCGCCTTGTTCCACACCGTTTGCTTCGGCGCGCCGTGGCGCACGGCATACACGTTCCTCGAAAATGTCCAGTTCGTCCGGGACATCGAGCCGGGGTTGCTTGGAATCCGCGGGCCTACCCTCGAGGGGATCTGGGGCAGCTTCTTTGCCCCCTATAACGGTCTGTTTTTTTCGCTCCCTGGCTCATCCTCATGTTGCCGGCGGTTTATACCATCGCTCGCCGCCGAACGCCGACGCCGCCACAAGCCGCCCAACCGGCACCACCGAGCCGGCTCTTTGTGGCCATACTCGCCGCCTATGTGCTGTTCATCAGCAGTCACTCCCTCTGGCGCGGCGGTTGGACCGTGGGACCACGCTACATCGTCATGATGGTGCCGTTCGCGGGGCTGGCCGTGGCACACGCCGCCGATTGGTGGGTCAGGCGCGCGCCCGTCGCCGTCGCCACCGCGATGGCCGTCCTGGTGGCCACCTCCGTGCTGTTGGTGTTCGTGACCGCGCAATCGAGCCAGGGCTTTGCGTTCGAGTACGACAACCCGATCTTCGAGTTCGCCTGGCCGATGCTGCGCGACGGCTACATCTTCCCAAACGCAGGCAACCTCCTGGGGCTCAACGGGATAGCCGGCCTCGCTCCACCGGCTCTCTTGATCGCGGCGCTGCTGGTCGGCGCTTTTCGACGCGCCGGCGAGGCCGCCGCCCCACACCCCGTGTTGACCGCGGCGCTGGTGGCCCTGCTGCTGTCGTTGATGAGCGCCGCGGCGGCCGCCCCCTGGAGCGAGCAAAAGACCAACGGGATTTTGTGGCAACGCGCGATGTGGCCCAAGGCCGACCAGGCGCCCACAGCCCGGGAGCGCGCCACGCTCGAGGAGGCGCGCCGCGCCGGAAGATTGGACCCTCACGCGCGGCGCCGGCTCGTCACCCTGCTTTCGCTGGCCGGCGAGCAATCCGAGGCCCGCGCGGTATTGCGCGAGGCGTACTCAGGGGGCGACGACTCCTCTCTCGGCCAGGCTGACGTACCCGCCGCGTGCCACTACCACATGATCGACCAAGCGCACCCCCACCACCTCGGCGGCGTGGACCATGCGCCTGGTCAAGGCGATGTCGTGGCTGCTTGGTTCGGGATCGCCCGAGGGGTGGTTGTGGAGGATCAGGAACGCACTGGCCCCCTCTCGCAGCACAGGCGCGAGGGCGTCGGCGGGGCGCACGAGACAGCGCGCGCGGGTCCCTCGGCAAACCACCGCGGCGTGAAGCATCCTGAGCCGCGGATCGAGCGCGACGACCCAGAAGCTCTCGACATCGAGGAGCCCGATGTGGCGAAATCGCGCGAACACCTCGCCGCTGGTGGCCAGCGGGGTGTCAAGCTCCTGCGGCAATAGCCAACGGCGGCACAACTCCTGGGCTGCGAGCAGTCTGGCGGCG
>PWKZ01000048.1 GCA_003559575.1 Bradymonadales bacterium | reverse complement strand
TGCATGTGCAAGGAAACAAGCCGTTCTTAGGCGCAGTCGTAGCAGCGCTACGTCGAGCACTAATTCGGTGCAGGTGACGCCGCAGATGAGCGCGGATCCGCGCGCGAATCCCAGGATGGGCCGACGATTATGGAGGGCTTGATCTCGGTTTGGGATGGCGCTATTCATTTCTAGGACTCAGGCCACCTGAGAGTTGGAACTGCTCGGTGGATGTGAGGCGCTAGTTAGTTCGCATCTGGAGGCTCCGTTTTCGGATGCGATCTGTCAGCTGTCAGCGGTCAGCCAAGCGACTGGCATCACAGGGCCGGAGTTGAAAGCTGATAGCCACCCGAAGGATCTGGCCTTTTTGGATGGGGACTAGTTAATCATGCCCAGAGAAGTCTCGGCGCTCAAATATGCCATGCAGTTGCTCTCGTCGCGCGATCATGGGCGTGAAGAGCTTGGTCGCAAGATGGCGCGCAAGGGTGTGCCGTTACCCGAGCTCGAGCAAACTCTGGCGCGGCTCGAAGAGATGGGGCTTCTCGACGACGAAGCGCTGGTGGACAGAGAGATCGCGCGGCTGATCGAAGACGGCCGTGGGCCGCGACTCATCCGCCAGCGGTTGGGGGCGCGGGGGCTACCGAGTGAGCGTATCGAAAAGCGGCTCCTCGAGGCCGAGGAGGAGGGGCGGGTGGATGTCGCCTGTCGCAGCGCCATTCAGAAACGTTTCGGTGGGGAGCTGGAGATCGGCGATCACAAGGAATGGGCCCGCGCGGCGCGTTTCTTGGCCGGCCGCGGGTTTAGAGAGAACACCATCCGCCGCACCCTCCCATCACCTCGGTGAATTCTCTCTGGGCCCCGACGCCTATGGCGATTCGGTCAATTTCCTCGGCCCTCGGCCCTCGGCCCTCGGTGGGGCTTCAAGGTGTCGGCGTAGCGTTCAAGGGCGTGATGGTACAGGCCGGGGCAGCGCTCTTTGAGGGCGCACGCGCTACAAATTGGCGCATAACCCTTGTTTGCGTGGTCCACCGGGAAGAAGTCGAGTTCATCAGCCTCCGACATCACCTCGATCCCATTGGTGGCGAGATCGTCATAGAGATCGAGGTGATCGGGCATCAGGCAGAAGGGGAGGGCGTCCCAGCTCAACGAGATGTGGTGTGCGTACCTCGTGCCGTGGGCGATGGCCGCCCGGATGCGGCGCGCCGCGACATCGGGTGGTGGCAGCAATTCGTCCAGGCGAGTGAGAGCCTCTCCCTTGGGCTCCAGATAGGAGAACTTGACTCGCATCCCTCCGATGTCGCCGAGGAGGTCCACCAGCGCCTCCAGCTCGTCTATGTTCCAGTTGGTCACGACGCAGTTGACGGTCAGTCGCAAATCGTCGCCGGCTGAGTCAGGGGAGCGTTCGGTTTCGCGGGCCGAACAGGCGAGATTTCGAACCGCCGCGAGTGTCTCGGGAAATGCTTCCGTGCCGACCATCCGGTCATGTGTCGCCGCCTCGGCGCCGTGTAACGACATGTAGACGTAGCGTAGCCTGAACTGTGCGAGCCCCTCGAGGAACGGCCGGTGGGCGAAGCGGCGGCCATTGGTCACGAACCCGAGCGCCAACCCCTCCCGCCGTATATGTTTGAGCAGAGCGCCGAGATTGGGGTGGATGGTGGGCTCCCCGCCTGAGAGGACGACCATCTCGAAACCACGCATTCGGGCGGCCGTAATCTTTGCTTTGAGTGAGGTGAGATTGGCCGCCACGCGCCCGCGAAGCGGCGCAGAGTGGCAGAACAGACAGCGGTTGTTGCAGGCATAGCTCACCTTGATGAGCGCCTTGCGCGCGCGTTCGACATTCATCGTGGCCTCATCAATCCCACCCCGCCTGGCCCACCCCGCCTGACCCACCCCCGAGAGGGCGCTTGGGTGGTGACAGCACGAGTGGTCCCAAGGCCGCGCGGGGCCATTTTGAGGGACGGCTGAATGGTCCCGGCAAGGCGACCGTGGGGAGTGAGTCGGTCACCCAACCGAAGCTCGGGCCGGAGAACGGCGTGAAGACGAAGTGTCCTCGGATGTCGCGCGCGGGACAGACCGCGCCGGCCGCGTATCTTTGGAACCGAGGCAGGCAGCTCGGCGCCGCCGGTAGATCGAGGCTGAATTGGACTCCGCGCGCCCACGGCAAACGGCCGCGTGGGCCCATGATGAGCTTCAGGGCATCCAGGAGCCGCTCGCTCATACAAGGATCGTCACGCCCCACCTCCAGTCGAAAGATCTCGGCGCCGGCCTCGAAGAGCGCCGCGTACTCCTCTCGCAGGGCGGGGATCTCCGAGCGCTCGAGCAAGCCGCCCACCTCGCGGGTGAGGTTTTTCGGACCATCTCCGCGCGACAACCAGCGCAGCTGGGCGAGGATCTCGGGCAGGTTGCCGCGAGTGGCGCGGCGGAGGTCGCCGGAGCGTGGCTCACGTCGGTGGAGCACGAACCTGACCGCGTCCACGCCGGCCTCCGCCGCGGCTTGCAGTAACCCGCGCCCGAGAATGCTGTCCCCGCCGCTGCAGAGTACCAGCCGGGTGCGGTGGGCGGCGTGCAGCCTCGCGGCGCGGACCACTTCTCGGAGAGTCGCGTGGTCGGCCAGCTCCAGCCCACCGAGCCACAGCTCGTCGGACGAGCGAGGGGGGGTGTCAAGCGCCTCAAGGAACGCGTTCAGGATTGCCGACTGGGGGGTGAACGAGGCCGGAAGGCCCGGGCAGCCGTCGAGGTCGGGGCAGGAGGGACATGTGGTGAAGCGGACGAACCCGGAGGGGGTGGCGGGCCGCTCCGCCATGGTTGAACGGACCACCTTGATTCGGTGTCGCTCGCGCTCGATGGATCGTTCGGGCAGCAGGCACAGGGGCAGGTTGAAGGTCTTGACGCGATAGCCTCCGCGCGCTCCATCTTCGGCGACGCGGGTGACAGCCGCCAGTGTCTCGGCGAGTGAGAGCGCGAGTGGCTGCAATGCCGCGAGATTGCCGCGCGAGTAGATGAGTGGTTGCAGCACGAACAGGCCGACCCCGAGTGCATGAAAATCGTGACAAAGCGCCACCAGCTCGTGGTGGTTGCGGTTGGTCAGGATCGTGAATGAGTTGATCTCGAGCCGGAGCCGGCGCCGCTTTGCGTCCTTGAGGGTCGCGATGAGTCCTTGGCGCAGTCGCGCGAAGCTGCCCGGGACTCCGGTCAGGTGGTCGTGGGTCGTCGAGCGAGCACCTTGAATCGACCAGCCGATGGCGTTCAGGCCCGCGTCAAGCAGGGCTTCTCTCTGCCGAGGGTCGGCGAGTCGGTTGCCGTTTGTTGTAATCGCGATTCGTGCGTAACCGAGCTCGCGCGCCCGCCGGATCAAGGAGACGATATCCGGGCGCAATGTCGGCTCGCCGCCGGAGAATCCGACTCCGTGATAGCCGTCGCGTCTCCCTTTGTTGAGTCGCGCGAGGAGCTCCTCGGTGCTGGGCTCCCGTGGGAGGACTCCGGCGGCGCGGTAGTCGCGTTGGTAACAAAAGATGCAGCGCCCGTCGCAACGCACGCCGGTTTCAAGGGACAGGATCTTCAAGGGCGCACACCCCGCGGTCGTCGTGGCCGAGGCCGTAGGAGCTCGGGGTGCTTCGGCTATCCTCACTCCCCGCGGCTCGGGGAGTGAGGATAGCAGACCTTCCTAGGCGATGGCGATTCGGCGCGTCATGGCCTTTTCACGCTTCGGCAGCGTCAGGGTCAGCACTCCGTTGTCCACCGTCGCCGAGATCTTCTCCTGGTCGATGGTCTCGCCCAGGGTGAAGCGGCGGTGGAAATTGCCGACATTGTATTCGCTGTAGAGCGGCCTCAGCCCTTCGTAGTCCTTGAGAGACAGGCTCGCGCTGACCGTGAGCACCCCGTCGCGCAGATCGATCTCGAGGTCATCCTTGCGCACCCCGGGGACGTCGGCGGCCAACATCAGCGCCTCGGGAGTCTCCCATATGTCGACGTCCGGCTGGTAGGTGTTGCCGGCCCAGGTCATCTCCTCGGTCTTTTCAACCGGCCTCTTCTCGACCTTTTCAATCTCTTTTGCAGCCATTGTACTTCTCCTACCGTTGTCCGCGGCCGCCACACTCGCGCGGGCGGCCGGGCCCAAAAGGTTTTCCATTCAAGAGAGTCGAAGTCGTCTCAGCCCACGATCTGGATCTGACGCGGCTTGGCGGCCTCGGCCTTCTCCAGGCGGATGGTCAGGATTCCGTCCTGGTACTTGGCCGCGGTCTTCTCCCGGTCCACCTCGAAGGGGAGCCGGAATGCGCGCCGGAACTCTCCGGAGTTACGCTCGCGGCGATGGTAGGCGCAGCCTTCCCCCAGACTTGCGGCCTCCCTTTTGCCGGCGAGCAGCAGGCGGTTGTCTTCGATCTCCACCTGCAAATCCTCCTTGGCCATTCCCGGGACCTCGGCCTTGACCACGAGGGCGTCGTCGGCTTCGAACACGTTCAAAGCCGGGAACAGACCGCGACCCGAAGGGCTCCAGTCGTGTCCCAAGAACGGACGCCCGAGCGCCCGGTCGATGGCTCGCTGGAGCTTCAATACATCCTCGAAAGCGTCGTTGGAGAAGTGGAAAAAGCTCATCGTTTCCCTCCTTTTTGCCTTGAGCCGTGATCGGCGGCTCATCTCGGGCTCAAAACCAGGCGCGCGTCTTTACTCACGCCTTCTTCTCGTGCCGAAGGAAACATAGGCACGTGATCCGGAGAGACAAGAGGGGGGCGAAAATTTTTGTGCGACAGGGTGATTTGTGAGGCGAGGTGGCCTAGAGAGCGTCCTTGAACGTCGGGGCGGGCTTGAAGTTGACGGTCTTGCTGGCGGCGATCTTGATGGCTTGGCCGGTGCGGGGGTTGCGGCCCGTGCGCGCGGCACGCTCTTTGACCGTGAACGTGCCGAACCCGGGGAACGCGAAGCGGCCCTCATCGGCGATGCTGTTTTGGATCGTGGCGAACAGCGCCTCAACCAGCTCGCCGATCGCCCTCTTGGTCATCCCGTCAAGGTTGATGTTTTCGTGGACGGCGTTGATAAGTTCACTCTTTGTCATGGGGTACTCCTTTGCATGCCCTGGTGAGCAAGTAGTTGTGGTCGCCCGCCCGGCCGTGGGCCGAAAATGAGGTTCATAGTGCGACGACCGAGCTCATGATGTCTCCCTGGTCGCCAATATGCAACCCCAACCGCCAGGGGTGACCGGTTCTCCGCTTGCAATCACGATTCGAAGGGCACGAAGTGTCGGAGAAGAAGAAGGTGTTTGTGCACATGCGTCGCGCACGTTGATGCCGGCAGACCGGTTTGGGAGTGAGTCGGTCGAACCCCATGTACATGTCAGAGCCAACCGGGTCCGGGGCAGTCCATGTGTCAGAGCCAACCGGGTCACACCGCCGGGCCACTATGCACCCCACATCCTTGTCGTCCCAGCAGCCGGCCGGAACGCTCGCTACCGC
>PWKZ01000178.1 GCA_003559575.1 Bradymonadales bacterium | reverse complement strand
GTCAGCTTCACCGATTTTTTTGCTCGACGTAGCGCTGCTACGACTGCGCTCAAATCGGCTTGCTTCCTTGCAGCTCACCCCGTTTCGACGCGCTCGGTGCTCGGTTTGATGGGGAATTAGGCTACGGATTAAAGCTACCAGTCGAAAGCTGAGAGATGTCGTTAATCCTTGCCTCGGCCGAGACGTTTTTTTTTGCGATCGCCCTGGCCTCTCCAGTGCGGCCTCGTGCTATCATCTCAAGGGGCACCCGGCCACGTTTAACCCTTTGCGGGAGAGAGCGTCCCAATGAACATCCACAACACTCAGGTGACAACGCTGGTTCTAACGCTACTGCTTTTCACGGCCTGCGCGAGTTCAACCGCGCCCCTCGACCCCACCGGCCAGCCGGACACCAACGGGATTGCGGACGACACCGGGGTCCCGGTCGACTCCACCACTCCCGAGCCGCCGGCAAACCCGAAAGAAGTCCGGGCCGGAGTGGCCGAGCGCGACGTGACACCCGAGTTTGAACCTTACGAGGACTTGAACGGCAACCAGCGCTGGGACGAAGGCGAACCGTTTGACGATTTGAACGACAACGGGGTGATCGACACCCTCTACCTGGGTGGCTTCACGGTCCGCCAGCCCACCGGAGTGGCCGATCCTCTGTCGACCCGCGCGTTGGCCCTCGAGCTTGGCGATGAGCTGTTCGTCTGGGCCAGCATCGACATTTTCGGCCTCAGTCTGGAGCGAAGCGACACTATCAAGGCGCGCGTTCTGGAAGGCGTCGACCCCGATCTCGGGCTCACCGCGGAACGAATTATCATCGCCAGCACTCACACCCATCATGCCCCCGATACTCTCGGGAACTTCGGCCCTGACGGGACAGTCGGCGCTTGGGACGGCGACTACCTCGACCTCGTCGTCGAGCGCACCACCGAGAGTATCTTGGCCGCCCTCGATTCGCTCGCGCCGGCTGAGCTGCTCGTCGCCTCGGGCGAGGCCGGCGAAGGCTTCGTGCGCGACATCGATCCACCCGAGATCATCGACCCCTACGTGGGGATAATCCAGCTCCGGGCGCTCGACGGCGGGCACACCATCGCCACCGCGGTCTCCATCGCCAACCACCCCGAGGCGATCTGGAAAGACAACACGCTCATCAGCGCCGACTACCCCGGGTTCCTCCGCCTGGCGCTCGAAGAACACTATGGGGGCAAGGCGCTGTTCTTCGCCGGCGCGCTGGGGTTGATGCAGACCCCCGCCGAGATTGGTGAGGCGGGGTTTGAGCGCGCCGAGCTGCTTGGCAATGCATACGCAGACGTGATAATCGAGGCGCTCGACGGCGTCGCGCCGATCCCACTCTCCGAGATGACGGTGGCCTTCGCTCACGGCCGCTTCCCGGTGCCCCTCGAGAACATCGAATTGCTCGCGGGGGTCCAACTTGACGTAATCGAAGGTTATGGCGAGAGCCTCTACAGAACCCAAGAGCAGCCCTGCTCTCTGATGGGGTGTATCGATCTGCCGATAAAGGTCTTGCGCATAGGCGAACACCTGACCCTGATAACTTTCCCCGGCGAGGTGACCCCCGAATTGATCATTGGGGGCATCGTCTCGCCACCCGGCTACCAGGGCGAATACGCCGACGCCGAGCCCGAGCCCATCGTGGTCGATTCACTCGAGACCCGCGAGCGCTTCATCATTAACCTGGCCAACGCCCAGGTGGGCTATCTCTTCCCCAAGCGCACCTACGACCCCCCACGCCACTTCAGCCAACGCCACGGACCGGGGCCCAACGCCGCGGGTGCGGTCATGGCCGCAGTAACCACCCTCATGGGGGAGGTCAACGCGGTTTTCGATTGACTCCGCCTTTCAGGTATAAGGCTGGAAACAGGCAACAGAGTCGGGATCCTGATGATGCTTCTTGCTACCGACGCGGACTGTCAAGTATGCTTTGGGCGAACCTGGGTGAGCCTTAAGCTTGTCCTGTTGGAGAAGACGATGCTACGATTTTGTATCACAACCGCTTGTTTGCTCTTCCTGACGGTGGCGTGCGGCGGAGGAGACGATCCGTCTGGCCGCGACGTCCACGGCCCCGAGGAGACGACACAGGACTCGTTCGAGGGCCGCGATGCTGCTCCTCAGCACGATCTCGTTGAACCGCCCGACACCGGTGTCGCCGACATCACCGACGCTGCCGACAGCGAGCCGGTCCCGTGCCTCACCGACGACGACTGTCGCGACACGCTCGCCGGCGCGGTCGATCAGTGCCACCACACTTACTGCGACGACGAGATAGGGCACTGTGTCGTCGAACCGGTCGCCGACAACACCCCCTGCGACAACGGCGATCCCTGTACCTTGGAGGACGTCTGCCTCGGCGGGGTTTGCACGGACGGTTACGAAAACCCCTGCGAAGACGACAACCCATGCACGAGTGGGCGCTGCGTCGACGGCAACTGCCGCTACACCAACATCGAGCGCGCCTGCGACGATGGCAACCCCTGCACGATCGGCGACTTCTGCGAGGACGGCGTCTGCGTTGGGCGCCCCTCGGCCACAGCTTGTCCTTGCACCGAAGACGCCGACTGCGAGGAGTACAGCGGCGATGATCTGTGCCGGGAGCGCTTCGCGTGCGAGGGAAACACCTGTGTCTTGCAGCCGCCGACGGTCTGTGAGCCGTCCGATGTCCTCTGCAAGACCAACGTCTGCCTGCCCGCCACCGGCCAGTGTGCGTTGCTCACGGTCGAAGACGACACTCCGTGCGAATTGGACGAACAGTGCATCGACTCCGCGGTCTGCATCTCGGGCGAGTGTGTCGGCCAACCGGGCGGATGCCCCTGCAGCGGACACGGAGACTGCGAGCAATACTCGAGCGACAACCTCTGCGAAGGTCGCTATTTGTGCCACGGCGGCCAGTGCACCTTCGATCCGAGCACGATTGTAACCTGCGTCCAGCCCGAGAGTTCCTGTCGCGAGTCCGTCTGCGACCCCGACACCGGGCAATGCGTCACACTTGACATCCCCGACGGCCAGGGATGCGATGACGGCAACGCTTGTAGCGAGGGGACGACCTGCACCGACGGGGTGTGCACCGGCGGTGAGCTCATCGATTGCGACGACGGCAACCCGTGCACCCACAACCGCTGCGACTACTACTTCGGTTGCCTCACCAAGCCGGCTTATGGAGACTGCGACGACGGCGACCCCTGCACCATCGGTGGCCGCTGCGTCGATGGCGTTTGCCTCTCCTTCCCGCTCGACTGCGACGACGGCAACCAGTGCACCCATAGCTACTGTGAACCGGGCGAAGGCTGCCGTCACGTGCCCATCCTCGGCGAATGCAGTAACGACAACCCCTGCACCACCGGGGACACCTGCTTCGAGGGCAGGTGCATCTCCGGTGCCGCCAACTTGTGTCCCCGTTGCGTCGCCGACGCCGAGTGCGAGCCGTTCTGGGACGGCGACCATTGCAAAGGTCAGCTGCGGTGCATCGAAGGCCGCTGCCGGCGCACGAGCCCGGTTACGTGCACCGACCCGGCACCGCTCTGCCGTCAATCGGTCTGCGATCCCGCCACCGGCGCTTGCATCACCGCTCCGCAACCCGACGGCACCCCCTGCGACGACGGCAATCTGTGTACCTACGCGGGCGTCTGCCTCGGAGGGATGTGTGTCTCAGAGACTGTCAACTGTGACGACGGCAACCAGTGTACGTTAGCCAGCTGCTCGCCCGATCTCGGATGTGTCCATGTGAACAGCACCTCGCCCTGCGACAACGGCAACCCTTGCACCGGCGGCGACATGTGTCTGCATGGAGTGTGCCGTCCCGGGCCGAATAACCTTTGCCCGGAGTGCATGCGCGACTCTGACTGCGCCGGTGATCAGCCCTACGACATTTGTAACGGTCGACTCCGCTGTCGTCGCGGGCGCTGCGTCATGGACCCCGATTCGCTCATCCAATGTCCGACGCCAAGCGCCGACAGCTGCCTCCGGGCCGTCTGCAATCCCCGCACCGGCGAATGTACCGAAGAGCCGGTCTCCGACGGCACGGCGTGCGATGACGGCTCACTTTGCACCAAGTACAATGCCTGCCTCGACGGCGAGTGCGTCGGAGATGAGATTGACTGCGACGACGACAACCCGTGCACAGACAGCTTCTGCGACCCGGCGTTCGGCTGCCGGCATATCTTCAACAAAGAGCCGTGCGACGACAACAACGCCTGCACACTGTCGAGCCGGTGCCTCAACGGAATCTGCCAGGGCCGCGACCCCGTCAACTGCGACGACGGCGACCAATGCACCAACTCGCTGTGCGACCCGTTGACCGGCGATTGCAGTTGGGTCAACAACACCGAACTGTGCGACGACGGCGACGCCTGCACCGTACTCAACCGCTGCGCCTTCGGCGAGTGCGTCGGCTACCCGCTCGACTGCGACGACGGCAACCCGTGCACAGACAACCACTGTCATCCTCAGCACGGCTGCATCACCGAGTTCAACACCGCCGAGTGCGACAACGGCCAGCCCTGTAGCGTCGACGATCGCTGCAACATGGGCACCTGCGAGCCCGGCACATGGATCTGCTACGAGATCTGCGGCACAGGCATCGATGAAGACGATAACGGCCTGACCGACTGTGACGATCCTGCCTGTCGGGATCTCCCCATGTGCACCGGGATCGGCCAGTGTGAGCCCATCTCCCCGCTCGAGTGCGGCGCGCGCGTCGACGGCGACCTGGAGGCCGAGACGGCCACCGACCAGGTCTCGTCCTATCCCAACTGCCGCGACGGCAACTACGCCGGGCCCGAGCAAGCATGGAGCTTCTTCCCCGAGTGCGTCGGGTTCGTCGATGTGCGTGTCCGTCTCGGGCAAGAGGTCCCGGTCGGGACTCGGCTCGACGTGTTCATCGTCCCTGAAGACGACATGGGCAAGTGCATCCCCCAGTCCAGATGCATGAACTATGGGATCATGCGCCAGGGGCAGGCCCAGGTGCTGTTCAGGACCGACGTCGCGCGCACCTACTTCATCGTCGTGGACGGCCAATCAGGTGGGCTCGGCGATTTCAAGCTGGAGCTCGACTGCCACTGTGACGAATAGTCCGCCTATCAAACGAATCACACTCCCTGGCCTCGTGCTGGCGCCGGCCCTGGCCTTCCTCGCCCTGATGGCCCCCGCCGCCGGCGTCGGCGCCGCCAAAGACTCGCCGGCAGGCAGCCCCTCGGCTCTCGAGCGTCGCTGCCTTCGGGTGCTCGAGGAGGCGCTCGAAAAGCCGGAGACCACCCTCGCGGCCGGCCGCGCCCTGGGCGACCTCGGACATCGCGAGGCGATCGCGCGCCTCCGCGAGGAGTTACAACAACGGCGCGACGATCCGTTCGCGTTTGCCTCGCTGGTCTGGCTGGGGCTCGCGCCCTACGTCGACCAAGCGCGCGCCGCGCTCTCCGATGGGGCGACTCCCACGGGTGTCGCCACCACCTACGGGGTGGCGCTGGTGAGAAATCCCGACCGCGCGGTGACCGCGCGACTCTTTTCCATCTGGTCCGACGAGCGGGAAGATCCGATGGAGCGCCTCTGGGCGGCCGGTGCGCTCTTCGATATGGGCGACGAGCGGCCGCGCGACTATCTGCGGGGGCTCCTCACCAATCGCGACCCCTATGTGGCCGTCCTGGCGGCCGGGGCGCTTTTCGCGCGCGGCGACGCGGCCGGCACAAGGCACCTGCGGAGGGAGCTCGCCGACCGCCGCAGCCCGCACTGGGATCAAGTGGCGGTGCGGTTGGGCGAGTATCCCGCGCCTGAACAACTCGACGCGCTCGTGCGCGCCCTCCGGCGCGCGCGGCACGATCTCGACCGTGTGTGGCTCGCCTGGGCCGTTCTTCGCCACAAGGGCTACCACAAGTAGGGACCGGCATGATTTATCTGGACAACGCCGCGACCACCCGGGTCGCCGATGGGGTCGCGGCCATAATGGATCGCTACCACCACGATTTGTTCGCCAACCCCTCCTCGATCCACCGCGGCGGAGTCCTCGGCGCCAAGGGCATTCGCGTTGCGGCCGACCTGTTCGCTGCGATTTTGGAAGTACCGTCGACCGAGATAGTGTTCACGTCCGGCGGGACCGAGTCCGACAACCTTGCCATCCGGGGCGCGGTGGCGGCCTGCCCGAAGCGCCTGCGCCAAGGAGGTAACGTCGTCTGTACGGCGGTGGAACACCCCGCCGTGCTAGACGCCTGCCGCTCGTTGGACGAGCTCGGGGTGGAGACGCGCACCGCCCCGGTGGACTGCTTCGGCCAAATCGACCTCGCGGCGCTCGAGGCGCTCATCGACGAGAGCACGCTCCTCGTCAGCGTCATGCAAGCCAACAACGAGGTGGGCACCGTGCAGCCGCTCGCGAAAGTCGGGCGAATCCTCTCCCGAAAGGACCCGCGCCCCGTCTTCCATGTGGACGCCGTGCAGTCCTTCTTGAAGGAGCCGCTGTCGGTCCACGACTCGGGAATCGATCTCCTGAGCCTCTCGTCGCACAAGCTCCACGGCCCCAAGGGAGTCGGGCTATTGTGGGTCAAAAAGGGAATCAACCTGAGACCACTCTTTTTCGGCGGTGGGCAGCAGGGTGGCGTGCGCCCCGGGACCCAAAACGTCCCTGGGATAGTGGGCTTCGCCGAGGCCGTGCGGCTCGGGCACCTCTCACGAGTGGAAGACAATGAGCGCATGCGCGCGCTGCGAATCAGGCTCTGGCAGGGGATCCGCGAGCGCATCGCCGAGGTGGACTTGAACGGCCACCCGCGCGAGCGGCTCTGCAACAACTTGCACATCAACTTCCACGGCTGCAAGGGTGAGCTTCTGCTGCATCACCTGGAGGCCGAGGGGCTCTACGTTTCGGCCGGCTCGGCCTGTCACTCCGCCAAGGACGAGCCCAGCCCGGTGCTGAAAGCGATGGGCGTCAAGAGCGACCGCGGCGCTCTGCGGCTCTCACTCAGCCGCGAGACGACCGAGAGTGAGATCGACCAGGCCATCGAGATCGTGGCGCGGGCGGTCTTTGAAGTCCGCTCCATGTCGTGAGTGTCGGCCCGAAATGTCGGGAGCGGGGGCCCACACGAAAGCTCGCCGCAATCGATCCGAGGCGCGGCGTGCCGGATCAGGATAAGCCACCCTGCTGGGAAGATACCGGGGTCGGCGGGTAGTGACGTTCGAACGCGTGGAGCGCCGACACCCTCTCGTTGCATGCGCATCGTTCAGGCCGCCCAGCCTGGGGCCTCCGGTGCATCGGGAGCTTGAGCCAAAGGCCATGCCTCATTTGAGGGAAAGGTCAAAAACATGGGCGACAGACCTGCCGAAACCAACGCTATCCTGGTGCGCTATGATGAGATCTTTTTAAAGCGGGGGCGGCGCCGTTACTTCCTCGATACCCTCGATCGCAACCTGCGCCGCGCGCTCAAGCCTTTTGCCGGGCTCGACGTCCTGCGACCCCACGGCCGTTTTCTGATCCAGCAGAGGGGGACTCGCGATCTCTTCCCGCCGCCGCCGATCCCCGAGGCGGGGCGGGTCGTCCGCGCTCTTTCGCGGGTCTTCGGCGTCGCCTCCGTCTCGCCCGCCTTCGCGCTGGCGCCGGGCCTCGAGACGCTGCAACGCGAGGTCCCGCCGCTCGCGACCTCGTTCATGGAGGCCGGGCCCGCGACCACCTTCGCGGTCGCCACGCGCCGAGTCGACAAACTCTTTCCCCTGAGCTCGCCCGAGCTCAACCGCGAGCTCGGCTCGCTCGTGTGGAGACGCCACCCCGAGCTCAAGGTCGACTTGGCCCGCCCGGATCTCAAGATCTCGATCGAGGTGCGCGAGAACGGCAGCTACGTCTTCTGCGAGCAGATCCCGGGCCCCGGCGGCTTGCCGGTGGGTTCCAACGGGCGGGTGCTAGCCCTGCTCTCGGGCGGAATAGACTCGCCGGTGGCCTGCTGGTCCATCATGAAGCGCGGTGTCGAGGTCGAGGCCGTCTACTTCCACTCGTTCCCCTACACGAGCGAAGCGGTCAAGGACAAGGTCCACGCCCTGGCGCAAGAGGTGGGGCGTTGGCAGGGAGCGATGCGCCTCCATGTCGTGCCGTTCACGGCGATCCAGCGCGCATGTCGCGACAACGCGCCCCCGAAACTGCTGGTGCTGCTCTACCGGCGCTTCATGTTTCGACTGGCCGAGGCCATCGCCCACCGGTTGCGAGCACAGGCGCTCGTCACAGGCGAGAGCCTCGGGCAGGTGGCGAGCCAGACATTGAGCAACCTCGACGCCATCCAACGAGTGGTCACGATGCCGATCCTCCAGCCCCTGATTGCCAGTGACAAGCAGGAGATCATCCGGCTCGCCGAGGAGCTCGGGACTTATGAGATCTCCATCCAGCCGTTCGACGACTGTTGCTCTCTGTTCGTCCCGAAACACCCGTCGCTGCGCCCGAGAGTCGCGGATCTCGAGCGCGTCGAGAGACGACTGCCGATGGAAGAGCTTATCACCGCTGCCCTCGACGGAGTCGAGGTGCTATAGTGTCACAAAACTCTCGCGCGACGCGACGCCTGCGCGCGGGCGCCCCGTGACCCCCAGGCCCGGAGGCAACCTCTTGAATTCCATCCCCTACTCGCCAAGAGGGAGATCACTGCTGGCCCTGATGGACTCCCAGGTGGTGGTCTTCGACGGCGCCATGGGCACCAGCCTCGGGGCCCACGATCTCTCCCCCGCCGACTTCGACGGCCACCCGGGCGTATTCGAACTGCTCGTCCTTACCCGACCCGAGCTGGTGCGTCAGGTCCACGCCGACTTCTTCGCCGCCGGATCCGACGTAGTTCTCACAAACTCCTTCGGTACCAACGGCGTCGTGTTGGCCGACTACGGGCTCGCCCAACGCACCTACCCTCTCGCGCGCCGCGCGGCCGAGCTTGCGCGCGAGGTGGCGGCCGAGTTCGACACCCCCGCACGCCGGCGCTTCGTCTGCGGATCTGTCGGCCCGGGCACCAAGCTCCCCACCCTTGGGCAGATCTCTTTTTCCGATCTGTGCGCCGCGTTCGAGCCTCAGATCCGCGGCCTCATCGACGGCGGCGCCGACGCAATCGTAATTGAAACGTGCCAGGATCTTCTGCAAATCAAGGCCGCCGTCGAGGCCGCCCGACGGGCTCACGAAGCGGCATCCGTCCGGTTGCCGGTGTTTGTCTCCGTCACCATCGAGAGCGGCGGCACCATGCTCGTCGGCACTGACTTGGAAGCAGTCGCCGCCGCCGTGCGCCCGCTCGGGATCGAGCTTTTGGGGCTCAATTGCGCCACCGGCCCCGACACCATGAAGCGCCACGTGCGCGATCTCGACCGCTACGGACCCGCGCGCATCGCAACCCAACCCAACGCCGGCCTGCCGCAAACCGAGGGCGGCGCGCTCATCTATCCGATGGGCCCCGCCGAGTTCGCCGACTGGCTCGCGGGCTTCGTGCGCGATGAGGGGGTCGGTGTCGTCGGCGGCTGCTGCGGCACCACCCCGGACCACATCCGCGCGCTCTCGGCCGCGGTCGCGGGCCTCGTCCCCGCGCGCCGCGAAATACGATTCCCCGCCGCGGCGGCGAGCACCTTTCACGCCGTGGCGATGACTCAAGAGCCGCCCCCGCTGCTCGTCGGCGAGCGGATGAACGCCCGGGGCAGCCGCGAGTTTCGCGCCTGCCTCGACAACGACGATATTGACGGCGTGGTGGCCATCGCGCGCGCCCAGGAAGACTCCGGCGCCCACCTCCTCGACCTCTCGGTGGCCAAGGTCGGCGGGGACGAGGCGGCGCTCTTCCGGCGCCTCGTCCCCGCGCTCGCGCGCAACGCCCGCGCGCCGCTCGTCATCGACTCCACCGATCCCGGAGCGATCGACGCGGCGCTCTCGTGCTACGGCGGCCGCGCGGTGATCAACTCGATCAACCTCGAGGCCGGACGCGACCGGCTCGACCGGATAGTCGAGCTGGCGCGTCGTTTCGGCGCGGCCCTGATAGCGCTCGTGATCGATGAACAGGGGATGGCCGATTCCGCGGCGCGCAAACTCGAGATCGCCGCGCGAATTCACGACCTTGTGGTCGTTGAGCACGGGTTGGCCCCCCGTGATCTGATCTTCGACATGTTGACCTTCACGGTGGCGAGCGGCGAGGCGACACTCGCCGACAGCGCGCGGCAGACCCTCGCGGCCATCGCCGAGGTCAAGCGAAAATTTCCCGGGGTCGCGACCATTCTAGGGGTCTCCAACGTCTCATACGGCCTGTCGCGCCCGATCCGTCGCGCTTTGAACAGCGTCTTCCTTGCCCTCGCGGTGGAGCGGGGACTCGACCAGGCCATAGTCAACCCGCGCGAAATAGAACCGGTGGGGCACCTCTCGCCCGAGGTCCGCGCTCTCGCCGAGAGGTTGCTCTTGGCCGACCACCGCGGCGGCGATCCCTTGCAGGCGTTCATCGCCCATTTCGACTCCTCGCGCGAGGCCTCGCGCCGCACCTCGGCCCCCTCACAGACACCCGAGGACCGGCTCGCCGGCTTGATCCGCCGCGGGATCGCCAAAGGCCTCGCGCCACTGATGGAGTCGCTGTTGGCCGCCGGCCGCGAGCCTCTCGCGATAATCAACGAGATCCTGCTGCCCGCAATGCAAGAGGTCGGGGACGCGTTCGGCCGGGGCGAGACGCAACTACCTTTCGTGCTTCAGTCGGCCGAGGTCATGAAGCGCGCCGTCGCACACCTCGAGCCACTGATGGACGGCGGCCCCGATACTTCGCGCGCGACGATCGTTCTCTCGACCGTCAAGGGAGACGTGCATGACGTCGGCAAAAACCTCGTCGCGATGATCCTCAAGAACAACGGGTATCGGATAGTCGATCTCGGCATCAAGGTCGCCCTCGACGAGATGCTGGCGGCCGCCCGCGAGCACGAAGCCCATGTGATTGCAATGAGCGGCCTATTGGTCAGCTCAACCCTCGTGATGCGGGAGAATCTGGTCGAGATGCGCCGCCGCGGGGTCGACTTGCCGGTGCTGCTCGGCGGCGCGGCGTTGACCCGAAAGTTCGTCGAGACCGATCTCAGGGAATGCTATGGCCCAAACGTCCACTACGCCAAGGATCCATTCGAGGCGCTGAGCGTGCTTTTGGACGAGGTCCTCGCTTCCTCGGGCGGGTCCGGCCCCGCGCGCGCGCCCCAACAGAACAGAGCCCGCCGACCGGCGGCCGGAGCGGAGCGGGGCGAAGCGGAGGGCGCCGGGGACACGGGCTCCTTCGAGACCATCACCCCGCCCTACCTCGGAGCGCGAGTTCTGCCCGAGATCCCGCTCGCTCAGGTGTGGCCGCGATTGGACGAAGACGCTCTGTTCCGCCACCGCTGGGGCTACAAGCGAGGTGCGAAGTCGGCCGATGAGTACGTGACCCGCACGGCCCGGCCTACGCTCGAGAGACTCATGGCCCGCGCCGACGCTGAGGGGTTGTTCTCGCCGCGCGCCGTGGTGGGCTACTTCCCCTGTCACCGCGAGGGGCTCGAGATCGTGGTGAGCGCGGGAGACGATTCACCCGGGTTTACCGCGGACGGATCACAACGCTTTGCGTTCCCCCGCTTGAAAGCCGCCCCACACAGGAGCCTGGCCGAACGCTTCGCCGCGGGTCCGATGGATCCCCCCGCGGTAGTCGGGATGTTTGTCGTCACCGTCGGCGACGCTGTGGTTCGCGTGCTTGGCGAGTACGCCGAAGCCAATCGCTACCGCGACTATCTGCACCTCGCGGGGCTGGCCGCCGAGCTGGCCGACGCCACCGCCGCCCTGGTGCACGAGAAAATGCAGCATGACATCGGGGCAAAGGCCGACCGCTACAGCTTCGGCTACCCGGCCTGCCCTGATCTCGGCGCGCAACGCGGCCTGTTCGCCCTGCTGAAACCCGAGCGCATCGGGGTGGCCTTGACCGAGAATCACCAGATGGTCCCCGAGCACTCCGTCTCAGCGATCGTCATTGCGCGCCCCGAGGTCGAAAACGGGTCAGGCGTCGGGTGAGGCCACCGATTGGCACGCGCCCCCGGCCGAGCGCACCGCCTCGTCCAGACTCAAAAACATGGCACACTCCCGGAGCACTCCGGCGCGCTGCAAAACCACCTCCACGGGACACTTCACATTGGCAAGCACCAGGCGCATATCGCGCTTGCTCAAATCGAGCGCGATCTCCACTAGCGCCGTCGCCGCCGAGGAGTCGAGCTGGTTGATCCCGCCGGCGTCCAGCACCACCATGTGCACTCGCTCTTTGGAATCGGCGAGGAGTTTGCGGAGTGTCGTCTTCAAGAAGCCCACGTTGCCGAAATAGAGCTGAGAGTCGATTCGCAGCACCAGCACTCCGGGGATCGTCTCCGCCTCGGGATAGTGCGCAATATTGCGGAAGGCGCCGCTCTTCGGCAGGCGGCCCAGGATGGCAAAGTGCGGCCGGGTGGAGCGAACGATGAACCACAGAAGCGAGGTCCCCACCCCAGCCAGAATCCCAGGCACGACCCCCAGCGCGAGAGTCGCGCCGAAGGTCAACACCAGCAGCACGAGGTCGCCTCTTTTGACACGCCACAGGCGACGCACCTCGGAGACATCGATGAGCCCAGTGATGGCCACGATGATTATCGCCGCGAGCGCCGCGCGCGGCAGGTTGGTAAACAGCGGCGCCAGGAGCGAGACGCTGACCGCCGCCACCGCCGCCGTCACCACCCCCGCGAGCCGAGTCTTGGCCCCGGCTTGATCGTTGACCACGGAGCGCGCGAATCCGCCGGTGACCGGGTAGGCGCCAAAAAATCCGGCGGTGACATTGGAGAGCCCGAGGGCGACCAGCTCGCGGTTGGGGGCGATCTCGTCGCCGTGACGACGCGCCACCGCCTTGGCGGCCGCGAGGGACTCCATGAACGCGACCATGGCGACCACGATCGCCACCGGCAGGAGTGCGACCACCGCCTCCATCTCGAGTAGCGGCAGGCTCGGCGCCGGCAGACCGCGAGGGATGGTCCCGACGACCGCCACGCCACCGCCGCCCGCGCCGAGATCGAGCGCCGCGACCGCGATTGTGCTTGCCGCGACCACCAAAAGCGCCCTCGGGGCGCGCGGCGCGAACCTCGCACACAGAAGCAGGGCCGCGATTGAGAGAGCGCCGATTGTAGCGGTCGCCGGGTGAACCTCGGGCGCACGCCGCAGCGCGGCCGAAACGATTGCGATGACGTTGTGTCCCCCGGGCAGTTCGAGCCCCAGGAGGGGACCGAGCTGGTTGAGCGCGATAATCAGTGCAGCGGCGGAGGTGAACCCGGCCAACACCGGGTTGGACAGGAAGTTGGTCAGGAACCCGAGACGCAGCAACCCCATGATGAGCTGCGCGCCGCCCATCAAGAGCGCCAGAAGGGTCGCGAGCGCGACGAACCGCGCGCTGCCAGGCTCGGCAAAAGCGCTCACCGAGGTCAGCACCAGGAGTGAGAGCAGCGCCACCGGTCCCACCGCGAGCTGCCGTGACGATCCGCTCAGGGCGTAGGCGACGAGCGGCCCGATGGAGGCATAGAGCCCCACCACCGGCGGCAGGCCGGCCAGAATAGCGTAGGCCATCGCCTGGGGGATGAGCATCACCGCGGTGGTCACGCCGGCGACGAGGTCGTCTTTCAGCGCAACCGGTTGCCGAACGGATTCAGGCAACTTCATTCGGCACCCCTCCCGGCATCACCCCTGGCCGGAGTCGCTCGGTCGATCGGAAGCGCCACAGCCGGAGGTGTCGGGGCACGCCTCGCCCTTCATGACGTTGAGCGGGATGCGCAGATAACATCGTCCGTTCTTCTCGGGAGGCGGCAAGGCGCCAGCGTCGATGTTGACCTGCACACTCTGGTAGAGCAACCGGGGCGCGCGCAGCTTTCCGTCGCGCTCCCCGCGGCGCGCCGCGAACTCTTTCTTCGAGATCCCGGCGGGGCACATGACGTTCTTCGCCATCTGTTCGCCCACGGTGCTCTCATAGGCCAACTCGCGGCCGCCGGGCTGATAGTCGTGCCCCGCGAAGGTCCTCGTCTCGGGCGGGAAGGAGTAGATCCGCTGGGTGACCGACCCCCACATGTCCTCGGTGCTGCCGCCGGGGAAGTCGCAACGGCCGGTGCCCTGGTCCGGCATGAACAAGACGTCGCCGGTGAAGAGCGCGTCGCCGATCTTGTAAGTGGTACAGGCCGGTGTGTGACCCGGTGTGAAGAACATCTCGATTCTGAGGCGACCGGCCTCGAGGACCTCCCCCTCGCGGATCAACCGATCAAACTGGCTGCCGTCGGTCTTGAAACTGTCGGGGAGCGCGAAGATGTCCTTGAAGATCGTCTGCACCTTGGTGATACGCTCGCCGATGGCAAGTGTCGCCTTGGGAAAGCGATCTTTCATGACCTGCGCCCCCGACAAATGGTCGGCGTGCGCATGGGTCTCGAGCACGAAGTGTACGTCCAGCGCGTTTGCTTGGATAAAGCAGGCCACGGCCTCCACCGACTCGGTCCAGATCCGCGATCCCACGGGCTCGTAATCGAGGACGGGATCGAGGACCACCGCGTCTTTTCGCTCGGGATCGAAGACCACATAGGTCAGCGTGTCGGTCCGTTCATCATGAAAAGCCTTGATCTCCATTCTCACCTCCTGGCCCTGAGTCTTTTTGTCTACGATCCGGACGCCCTCAAAATTGTGACGCGATAGATGATCATCCCGGCAATCATCGAGGCCACGAAGACAAAGGGATTGAGGGCGCCGCCGGTGAGCGCCACTATCGCGGGACCGGGGCAATAGCCCGCGAGTCCCCAGCCGACACCGAATACGAAGGCCCCCGCCAGCAATGACCGGTCGAGATCGCGCCTCGTCGGAAGCTCGAATTTGGGGGCGAGAAGCGGTCGCGCCACCCCCCGCTCTCGGACGACGAGTAGTCGGTGCGCCACGAAATAGACGACCAGCGCGCCTCCCATGACAAACAGCAACGAGGGGTCCCAGTCGCCCGTAATATCCAGAAACGCAATGATCTTCTCGGGCCGTGTCATGCCCGCCACGCCAAGCCCCACTCCGAACAGTGCCCCGGAGACGAGCGCGCTCAGCCATGTCTTTTTCATACCCCACCTCCCAGCAAGCGGGTGACCACGGCCACGGTCAGGATCCCGGACAGCATGAAGGTCATCGTGGCGACAATCCCCCTCGGCGAGAGGCGGCCGACTCCGCAGATGCCGTGTCCACTGGTGCAACCACTCCCAAGGCGAGCGCCGAAGCCCACCAGAAGACCGGCCAGGACCACCGTCCACAGCGGCCGCGCGAGAGTCGACTGGAGCGCCGCCGGATAGAGCAGCCCAAGGACCACACCGCCGAGCAACAACCCAAGCAAGAAGAAGGCGCGCCAGATGCTCTCGTCCCCGGGACTGCGGTCAAGCACTCCCGAGACGATCCCGCTAATCCCGGCGATCCTCCCATTCCACAAGAGCAACACCACCGCGGCGAGCCCCACGAGGCCTCCGCCAATCAGAGGCCCCCAAATCTCTTGTAATTGCATTCATCGCCTCCTCATCAAAAGCTCCCGGGCCGGCCAATCACCTGTGGGGGTGCCTGACCACCGGGAAGCCCAACTCATTCCACGCGAGCATACCACCCGCCATCGATGCCACACGTTTGAACCCAATCTTTTCCAACGCGGCGGCAGCGGCCCCCGAGCGCGCCCCGGAGCGGCAAACGACCACCAGCGATTCATCGGATGGGAGGGCCACCGCCGCGCGGTGAAGCTCATTGAGTGGAATGTGCCGCAGCCCGTCGATGTGCCCGAGGGGGCCCATCAGCTCGTCATCTTCACGCACGTCCAGCACGCGCACGCGCTTCAAGTTCTGCGCGGTCCATGCGGCGCTCACCTCCGGAACACCAGCGTTGCGCGAGATTGCGCTCTCGATATCCCCGGCGCGCTGTTCCCCCTGCATCGGCATCACCTCTTTTCCAGCGGCCAAAAACCGCCTCAGCCATTATAGAGGCAAGTGGGGAACAAAGTTACCCCACTCTCAGCCCCGAGTAAGATCCCGAGAGGGGGGTCTTCTCAATCCTCCCCTGGATTGAGGCCACGCCTGCGCGTTGCTCCAAAACAACGCTCGTGGCAGCATACTCGGGGGGAGCCGGAGGTTTTTATCGAAACGCTCATCTCGATAGCCGCGGTGGAACGCCGCCTCATTGGTCGCGAAGCGAGGGAGATCTCGGTGGCGCAAGCCCCCAGGCGCGCGGCGGTGGCCGTGGTGTTGCGCGAGAGGTCGCGAGACGGCACGACCGAGGTGCTCTATATCGAGCGGGTGCGCGCCGAAAACGACCCGTGGTCAGGTCAGATGGCGTTTCCCGGCGGACATCTTGAAGAGTCCGACGCCGGGCCGGTGGAAGCCGCGGTTCGTGAGACTCGTGAGGAGGTCGGGTTCAATCTTGAGACCCACGGCCGCCTGATTGGGCGGTTGGACGACATCCACGCCACGGCGCGCGGCAAGCGCTTGCCTCTCGCCATCACGCCGGTGGTCTTTGCGCTCGCCGAACCGGTCGAGTTGACCCCCCGCCCCGATGAAGTGGCCGATTACGTCTGGATCTCACTCGATGATCTGGCGGCCGGCGCGCACGATTCGAGCATGCGCTATCGAAGTGGCGAGCTCGAAGCGCGGCTGCCGTGTTGGCAGGTGGGGCGCTACCGCATCTGGGGGCTGACGTACCTCATGACCTCGAGCCTCCTGGAGCTACTGGACGTCGTGTTCGAGATCCCTCGGATTCCTGGGGCAGCACGCGCCGGCGATGCGTAATCCGCGCCCGAGAGCCCCCCGGTGAAGATGAAGTCGTGGAGGAACCTGGGACGGCGGTCGAGAGGGCGTCTGTCATCCAGGATCGCCGAGCGCGCCTTGCGTCCGATACCACTTGATGGCATCGCGGATGGCCTCCACCGGGGGCCTGGCACGAAAGCCGAGCTCCCTCTCGGCCAGGGCGGAGCTGTAGTACAGCGGCGCGCAGGCGGCGCGCGCGACCCCGGCATTGAACGGGACCGACAAGCCGCACGAGCGCAGCGCCGAGGCGAGCCGGCCGGCCAGCAGAATTGGGCGCGAGGGTAGCGCCGCCACCGGTATCGGGCGCTTTAGCTCGCCGGCTATCAGTCGGTAGAGCGCCAGATAGGACATCGGGAGCCCCCCCAAGATGTAGCGCGCGCCGGGACGGCCCAGCTCTGCTGCGCGGATGTGCCCTTGGACCACGTCGCCCACATGCGCCACCGTGGTGCCGCCGGGCGGCGCGACGAGGACCGGCCAGCGCGCGATGGCGAAGATGTAGCCGCCGGCGTTGCGGTTTACGTCGCGAGGCCCGAACATCGTCCCGGGCAAAACACAGAGCGCGTCCTGACCCTCGCGGGCCGCAGCCAAGGTGAGCTGTTCGGCGCGGTGCTTCGAGTCCATGTAGCCGAGCCGGTACGGCGCCCAGTCAAACGGCGTATTCTCGTCACCGAGCGTCCCCGGAGGCGGTACGCCGCGGGTGTTGACCGTGGTGGTGGTGACGACCCGGCGCACCCCCGCCCGCCGCGCCGCCCACAAAACGTTGCGGGTGCCCTCGACGTTGACCCGCATTTGCATCTCCAAGACTCCGGGGTCGAACGACACCATGGCGCCGGCGTGAAAGACCACCTCGGCCCCCGCGAACACCCGCGCGAGCGCGCCGGCGTCGAGTAGCTCGCAGGGAGCGTGATCGACCACGAGGCCGTCGAGCGCCCGCGTCGCATCACCCGGTCGGTAGCTGACCCGCACCCGGCCACCGGCCGCCACGAGCGCCTCGGCCAAGTTCGCTCCAACCATCCCGCTGGCGCCGGTCACGACCGCTCGCAAGCTCACCTCCTCGATAAACCTTAAACTACGCTCGCACCTCCCTGGTCAATCACATAATCGTAGAGTTGCCCGTGTCCCGAGGCATGGTCAACTAGAGGCGATGCAAGCATGGTTTGGTGGTAAACTCCCTCGCGCGCCCCCTTTCCGGGCGGTAAATGAGGACACCGATGCCACCTCCCTCAATGTCGGACGACAGGCCGGGCAAACGTTGCGCGGTGCTGGACATTGGCTCGAACTCCATCAAGTTGTTGGTGGTCGATCTCGCCCCCGGGACACTCGAGACCTTGGTGGAAGAGGTCATCGACACGCGCTTGAGTGAGGGGGCGGCCGAAAGCGGCAGGCTGACCCGGGAAGCCCGCGAGCGCACCCTCGACGCCATGGCCATCTTGCTCGCGCGCGCCGAGGAGCGGGGTGTCGCCCCACCGGACGGCGTGGTCGCGGTCGGCACCGCGTGCTTGCGTGAGGCCGCCAACTCGATCGATCTACTGGAAGAATGCCGGCGCCGTCTGGGGCTGGAGATCGAGATCCTCTCAGGTGAGGAGGAAGCGCGCCTGTCGTCGCTGGCGGCTGCGACGGCCCCGGCGGCGGCCTCCATGACGGCCCCGATAATGGCGATCGACATCGGTGGGAGCAGTGTGGAGCTGGCGCGGCTGGAGCGGCCGGCCCCAACCCAACCATACGAATTGAAGTGGTGCCGAAGTCTGCCGCTCGGCGCGGTACGTCTGCTCGAACGCTACACGCCGCGCTCGCCGGTCCCGCCGGCCGCGCTCAGCGATCTTCTGGCCGCGCTCCAAAGGGCCCTGAGCCCATACGCTCTGGAGCTCGACAACTTGGGCGCGTTGATCGGAATCGGCGGCACCTTCACGACCTTGGCGGCCATGGATCAGGGGCTCGACCGTCATGATCCCACCAAGCTCGAGTCCTATCCGCTGTCGCTACCAAGCCTGCAGGCTCGCCTGGAGCAGTTGGCGTCGATGGCGGTGGAGGAGCGAGAGGGAATAAGGGGCCTAAAGCCCAGCCGCACCGACATAATCATCCCGGGCACGGCAGTCGCGGTGGTGGTCGCCACCAAGGCCGCCCTCCCCCAAATAATGGTAACGACGAGGGGCCTGCGCCACGGCCTGGCCCTCGCCAGGCTCCCCGCCTGCCCCCAAACCGCCCCCCAGCAAGCCAAACAGCCCCCGCCCCCCAGCCAGCTAGCCGCCCTACCCCACCTGCCCCGAACCGCCCCTTGGACCCGGTCGAGCCCCGGACCGCCCCCGGCACCTTCAGCTAGCAAGACAACCGCCCTCCGTGGCCTCAGCCGGAAAGTGCTTGACAGAGCGCTGTGAGCTGCCTAGATTCCAGGTCGCTTGGTCCGGCTTAGCTCAGTCGGTAGAGCAGGTGGCTGTTAACCACCCTGTCGCAAGTTCGAGTCTTGCAGCCGGAGCCAAAAATCGCCGCCACCGACCGAGGGCGGCAAATACTTAACGAGGCCCCGTCGGCACCGCCGGCGGGGCTTTCGTGTTTTTACCCCAACAATCCCAGCACCTTCCGCCCCACCCTGCTCCGCTCACCGCTCTCGCCCGCCGCGCGCTCAGACCACCCCGTTGCCGTCGGCGGCCCCCGCGAGCCCCAAAATCGGCTCTGTGACGGCCAAGACCACCCCAGAGAGCCCCGACCGGTGGTTTACAGCCCACGGCTCTGAGTTACACAGAGCAACGTGCCGAGAACATTCAACCCCGCCGCCGCGCGCCATCGGCGCCCCGAAACTCAGAGCCAATTCGGCCGAGTTCGGCCCGTTTCGGATGTAAACCACGCGGCGTGCGGGTTCGAGTCGCAATATGGTTCGGGATGAGTTGGCCT
>PWKZ01000063.1 GCA_003559575.1 Bradymonadales bacterium | reverse complement strand
CGGGGATTACCCGGATGCGGAGCCCGGTGATCGCTTCGAGCCGCGAGACAATCTCTTTGGCGGTGGTGGCGATTCCTGATGCGACGTTCATGACCCGCACCTCCCCCGGCGCCGGGGGATTGGCCAACGCCAAGGCGAAAGCGGCCGCCACATCATCCACATAGAGCCAGTCGCGCCCGTGAGAGAGCTCTCCGAGTGGGATGGCGGCGCCGCGGCGAAGCCCACGAGCCAGGTGGCCTATCAGAAACTCGTCGCTCTGAGCTGGCCCATAGACGTTGAAAATTCGCAGGAGAGTAGAGCCCATTCGCCTCGAGCGGAGGGCCTCCAGGGCCACGAGATGTTCTTGTTCGCGCTTGAGTTTCCCAAGCAAAGTGGTGGGATTCACGGGGTGGTCCTCGGTGATGGGCAGTCGGCCGGCGCGGCCGTAGACCTTGCCGCTGGAGGCCAACACGAAATGGATGAGACCGCCGCCTTGAGCCGTGGAGAGGCATTGGCTAGTTTGCGCGCGAACCTCGGCGAGGAGGTGGCCCGCGGGGGAGCGGCGCGCCGCCGGGGAGGCTGGAAACGCGAGGTGCACAAACGCGCTTGCCGCCGGCGATCGATCTCCCACGGTGGATCCTGCCTCGCGTGGTTGGCCTCTGCGATCCACCATTCGCACGTCCCAGCCAAGTTTGGTCAGTACAGGCGAGAGCCGGCGACCGATGAAGCCGTGGCCGCCGCTCATGAGCACAGCCTGACTCACATTGCCTCCGGGCTGCCTCGGGCCACCAGGCCGCGCCAGTAGTCGAGCGTGTCGGCCAGGGTCTGGCGCAGCGGTATCTCGGGGTGCCAACCCGTCTCTTGAGCGAACGGTGTGGTGTCGGCGACGAGCAGAAGCGGTTCAGTGGGGCGCGCTCGTCGCTCGCCGCGCGCCACCGTGATCTCATGGCCGCAAGGCGAGAGCGCCAGGAGATCCTCCAGGCAGCCTCGCACGGTGCGCAGTGAGTCGCTCCCGATGAGGAAGAGTTCTCCTGGTGGGCAAAGATCGATGGCCAATCGGTAGGCGCGGACCATATCGCGCACATCGGTCCAGTTGCGGAGCGCGTCGAGGTTGCCGACCTCCAACTGCGGCGCTTGCAGCCCCCGCTCGATGCGCGCTATCTGGTGGGCGAACGAGGGCAGCGCGAAAACGCGGTCGCGGCGCGGCCCCTCATGGTTGAAGGCCCGCACGCGGACGATGTGGAGCCCGTAGCTTCGGTGGTGCTCGAACCCGAGAAGATCCTGCGCGACCTTGCTCACCGCGTAGGGGTTCAGGGGTTTGAGCGGAGTCTTCGCGGTGATCGGCAGATCCTCCTTTAGAACCTCGCCGTACTCCTCTCCGGAGCCGGGCAGGAGCACCCGCGTTTGGCGCAGATCATGGCGCCGAAGGGCCTCGAACAAGTTGAGGGTACCAATCGTGTTGGTGCGGAAATAAAGCTCCGGTGATTCCCAGGAAGGAGCCACGTAGCTCTGGGCGGCCAGGTGAAACACCTGATCAGGCCGACAGCGAGCAATCACCGCGTCCACGGAGAAAGGATCGGTAAGGTCCATGGTGTGAAACTGCACCCTGTCGAGCAAGTCGGGGATATGGGCGACAAGTGACATGCGTGAGGCCCAGCGCCGGGTAGCATGTACTTCGAGGTCGGGTTGTGACAGCAAGAGGTCGAGCAAATGGCTGCCAACGAAGCCTGTGGCGCCGGTCACCAAAACACGCACGATCAACTCCTCCTCAAGCGTGACAGGTCAAAAATCTGACGCATGGCCTCCGACGGTCGCGGCCACCCGGCCAAGAGTCCTCGCCGTACACTGTAGCGACTTCGACCGGTCTTGCGGGCGCGGTGCCGCACGTGGACCTCGGCGAATCGCGCTCCGCTCTCTGCGGCGCGCAGGAGCGCCTCGATATTCCAGACGCCGGTGCGACTTGTAAAGGCGCGCCCCGAGGCGGTGAGGTTGTGCCGCCGGATGAGCTTGAAACCGCAGTCGAGATCACGTGGCAACGCGCCGCACGCGGCAGCGGCGAGGGTAGGGCGCGCCTTAAGCGCCACCAGAGTATTGACCACGACGCGGTAAAGCGCTCCGGCCACTAGACGAGGCAGGGGATCCGTTCGCTGAACCCGACGCCCGGCGATGAACTCGGCACGGTTCATCTGAGAAGTGAGCGCCGCGAGATCACGGGGGTCGAACTGGCCGTCGGCGTCCATCAGAAGTAGCCACTCCCCGCGCGCGGAGTCGAGACCGAGTGTGAGCGCGCGACCATAGCCCAAGCGATCCGGCGGCTGGAGAACGACTCGTCGTAAGCCGGGTCGGTATTCGGCCAGCTCGCGCGCCAGCTCGGGAGTCCCGTCGCCGGCGGCTTTCGTCGCGACCATAATCACCTCATAGCCGCCTGAGAAATGACGGGCGAGCGCCTGCTCGAGGGTCTCGATGAGTTCAGGAAGGTGCCCCGCCTCTTCGAAGCAAGGCAGGACGACGCTGACCTCGGGGGGCATCACTCGCCCGAGATGCGTTGGCGCAACGTGGTGGTGAGGAGGTGATGAAGCGCAACTTGAGCGCTCTCGACCACTCCCGGCTCGCTACTCTGGAGGATGATGGTGTGCTCGGACAATTTCGCGGCCTCGCCTCCCCCGGAGCCGAGGACACCGAGCACGGTCGCCCCGGCGCCACGCGCCACCCGCGCCGCCCGAAGGAGATTTGCGGAGTCCCCTGAGCCGGAAAAAAGGACTAAAAGGTCGCCAACATCAATCCGCCCCTCGATCTGGTGCGCGAAGACTTCGTCGTAACTGATGTCGTTGGCGAGCGCCGTCAGGCGCGGCAGATTGTCGGCCAGCCCTACCGCGAAAGGCCAGGAGCGATTCTCGCGCTTTTGGCGCCACACCGCTTCGCTCAGATCAGAGACGAAGTGCGCCGAGGTGGTGGCGTTGCCACCGTTGCCCGCCACGAAGACGGTCCCACCGTCGTGCCAGGTCGTGACCAGCGCCTCGACGGCGGTCTCGATCTCGGCCAACGAGATCCTCTGCAGCTCGAGGCGAACTCGCTCCAAAAACGCGGTCGCAAAGCGGCGACTGTCGAACAGGGCGGGCTGAACAGCGAGGAGCCCCTCGGCTGAGATCTTCGTTTGTGCGCTGGACAATGGAGTCTCCTGTTCTCGCAGCGCGGCCGTGTGCTCATCGGCCGTTAGTCGCCATAAGTTACCACGCCGACCATAAGAGAATCCACTCTTGCCTTTGTCATGTGCTCTGCTAAGCTTCGCCCCGGGCAGACCTCAGAAAAAAAAACTTTGCTCGGGTGTTTCGCCAAACGATGTCGACCCTCTCGCAACCGCCTCGCCTGTCCAAGCGCCGCGCGCTCATGTGCTTTATCGTGTGTGGGCTGCTTTTCTATTTGCCGCAGCACCTGCACATCCCCGCCGAGGTCACGGCGTGGTCCTTCTTGATGGACACTGTCGCGGCTGCCGTGGATTGTGCTCAGGATCGGGGCTGCGATCTAAAGATCCGAACAGGAGCACCACATGGTGGCGGCTTCGTCCACCACCTCGCGCTCGTTTTCAGTCTCGGAGGGAGTGTCCGTGACGCCTGGAGGGTGGCCGCGGTGTTGACCTCGCTCGCCTTCGGGCTTCTTGCCTTGGTCGTCGCGCGGACATTTGGAGAGGCGGTCGCTTACAGTCTGTTGCCCGTCTCCCACTTGGCGGCGGGGGTGGGGATTCATCTGGGAGGGCCGCTAGGTGCGGAAACCTTCTGGAACCCGACTCTGATTCCGCTCGCGTCCTTACTCTTTTGTGCCGCCGCCTGCCGCTATCTCGCGACCCCGAAGCGGAGCTACTTGTTCGCCGCCGCCTTGGGCGCGAGCCTGGGCCCCTACTTCCATCTTGCCGCCGGGGTGCTTTGCGCGGGGTTGGCATTGTTGGTGGTGATGGCCCCGCGGCGGGAGCGGGCCACCGCCGCGATTATCTCGGGCATGACGGCCATGGTGGTCTCCCAACTGGCCTATGCGACCGTCGGCCTGGACCATCAAAGTTGGTTCTGGGGCATGGCGGGCAGAACCCCGACTCCTCTCCTCGAGGTGGGTCTCATCTCCGGCGCGCTCCGCCTTCTCCCGGTGGCAATGCTCACAATCGCCACCGGGGTGAGCTTGAGAGCCCCAGGGCCGGCGTTGGAGCGTCGCTGCTGTGTGTTTTTTTGGGCGACCCATGTGCCGTTCTATTCGCTCTTGGCGGGGCTCGGGGTCGCCGGGGCCGAGCTGGACCGTTACGGCCTCGCGTTGAGCCCGGGGTTGGCGATCCTGGTGACACTCACCGGGCTGCGCTTGATTCGGATGCTGTTTAGTCGTTCCATGACCCATCGGCTAGTGCGCCTGGCTCCGTATGTCGCCACGGTATTCATGGCCACTATCTTTGCTAAGCCGGTAGTGAAGCAGCTCACGACGCGCCAGTCGCTCGCGGGGAGTTGGACGCAGACGCAGAAATGGGAGGGTCTGCTCACTGTTGCCGATGTTCAGGCCATCGCAGCGTATCTGGGTTCGCAAGGGTGGGATCGCTACGATTTGGCCGAGCGTTTGCACGGTAATGAGGGGCTGCGCATCAGAGGGATCCGAGAGGTAATAGTCGGGTTCGACCATCTGCTGGCCGATCCGCTCGCCAAGCGCGAAGGCCCGCTCAAAGACGCGGAGATCATAGTCGCTCACCGGGCAGAGCTGCCGGAGAGCTTGCCGGATGGCTGGGAGGTCGTTCGGGAGCGCGGGAATCTAGCCGTCGTGGTCCGGCTTTTCACGCCGAGCCTGCAATGGGACGAGTATGTGGCCTGTCGCTATCTCCCCGATGAACAGAAGGATGCCTGCCGCTGCAATAGGATCGACCGTCGGGCAAGCTATGAGTCCCATTTGAGGGACCGCGCGCGGCTGACGAGCAAGCTCTTTCTGAGGGTCAGAACCCAGGAGGGGCGGGCCGACTCGCGCAAGTACCTCGTCGTGCGCGTGCCGAGAACGCCCGCCGGCGATTACCTGCCCCGCGAACTCATCTTCCCCTCCACATCACGCTCCTATCCCTGCCCCGGGGCGCGGGTGTTGGATGTGCGTGACTCCTTGGCTTAGCTCACCGGGGGGGAGGCGTCTGTGGCTACTCGTGTATTGCTCGACGACGTGGACGCGCCGGATCTCGGGGAGATGGTCTTTGCCTGGGAGTTGCATGCCGAATCATGCCGGACCACCGACACTCCTCTGCCTTTGCCGACTATCGTGGACCGCGAGCCGCAAGTGTTGCCGGTTATGTCGGCGCCCCCCCCTGCCTCCCTTGGCGACCCCTCTCTCGTCGCCGAGCTGCTCGCCTGTGTCCATGGGGAGCGCGCTCAAAACCCCGCTGTTGCGACGCACAGCACCGCGCGCTACGCAGATGCCCTCTTGCCGCAAGCTCATCTGGCGATGTGGGGTCTGTTGTTG
>PWKZ01000120.1 GCA_003559575.1 Bradymonadales bacterium | reverse complement strand
TGCGCGCCGAGCGTGGCAGAGGTGGAGGTGCGCCCCGACGAGACCGCCGAGATAGTCGTCGCGATCAGATGTGACTCGCCGTCGCAATAGAGGGAACTGGGATCACCCCCAAACCCTCAATCCCCCACCTGAACCGACGATTATGGATTAGTGCTCAACGCAGGGGCTGCGTTGGCCTCCGCATAAGAACGCTTTGCTTCCTTGCACTTACGCCTACCTCGAGACCCTCGGGAGTTAGGGGCCGAGTGGTAGGTGGACTTGGCCGCTCTCGGGGAGCGTTGGGCCGGCCAACTCCAGCGCGGCGCTGTGCTCTCCCATCAGGGTGTCGTGGTGTTCCCACACACCGCCCCCGCGACGGTATAGGTCGATCCGCACGTTCGCGATACTGCTGTTGCGGCAGTAGACGGTTCTGCCGCTCGGGTCGAGATATTCGACCCCGATGAAGTCGGACGGTGGCGCCCACGAGCGGAGCGCAAGGCGTTCGTTGCGATTCTCGGCCACCAGTGACCAGTCGGTGTCGCCGGGGCGGCTCGTCACGGAGCGCGGGCGGCTCAGGGTGTCGAAGCGCACCCGCTCGCCGCCGTGAGAGAGGTGGACCGTGGAGATCCACGGGGTCGGACGGGAGCCCAGCTTGATTTGGGCCGAGAGCGCTTCTATGTAGCTGCCGGCCGACTCGGCCCGTTTTCCAGAGAGGCTGTTACTGTGTAGCCAGGCCCAGCGGTGGCCGTGAGCCGTGCCCCAGTTGTGGCCCTGCATCCCGGGCGCGTGTTTGACCGTGATTCGCTCGCCGTCCACCTCGAACCAACCGGAGAAGCGAGTGTCCACGAGAGGTGTTGTGGCCTTGGCTTTGGGCAGCGGGAGAGAGTAAAGGAGCGGCCAACGGAAATGTTGCACGGAGTCGCCGGCCGGGGCGAACTCGAGATCCCAGGCGATCTTGTGGCCGGCCGCCGCCGCGCCCTCCAGGCGCCCGCTGGTGCGCCCGGAACGCAGCCGGCAGAGGCCCATGATGACATCGAGCTTGTCGGAGGCGTTCCGAACCTTTTCGGGGGGATAGGTCTGCTTGAGCGCCACATGTCGTTCAGGTGTGGCGTGGTCGAAACAGACCGCCATCACATGGCCGTGGGCCGCGAACGCGCCGCCCTCGGGGGCGCGCGCGCCGAACTGTAGCCACAGACTTTTTCCCGCGGCGGGTTCGTGGAGCTTCATGAAGAGGCTCTCATAGTGCGGCGCGAGCGTCTTGCCCGTGGGGCCGATGTGGTCTTCGGGGCGCCACAACATGCGGTTGGAGCGCTCGGGGATCCCGGCGGGCGCAGGCCCGCCGCCGGTGGAAAAGTTCAACAGATCCGTGATGCCCATCGGGTTCAATCCTGTGCTTGGGGTGGTGACTTGCGCCCCGCGAGCCAGCTGGACCAGGCCTCGGGATCTGGGTCGAAGAGCTCGCCGGTGATTCGGCTGAGCGCCGTGTTGACGGCGCCAATCACATATGGATCGTCCGACTCGAGTAGCTCGATGAGCCGGGTCAGCGCGCGCTCGTCCTTCATGTGCCCCAGGGCGTCGATTATCTCGATGCGAAACGGTGTCTCGGGATCGCGCAACATGCCGAGCAGCTCGGGGAGGGCGCGGGTCACTTGACGCCGCCCGAGGATGATGGGGATCGGGCGCCTCAGATCCACCGGCAGATCCTCGGCGCGGAGCACGGTCAGCAGTGGGTCGACGACCCGCGGGTCATCCATTTGTCCGAGCGCCCGGATGGTTTGCGCCAAAAGCTCACTCTGCGAGAGCAGCTCGATCAACAACGGCACCGCTCCGGTGGCATTGAGCGCGCCCAGGCCGAGCACCGCCATTCGCTGGATCTCCACGTCGGGGTCGGTGGCCGCCAGGAACAAGGTCGGGATGGCGCGGCGGTCGCCAATTTGGACGAGCGCCCGCGTGGCGGCCAGCCGTATGAACCCCTCGAGGTCGGGAGTCGCCGCCAGCGTGGCCAGCGGGAGCCAGGCCGCCGAAGCTCTGAGGAGGCCCAGTGAGAGCGCCGCTGCCTCTCTCTCATAATCCGCCTCGGAGTCGAGCGCCGCGATGAGCACCGGAATTGCCTCGGTGACCTCGAGACGACCAAGCGCCCGCAGGGCCGCCACTCGCGCCGACTCCCTTTGTTCCTCGGCCAGCAGCTCCATGATGGCGGTGGCCTGGGCGCGCGAGCCGCTAACGCTCAAGGCGTTGAGCACGTCGGTGCGGACGTCGGGATCGGGGTCGGCGAGCAGCGGCACGAGCCGTGGCGCGATCTCTTCGCTCGGCCGTCGCTGGATTAGCCGCGCTCCGGCGCGGCGCGCGATTGGTTCCTCGTGGTCTAGGAGTCGCTTGAAGAGCGCCACATGATCGTCGTGGGCGGCGAGCCGGGCCAGCGCCGGGCAGGCCTCGGGGTGCAGAAAATCGCACTCCCAAAGCTCATCGACCGGGATCTTGGGCCCTCCGCCCTCGGGGCCGGCCGAGAGCGTCATCGGCACCAGCAGAAGCGCCAGAGACACGAATAACTTTGCAATCGCGTGCATTTCAGCCCTCTCTCGAGAGTGGGATCCCCTCTTCGCTCAGGAGCACCGGGATATCGTCCTCCACCGGATAGGCCAGATCGTCGCCTTCGCGCACAAGTGCTTCGCTCAACGGCTGATCGAGCCGTCGACCGGCGCGGTTTTCAACTTCGCCGGCTTCGATTCGCCGGTTGAGATCAGCGAGGTCCTCAGGCGCCATCCGCGAGAGCGGACGGCGGGTCGCGGGGCACACGAGGATTTCAAGTAGCGTGTCTTTGACCGGCATCCAAAGCTCCTTGATGAAGATGACCCTTTGGGCTCGTGCCCGTTTGAGCCTCGCTCCCATTGCATCATAGGCAGGATCGAGGATCAACTCCAGCCGAGGCCCACGGGACCATAATCGTCGGCCCATCCAGGGATTCGCGGACGGATTCACGCACATCTGCGGCGTCACCTGCAGACGAATTAGTGCTCGACGTAGGCGCTGCGTTGGACTGCGCCTAAGAGCGTCTTGCACATGCACGCGACGCTCGCTCCTCAGAACGAACCGACGGGGACCCGGCGGATTTGTTTCTGCTCGATGGGCTAGGTACAAAGGTGGATGTTCGAAGCCGGTGTGCCATGCGCTGAGCTTTTGGCCGATGAGGCTCCCATGATGATCGATCCTTGCCCAATCTCACCCGAGGCGCTCCACCGGCGCGGAACAAAGCGCGCCGATGTACTGCTCATCAGTGGTGACGCCTATGTGGACCACCCGTCGTTTGGGACGGCCGTCGTGGCGAGGACGCTCGAATACCTGGGCCTCACGGTGGCGGTGGCGGCGCAGCCACCCTGGCGCGACGTGGATTCGATTCGCGCCTTCGGGCGGCCGCGGTTGTTCGTCGGCGTATCGGCCGGGAACATGGACTCGATGGTCAACCACCAGACCGCCCACCGCAAGCGACGTCATGACGACGCTTACACCCCCGGCGGGCGCTCGGGGATGCGTCCCAACCGCGCCGCGGTGGTCTATGCCCAGCTCGCGCGCGCCGCCTTCCCCGACGCCCTGGTGTTGATGGGTGGGGTCGAGGCGTCGCTGCGGCGCTTCGCCCACTACGACTACTGGGCCGATAAGCTAAGGCGCTCGGCCCTGGTGGACGGGCGCGCCGACCTTCTGGTCTACGGCATGGCCGAGCGGCCTCTGGCCGCCATCGTGGCGCGGCTCGCGGCCGTCCGTGGGGCGCTCGGCCGCGACCCGGATCGTCGCGACGCGCCCCGGCTCTTCGGGCTGCGGGGGACCGCTTTCGTGGTCGGGCAGCGCGAGGTCGAGAGACGCGACTTGTCGCTTTCGGAGGGCCGCTCTCTCTCGTTCGGAAGTCATGGCTGGTGTCGGGATGAGCCGTCGCTGCCTGCCTCGTGGCCGTTTGCCGATCCCACCGGCGAGGATCGCGGGGCGAAGACTTTTCGGGTGCGCCGGATCCCCTCCTATGAGCGTATTCTGGATTCACCGCGCCTGCTGGTTCAGGCGACCCGCGCGGTGGAACGCTCTCAGAACCCGGAGCTGGGCGAGATCCTGGTGCAGCGCCACGGTGCCGCGTTTCTCGTGGTCGCGCCGCCGGCGAGGCCCCTGAGCACGGAGGCGCTCGACACGGTGCACGAGTTGCCGTTTTCGCGCCGGCAGCATCCCGACTACGATGAGCCGGTGCCGGCCGCTCTGCCGATCGCCTGCTCGGTGCAGACCAATCGCGGCTGTTTCGGGGGGTGCTCGTTTTGTGCCATCACGTTGCACGAGGGGCGCACGGTGCAGTCGCGCAGCCGCGCCTCTCTCCTGCGGGAGGTGCGGGCGCTCGTGGAGAACCCGGTCTTTCGCGGCACCGTAACTGACCTCGGCGGGCCGACGGCCAACACATGGCGGTTGGGGTGCCGTGACCCTCGGGTGGCCGCGCGTTGCCGGCGGCCATCCTGTCTGGCCCCCGAACCGTGTCCGCGGCTCTCAACGGACCACGCCCCGCTGCGCGCTCTCCTGGCCGACGTGCGCGCGGTGCCGGGAGTTCGTCACGTGTTCATCGCCTCCGGGATGCGGACCGACCTCCTCGCCGGCCGGTCGGCCGGATTCCTCGAGGAGATCGTGCGTCATCACACGGGAGGTCACCTCCACGTGGCGCCGGAGCACAGTGATACAACAGTCCTGCGGCTGGCGCGCAAGCCTCCTTACGAGCAATTTGAGCGTTTCCGCGAAGATTTCCGTCGCGCGCGGCGGCGCGCCGGCGTCGAGCGCTACTTGAACCCTTATTTTGTCTCCGGCTTGCCGGGCGCCGTGGACTCTGCGACGGCTGAGCTGGCCTCGCTGCTGCGGGCCGAGGGGTGGCGGCCACGCCAGGTGCAGAGTTTCTTGCCGACCCCCGGCAGCGCCGCAACGGCGATGTTTTGGGGGCGTTATAGCCCCGACCGGCTCGACGAGGCGGTGGAGATGCCGCGTCGCCTGGCCGACAAGATCCGCCAGCATCGGCTCCTGACCGATGGGCTCCCGAGCTCCCCACCCCGCAGAAAGCCTGAGAAGAGGCCACGCTCGGTTTGAAAAGGAGGCAAGCCGATTGGGTGAAGGTGACGCCGCAAAATCACCCGAATCGCTTCCCGAATCCCGGAAAAGGGTGGAGGATTGAGGAATAGCAACCGTCAGCCGGACCGCCGATTATGGAGAGAGCCGCGGCCGGTCGAGTGGGTCATCACGCCAATCCGCCCCTCGCGTGTGGGGTCAAGTGAAGTCGCGCGCGCGGACTCCGGCGGCGAGGGTTTCGGGGAGCGTGGTCGGGCGCCACAGGCGGTCGGCCACCAGGTGGACCACCCCGTCGCGCGACTCGACTCTCCCTGTCACTCCGAGGAGACTGGTGGCCCGCGCGAGGGCCGGGGCGCGCTCGAAGAGCGCCGGCCGGAGCACCACGTTGACGAGCCCGCCCTCATCCTCCAGCGACAAAAAGGTCACTCCCTTTGCGGTGGCCGGCTGCTGGCGGCAGATGACGAGTCCCACGTATCGCGCGCGCCGGCCGTGGGGCAGGGCGTTTAGTTGCACGGCCGAGCAAATCCCGGCCCTCGTGAACTCGGCGCGCAGCGCCGTAAGTGGGTGGCCGCGCGGGGAGAGCGCGGTGGCTTGATAGTCCCACGCGATCTCTTCGTGCGCGCTCAGCTCGGCCAACTCCGGCTCGGGGTGGCGCTCCTCGACCAACCCCTCCGGGGTGGCGGCGCGGGCGTGCCACAGCGCTTGGCGGCGGTTCGAGGCGCAGTTGGGGAGGCTTCTCAAGGCGCCGGCCGCCGCGAGCGCCTCGCGGCCCGCTCTGTCGAGTCGCGTGCGGCGGGCGAAATCTTTGAAGTCTTTGAAGTTGCCGTCGGCTCGGGCTTCTTCTAGAGAGGCGCGTCCGTGGCTGCCGAGTCCTTTGACATACCGCAGCCCGAGTCGCACGGCGCCGTCTTTGACGGTGCAATCCCACGCCGAGGCTTGCAGATCGACCGGCAGCACGCGCACTCCACGCCGGCGGGCGTCGTGGACGATGGTCGCGGGGCTGTAGAAGCCCATCGGCTGTGAGTTGAGCAGCGCGCAGGTGAACTCGGCCGGATAGTGACGTTTCAGATATGCGCTCGCATAGGCGATGAGGGCGAAGCTGGCGGCGTGCGACTCGGGGAAGCCGTACTCACCGAACCCGCGGATCTGGAGAAAGATGCGCTCGGCGAACGCCTGTGCGATGCCGCGCGCCCGCATCCCCTCGACCAACTTGTGACGGTGGCGCTCGAGTCGCCCACGGATTCGCCAGGCGGCCATGTCACGGCGCAGGTTGTCGGCTTCGCCCGGGGTGTAGCCGGCGGCCACTACCGCGAGCTTCATCACCTGCTCCTGGAACAGCGGCACTCCAAGGGTTTTGGCGAGGATTGGGCGCAGGCACTCGTGGGGGTAGGTGACAGGCTCGCGCCCGTTTTTACGCCGGAGGTAGGGGTGGACCATCCCGCCGGTGATGGGCCCCGGCCGGATGATGGCGATCTGCACGACGAGGTCGTAGAAGGTGCGCGGTTTGAGCCGCGGCAGCATCGACATTTGGGCGCGGCTCTCGATTTGAAACACCCCGATGGTGTCGGCGCGGCGGCACATCTCGTAGGTCGCCGGATCTTCGGCGGGGATGGTGGCCAGATTGAGCGCCACGGCGCGTGTCTCGGCCAGCAACCTGAAGCAGCGGTCGAGCGCGGCGAGCATGCCGAGACCGAGGAGATCGACCTTGAAGAGCCCGAGCGCCTCGAGATCCTCTTTGTCCCACTGGATGACGGTGCGCTCCGGCATGGCGGCGTTCTCGATGGGGACCAGGGTGTCGACGGGCTCGTGGCCGAGCAGAAAGCCGCCGGGGTGCTGCGCCAAATGGCGGGGGAAACCGCAAATCTCCGTCGCGAGCGCAATGAGCTTGCGGACCATCGAGGAGCGCGGGTCGAGCCCTGCCGCGCTGACTACCTCTTCGGAGAGCGAGTCGCCCCACCGGGGCGCGAGCGCGGCGAGGCGCTCCAGCTCGCCGCTGCCGAACCCCAACGCCTTGCCCACGTCGCGCACCGCGGAGCGTGGCCGGTAGCGAATCGTGACGGCCACCAGCGCCGCGTGGCGTCGGCCATAGCGCTTGTAAACCCACTGGATGACTTCTTCTCGGCGGTTGCTTTGGATGTCCAGGTCGATGTCGGGCGGCTCGGCGCGCTCGAGCGAGATGAAGCGCTCGAACAACAGATCCATGCGCACCGGATCGATGGCGGTGATCCCGAGGCAATAGCAGACCGCTGAGTTGGCCGCCGAGCCGCGTCCCTGACACAAGATCCCTTCGCGGCGGCAGAACTCGACTATCTCCCACATCGTCAAAAAGTAGCCCTCGTAATCGAGTTTGGCGATTGTGTCGAGCTCGTGCGCGAGCTGTGCGCCGACCTTGGGCGGTGGGGGGCCACCGTAGCGTCGCGCCGCTCCTCGCATGGTCAGCGCGCGGAGCCGTGCGCGTGTGGTGGTGCCGTCGTCGAGCGACTCGGACGGGTAGCGGTAGCGGATCTCGTCGAGCGAGAACCGGCAGCGGGCCGCGATCTCGAGGCTCGTTGCTACGGCGTCGGGCAGATCGGCGAAGCGGCGTGCGAAGTCGGACGGTGTCGGCAGAGTGTGCTCGGCGTTCACGTTGAGCGCCGTCCCGGCCTCGAAGATGGTCGTCCCGTGACGGATGCAGGTCAGAATGTCGCAAAGTGGTTTTCGTGCCGCGAGGTGGTAGCGCACGGTGGGTGAGGCCACGAGCGGCAGGTGCAACGCTTGCGCCCAGGCGAGTCCGCGCGTCACATGCTCTTCGTCGTCGGGCTGGAGGTGGCGGCTCAAGAGGAGATAGAGGCGGTCGCCGAAGACTTTGGCGAGGGCTCTCAAAAGGTCCGGAGGTGCCTCGCCGGGATCGCGCGTGACGCCTCCGGGGGTGGGTTGGGCGAGCGCGATGAGTCCTCGCGAGTGCGCGAGGATCTCGCTCACGTCCACTTGGGCGCGCCCTTTGCGACAGCGTCGCCGGCCGCGGGTCAGAAGCCGGCAGAGTGTGCCGTAGCCCTCGCGACTTTGGGCCAGGAGAATCAAAGCCGCACCGTCGGCGACGCTCACCTGGGATCCGGCAATGAGCTTGATCCCAAGCTCGCGGGCGCGCACATGAGCGCGGACGATCCCGTAGACTCCGTCCCGATCGGTCAGCGCGACTGCCGGCAGGCCGAGCTCATGAGCGCGGTCGATGAGCTCGGCGGGGTTTGAGGCGCCCTCCAAGAACGTGTGGTTCGAGTACATGTGCAACGGAACGTATCCCATGGCGCCTCAAATCTCGGCGTGGAGGTACAACCGCTCCCGCCTGTCGTCGCGGTGGCGGTAGGCCCACAGCACCCGTCCGTCCGGCCCCTGCAGGTAGTGGTAGTCGCGGCATACGGGTGTCGCCCACCACTCCACCTCGAGCCGTTGCGGCCCGGTGAGTGGTTTTAGGCGTCGCGCGAGCGCGCGAGGCACCGGCGAGGGGCGTGATTGAAGTGCGCGCACCACCGTGGGCGGTGTGACGCCGGCGCTGTCGGGCGGCGGCTTTTTTTGGGGGGGCCATGTTTGGATGGGCTCGAAGCGGTAGGCGCGCTCGGGCAGGAAGGTGTTCGAGAGGCGCGCGCGCGACACTGAACTGGGGCCGTAGGCGGCGCGAATGCGCGCCACGGCGCGCGCGATCGCGGGCGCGGACCCCTGCCGACCGAGAAATATGGAGAGCTGTTCGGGTTCGGCGGGGACCGGCTCGATCTCGAGGTGCATGTCGCTTATCTCGCCCCGCTCCAGGGAGTCGAGGTAGAGCTGCATTAGCTCGCATGGAATCTCGAGATCCAGGCCGGGGGCGGCGGGGGTCAGGGTTCGGGATGTTTTCGTGGGTGGGGTCTTGAAAGTGAGGGTCACCCGGAGCGCGCGCAGCGCCAGACCCCTGCGGGCGATGTCTCGCAGGAGGGCCGCGAGTAGCTCGCGGGCGTTGCGAAGCAGTTGCGCCGAGCTTCGTGCCGGCGGCTCGAATGACACTGTCGACGAGTAGGAGGGGGCGGGGCGGGCAGGGTGGAGGGGGCGCGGGTCGCCGTCGCGGAGGAGCCTCTGCAAGTGCGCCGTCTCCGGTCCGAAGCGTAGCGCGAGTCCGCCGCCGGGGAGTCGTTTGAATTGGCCGATGGTCGAGGCGCCGAGCCTGGAGAGCGCCGCGCGCGAGTCGCCGTCGAGGTCAAGCACGGAGAGGGGGAGGTGATCGATCTCGCCTTCGCGGTGGTTGGATTCGGCGGCGCCACCCGCCGGAGCGGAGCGAGAGAGCGCCATCGCCACCACGCGGTTATCGGCCAACGCCACGTGGGCGGTGAAGCCGATCTCCTTGAAGGCCGCTTCAATTTGTGCGCGCCACTGTCGCTCGGAGCCGAACAGCCGCATGAGCCCGCGGGGGTCGAGAAGAAATGAGGTGCCGGGCGCGCGCACCGTCTCGACTCGTGGGCTGAAACGATCGAGCAGCGCGCGGCACTGCTCGAGGGCCTCCTCGAGCCGACTCGAAACCATGTGTGCTACGACCAGCTCGGGACAAACGGCGGTGGCGACGGCGGCGCGCGCGCCGACCTGCACGCCGGCGGCGGCGGCGCGCGGGCAAGTCCACTCGAGTGGTGCGTGGGGGGTGTCGTGGGAGGTCACCGCCAGGGGGCGGTGGCGCCAGTCGGGGTGGTCGCGCCGCACAATCTGGAGCGGTAGCGCCGGTAGGTCAACGCAAGCCCAGCGGTCCACGATAAACCTCCGAAAAAGTCCGGTGGAGCGCGCCACGTTTGTCTTTGAGAACGGTGGCCGACAACGTGAATCCCCCCCGGGAGCGGCGCGCGAGGACGGCATTCAGGCGCACTCCCACGAGCGCGCCGAGCGAGGGGGCCGTGGGCGGCGAGGTGGTTAGGCACAGCGTGGCGCAGTCGCGGCACCGCACGATCCCCGCCAGGCGGTGCAGGAAATCGCGATTGCGGGGGGGGCCGGCGATGAAGTCGAGTACTGCGAGCGCGACCCCGGCCCGCAGCAGCATCTCGGCGGCGCGCGGGACGTCGTGCGGGGCGGGCAGCCGCGCCACCGTCAGATCGGCGAGTGCGACTCCGGCGTCGGCCAAGTCGGGAGGGTAGAGCGGCGTCGAGGCGGCATACAGCCAGGCCGCGTCGCGACCCTGCCGTTGGGCTGCGACGATCAGGCGCGTGGCGAGGGTCAGAAGGGCCGCGGGTTGTTCGCTGGAGAGCTCGCAGATGCGCCCTCGCAACAGCGCAGGTGAGAGCGCTTCGGTGTGGCTCGCGCGGTCGGGAGGGTGATCTTCGTGCCGGTGCTGGTCGTCGGCGAAATAAAGCAGCCGCGACCCCACCTGATTCCAGTGTTCAGGTAGGAGTGAATCTCTCGTTGGCCTATGAGTGGGCAAAGGTCTGGGCATAATCCGCCACCGTCACAATTTAAAACGGCCTCGAAGCAGTGCCACGGATCCGGCTCGAGGCCGATGCCTGCTGGAGAGAGATGATACTGAACACCTGAGCAGTGTCAAGCGTTACGTGAGGTGAGGAGTGCAATCCTTATGGAGAGTGTCCGCGATTTCGCGGAGTGGACATTTCCACGGCGGGTCATCGGTCTTATCGCGCGACCGGAGTCAGGGTGGCGATGACCGGGATATGATCGAAGAGCTGTCCCTCGTAGACCGGCTCGGTCCCGGGCGAAATCCCAGGGTAGCTGACTGTGCCCTCGAAGACGTCGCTCACGATGTGATCGATGTCGAAGAGGATATAGGAACCAGGAGCGTCTTCGCCCACCTTGGAGATGAACTGAAACGGCTTGCCCGGGCCGACGAAGTCGTTCCACCGCGCGGCGCTCTCATCCACCGCCTGTAGTCGTCCCGGGTCGGTGTTGAAGTCGCCGAGGATGATGTTCGCCTGTCCGTTGGCCGCCGGTTGGCCGTCGCCGAAATCGACGAAGATCTGATCCACCTGTTGCGTGCGGCACTCGAAGTCGCGTTGCAGCATGCCTGACCTGCCGTGGTAGCTGACCACCGTGATCCGCTCGCCACTGTGTCGCTCGATTACGGCGCGTCCGACTCGTCCGCCGCGCCCACACCCTTCGATCGGGAAGCCGTCGAGCCCGTCGAGGCAGAACTCGGCGTCACACCCGACAATTCGACCGAAGCGGTTGTGGACTGCCAGGACTTTGTCATGGCGACCGAAGCCGTGGGTGGCTATCTGGTAGTCGGGGCCGAGAACCGTCCGAGCCACCGTCGGGTCGCCGTGAGCCCAGTCCTCACAGACAAACCCCGCCCGAGCTGCTTCGGGGATGTCGGCGCAGTCATCGCTGTGGAAGATCTCCTGAAACGAGATGAGATCGGGCGAAGCCGTCGCCAGAAACTCTCGCGCCGCCACGATCGCCGTGTTCCACGCCAGCCCATTGCCGTAGTATTCGTCCGCGATCTTCTCTTGCTCCGGCCCATAACCGAAGTTCTCTTCAGCCGGCACTCGAATGCCGCCCGCCGTTCCGGTGTTCCAGGTGATCACCGTGAAGGGACCCTCGGGAGCATGAGAGACTCCATCCCCGACCGTGGCGTCCCCGCCGATATCCGGGCCCGTCTCCGTCCCGGTAGCGCAGGCGCAGGGTAACGAGAGCATGAGAAGCAGCACCATCGATAACCGCATGTCGCCACCCGTCCCCAAAAAGCCCACCACAACTCTCTCTCCGGCGTTTCCGGGTACGGCACGATACCCGGCTTTGGCGGACAGCGTCAATATGTCGAATGTGTCCATAATCGTCGGTTCGTTCTGAGGAGCGAGCGTGTGGAGACGCGTGCATGTGCAAGGAAACAAACCGTTCTTAGGCGCAGTCCAACGCAGCGCTTAAGTCGAGCACTAATTCGGTGCAGGTGACGCCGCAGATGGGCGTGAATCCGCGCGCGAATACCAGGATGGACCGATGATTATGGTGTGTGTGTTGCAATGAATGCTCGGGTGTGAGAATTGTGCGCCCGCACAGATCTTGTGAGGCAGCTGTTGTTCCGCTATGGGCTGTCAGGCGATCACGTGATTCACTGGTCGAGAAGCGAGGTGATGACTGATGTGCGGTATCTTCTCCATGGCCATGAAGGAGGGGCTTGCCGTCTCACGGAGAGAGGTGGCGCTGTCTATCGACAGGCTCTTGAGAGCGGTCCAAGTCAGAGGAAAGGAATCCACCGGAGTAGGGTTCTTTTTTGCCGATGAGATCTCTTGGTTGAAAAGGCCGGAGCGAGCCTCGGTTTTTCTGCGCTCGAGAGCGTATCGCGCTGTTTTGAACCATGTCATGGACGAGGTCTTCGAGGGAAACGGGAGGGTCTTGAATCGAAGCCTGGTGGTTGTGGGGGTCGCCAGGTTGGCGACGAATGGAAGCGAATTTCTCGATTCCAACAATCAACCGGTGGTCCTCGACAAGCTTCTGGGGGTTCACAACGGTATCGTTACCAATGATCGAAAGCTTGTGAGGGAGGAATCCCTGACCGGCGCAAAGGGGGAGACCGATGCAGAGGTCTTGTTTCTTCTTCTGCAGAAGCTCCTGAGAGCGGGCCTCTCGCCGGAAAATGCACTGCGAAGGGTTTTTGCCAAGATCGAAGGCTCCGCGACGGTCTCCTGCTTCGAGCCGGAAGAAAAGAAGCTTCTCTTGGCGACGAACACCGGCTCCCTTTATCAGTGCTCCGATCCATCCGGTGGTTTTTACCTCTATGCTTCCGAGCGCCCGATTCTCAAAGAGGCTATCGAGGCTTCATGGTTAGCGCGCCATTCGACTTCCGGCATCGAACAGGTGGAACCCGGACGGGCTCACCTGATCGATTGCCGAGATTTCAAGAGAGTAGACTTTAGCTTGGGGATCGACTTTCCGGGGGCACTCCAGGCGATCTATGAGAAAAAGGGTGATTACTTTCGAGACCTCATCGCTTCCGTCAGAGAAGACCAGAAAAACCGGGAAGTTATTGAGCTGAATCGCTGCACCAAGTGCATCCTGCCCGACACATACCCGCTCATAGAGTTCGATTCGGAAGGAGTATGTAATTATTGCCGGGAGTATCAGCCCATAGAAACCAAAGGCGAGGCGGCGCTCGAGAAGATCGCGGATGCTCACCGCCGGGAGGATGGCTCTCCTGACTGCATCGTTGCTTTCAGTGGGGGGCGTGACAGCGCCTACGCTCTCCATTATGTGAAGCGGGTGTTGGGGCTCAACCCGATCGCTTTTACGTATGACTGGGGAATGGTCGCCGATATTGCGAGGCGAAACCAGGCCCGGCTCGTGGGTAAGCTCGGGGTGGAACATGTCATCGTCGCATCGGATATCAAGGCGAAGCGGAGAAATATCCGAAGGTACGTCGAGGCATGGCTCAAGAAACCGCACCTCGGAGCGGTGGTCATGTTCATGTCCGGTGACAAACCTGCTGAGTACTGGGTGACCAAGATTGCGAGGCGCCACGGGATCAAGCTGGTCTTTCTGTGCAGAGGCAACGAAATCGAGAATTCAGATTTCAAGTGGGGATATCTCAATCTCAAGAGAGGGGAACCGGGGGGCGTTCTCCATCACCTCGGATTCTCCGACACGCTCGTGTTCACTGTGAATTTGATGAAGCGCTATTTCGAGAACCCCGCGCACTTCAATCCATCATTGCTGGAGATGCTGTTCAATTACGCCTCGACCTACGTCTTCAAGTACGACTTCGAGTATTTTTGGCACTACTTGAAATGGGATGAAGAAGAGGTGGTCCGTACCCTACGGACAGAGTACGACTGGGAGGTCCCCGGCGATACCATTCAGACATGGAGAGTGGATGATGGCACGTCTCCCTTCTACAATTTCATCTATCATAAAATGGGGGGGTTCACCGAGAATGACTGCTTGAGGAGCAATCAGGTGCGAGAGGGTTTGATATCCCGCGATCAGGCGCTGCAGCTTGCGACCCTGGAGAACAAGTATCGCTATGATGCAATTCGTAATTATCTCGCGAGAATCGGCCTTGATTATGACCGAGTGATGAGGGCGATAGAAGGATTCCCGAGAAGATATTCAACCGGAAATGCCTCCTCTGGCAGTAATTAGCTCCTGATTGATTAGCGCCCGAGGCTCCACTGCATGCCGAGTGTCACCGTCATGAAGTGCAGCCAGTTGGCCGTGAAACCGTCGCCGGGGCCCTTGGATCCGCTGCTCGTGCCCTCGGCGCCGCCCCCGATGTAGCGCAGGTTCAAGAAAGCGTCCACGGTGGAGGTGACCGGATAGCCGGCGCGCAGACTCAGATCGATTATTGCCCCTTCCACATCGCTGTTCTTGCCGTTGATGTACTTGATGGGTGCGTACATCCCGTCAACCTCGAGCCCGAGGAAGATCCCGTTCTCGAAGGCGTAGCGCGCGCGGGCCTTCAAGGCGGGGACCGGGCCGATGTCACGCCTCGTCCTGAGCGCGCTGCCGTCGCTCGCGCGGACGTCGATCGTGGCGTTGCGGATCTGGAGCGATCCACCGATCGCCACATCGAGGCGCGGATCATCTCCGAAAAAGTCGTAGAGGTAGCTCACGCGATAGAAGTCGAAGCCGTAGCGCAGTTGGACGCCGGTGTCGGCAGGAAAGGTCTGCCCGTCGACGATGATATCGCGCCCGAGCAGCGCCTCCGTGCGCAGATCGAGGGGCTGGTAGAGCAGAATGATCGTGTGGCGCCGAGCGATCACGAGCTCGGCCGACAGTCTCGCAGCCAGGAAAAGGTTGTCCTGTCCTCCTTCATCGACGTAGTCGAAGCGGGTGCCGTCCTTGCTGAATTGGATCGTGTGCGCGAGCGGCGCCAGGAAGCCAAGCTCGCCCACGAGTCGCAGGACCGGCCCGCGTGGGACCTCGTGCGCCGCACTGTCGAGAGAGACCTCGGCGCGGGCTGTGCCTGTGAGGACGAGGAGGGTGAGCACTGCCAGGAATGTACGCATGGGGCGACTCCAGTATTCGATGGTCGAGGATCACATCTCGGGCTGCTCGGTGAAACTCAGGAGCGACAAGTCGTAGCCTCGCTCTTCGAGGCGCGTGGTGATAACTTCAAGTCGCTCTTGCGGCATTTGCGGGGTTCGGCTCAGGATCCACAAGAAGATTGGCAAACTGCTCCCCACCACGGCCCACTCGTAGGGCTCGTCACCTCCCTGGCCGTCGAGCTCGATGATCCAATACGGCGCGGGTGGGCCACCCGGAAATGTGACCACCAGTTTCGATGGCGCCTCGCCCTCGGCAAATTCGGCGATCGCCTCATCCACTCTGTGATCCCCATCGAGGGATTCCAGGAAACACTCGTTTTTGACCGCGATTGTACCGTCTTCGTTCGCCGAATAGGTCGCGGTGCTCCCCGTGCAGCCTGTCTGAAAGACAATCTCGAAGGTGGCGATCTCGTACCACTTGCCGAGGTAACGCTCAACGTCGACCTCGGCGACGGTAGTCTCGTCCTCGAGCAAGTCGGCAAAGACGGTCACGACAGGCTGCGGCTCGTCGTCGCTGTCGGGTGTCTCCGTCGCATCCTCGGTGGGGATGGGCTCGGGCGCGCTGATCTCGGTGGCCGGCTCCGATCCCGTGTCACAACCCGCGATGACCGAGGCAGCCACCAACCAGGCGACCGACATGAGAGCCAAAATGGTTTTCAGGGTCCGTTTCAACTTCTCCTCCTGTTTTTTTCGTCATCCACTCGTGGCGTCGGGCTGAATCAACATCCATCTCGAACTACTCGACGCACTCGCGAGGCGCCGGGGGCGACTCAAATCGGCATCATTGTATCTGATTCTGCTCCTGCAACCAACAATCTTAAGGCGAGGCGCTGCGGCAGACGGGTTATTCATGGGTTCAATTTTGGGCTGCCCAGCGCGGCGAGAATGGCGTCGTTCGTGGGATGATCGCCGGCGCTCGCGCTCGCATAGCGCCAGACCACCATGCCCCCTTGGGCGATGAGCAGCAAACCGCCGTTTTGCCAGGCGTCGCCTTGAACCTTGCGCTGGCGGTGGCCGCCGCGGAAGGCACGGACGGCGCTCTTGAGCGTGCCGAACGAAAACACGCCCGTGACGCCGCGGCGAAACTCGGCGGCGCGGAACGCCGTGAGCTCGGGATCGACCAGGATTGGAGCGTCCAAGGGGGGCGTCTCCAACCCCAACTCCTGACGGAAATGGGCGGCCTGCCACGCATTTCCGCTGCCGACGAAGACCACTTCGACACCCTGGGCGCGAATCGCGGGGATGATGGCGCGCACCTGCGCGGCCTGCTCGCGGCAGAACAGTCATCCAAAGTGCCGGAGAAAAACCAACAGCACCGCCTGGTCCTGCCAGAGGCGGCCGAGGGGTGTCGTCTCGCCGGTGTCGCGCTCTAATTCGATGTCGGCCAGCTCTGCAACCGTGTCCCGTCTACTCATCAGTTCAAATCCCCCCCACCTGCAACGGTATTCGCGTGCGGCGTAAGCTTCACCGTCCGCAGCAGCGCCTCTCGCCTCAGCGAGGCGTCAGCACATGATTATTGACCAACGACGGCGCGCTGTCTGCATTGCCGGCGAAAACCACTGAGATCATAGTGGAGTTGTTTCGCAGAGGGCCTCAATCATCCACCGCGTCCGTGGACCGAGGGGAGTGAGGCGGGTGCAAGTGCAAGGAAACAAGCCAAATCGAGCGCAGTCGTAGCAGCGCTACGTCGATCATCGATTTGGTGAAGGTGACGCCGCAATTGTGCCCGAATCGCTTCCCGAATCCCGGACAAGGGTGGAGGATTGAGGGGCGAGGGGTTGCTCCCTTGCCGGCGTAGAATGTCCCGTCGCCAAAGCCTGTGTTGAGTGTATTATGGTGTTCGGCGTTGGTGGGTGGCGTCAATTGCGTTGGGGCCAACGCGGGAGGAGTTTTTTGATGTTTATCCGTTTGCTCGGTCTGGTCTCTTTGGGGGTTGTCGTGGGCTGCGCCGGCAGCGCGCCTGAGCCCCCGCCGTTGGCGCTCGATGCCACAGCCGATGTGTCTCCCGGCGGTGAAGATTCGGCGTGCGGCGATCTCGCGCCGGAGGTTTTGTTCGAGACCCGCCAGGAGGTCGCGTCCGACATCGACGGAGGTGACTTGGGCACTGCGCCTCGCCCCGAGACGGCCGATGGGGGCGATCCGTCTCCCTGGGATCGCGAGCTGACCGTCATGACTTTCAACCTCCGCACCGTCACGGCACTCGACGGAGACGACGCGTGGGAGCACAGGAAAGACATGGTCGTCGACATCATCCGCGCGACCGACCCCGACGTCATCGGCACGCAGGAAGGGTGGGGGGTCCAGCTCCAGTACATCGTGCAAGAGTTGCCGCACTTCGCGTGGGCCGGCCTCTCTCGGTTCGGGGGCAATTTGGATGAGTATTGCGCCGTGTTTTGGCGCACCGACCGCTTCGCGCTGGAAGATGACGGCACGTTCTGGTTGTCTCCCACCCCGGATGTGCCGCAATCGGTCTTCAGCGAGGAGCAGAGCCTCCCCCGAATCGTCACTTGGGTGAAGCTTCGGCCCTTGGGCGGCGATGAGCCGTTCTTCGTTTTCAACACCCACTTCGATACCCGCACGGTCGACGAGATCCAGCTCCGCTCGGCGGAGCTCATGGCGCGCAAGTCACAGGAGATCGCGGGCGCCGCCGTCACATTCGCGATAGGCGACTTCAACGCGGCTCCCGACAGCGCCCCCTGGCGGATCATGACCGGCCTTGAAGAGTATGACGGGACGACCGGCCACTTTTCGGATCCGTGGATTACGCTTGGGCTCCCCGAAGAGGGGACCTTCCACGGCTTCCGAGGTGTCTCGACGGGCGCGCGCATCGACTGGCTTTTATACAGTCCGGGCGCCGAACCCACCGAGGCGTGGGTCGACCACTACTCGGAAGGCGACCGCTTCCCGTCGGATCACTTCCCGGTGACCGCGCGCTATCTTCTCGATTGAGCCGCCGCCGCGCTCCCATAATCTTCGGTTCGTTCTGAGGAGCGAGCGTGTGGAGTCGCGTGCATGTGCAAGGAAATAAGCCGAATTAGGCGCAGTCGTAGCAGCGCTACGTCGAGCACTAATTCGTCTGCAGGTGACGCCGCAGATGTGCGTGAATCCGCGCGCGAATCGAGCGTGTGCAAGGAAACAAGCCGTTCTTAGGCAGAGGCCAACGCAGAGCTTACGTCGAGCACTAATTCGTCTGCAGGTGACGCCGCAGATGTGCGTGAATCCGCGCTCTATGCTCGGTTTTATGATGGATTAGGGTTTGTTAGAGAGGGGTAATTGGCGCCTCACGCGGTTTTGGTGCATTTTGATGGAGATGTTTTCCGGGGCGGTGCGGGGACTCTGCGCCGGCTTCGGCGAGCCAAGGTAACCTTGACGGGTGCTCGAATGCCCCTGGACGCAGCATTCTCGGACTCTCTCGCGGCGCGCGCTCCGACGAGCGCGCGCTTGCTTCTGCCGGTGCTCTCGTTGGTACTGTTGGCGGCGGGGTGCGGTGCCTCGGTGCGGGCGCTCTATTCGGAGCATCCTCACCTCGCGCCGGGGGCGACGACGGGCGAGGCCGTGCGCGCCGCGCGCGTTACCGCGGGCGAGGACGAGGAGGCTCTCGAGGGAGGGTTCGCCGAGCTGACCGATCTCCTGTTGCGACAGTCGCCCGCACTGCACGAGGCAAGGGCGCGCTATGAGGCTTCCGTGGCGCGGGTGCCGCAGGCTTCGAGTCTCCCCAATCCGATGCTCGACTACATGCCGATGGCGGTGGCGACTCGCACGAGCCCGGCCATGCACTCGATTCGACTGACTCAAGCCATCCCGTTTCCCACAAAGTTGATAGCCCGGCACGAGGGGGCCCGCGCCGAAGCGCGAACCGCCTACTTGCGCTACGACCGGGCGGTGCGCGACGCGTTGGCCCGGATGACTTCCCTCTGGGCCGACTTGTATTACTACGCTCGGGCACTCGAGATAGCCCATGAGAGCGAGGAGCTCGCCGACATGCTCTCCAGCCTCGGCGCCGAGCGCTACGCCGACGACCTCGGCAGCTTGTTCGACGTGGTGCGCGCAGAGGCAGAGCGCTCACAGCTCCACTATGATCGGGTAATCCTGCGCGAGCGCTTGAGCACGGTCACGGCTGCCCTCAACGCGCTCCTCGGGCGCCCCGCGCGGGCGCGGATTACTCCTCCGGCCACCTTGCCGCGGACCGAGCTGCGCATGGGAGACGAGGAGCTCTTCGATCAGGCGCTCGCCCAAGCGCAAGAGATCGAGATCGCCGACGAGGCGATTCGGCTCGCCGAAGCCAGGCGCCGCGCTGCCCGCTCCTCGTGGGCGCCCGACCTGACTATCGGCGCCATGATGATGCTGCACGGTCCGCTCCCCGAGGCCGCCGATCCGGTCAACGGCGGTCCGATGTTCGGGGTCATGGCCGGGATCTCCCTGCCGCTCTGGTTTCACGCCAACGCGGCCGCCGTGCGCGAAGCCGACGCCGAGCTGCGGGCCGCCATTTTTGCCAAAAGAGCGGCAATCGACAAGCTCGAGGCCGACTTGCAGGAGGTCTTGTTCCGCTATCGCAACGCGCGGCGCCTTCAGCGGCTCTACGACGAGCACATGCTGCCACGCGCCCGTGAAGCGCTCGCTGACGCCGAGCGCTTCCACCGCGCCGCGCCCGGGCGCTACTCGGACTTGCTTGAAGCTCGGGCGGTGTTCTACTCGTTCTCTCTGGCGCGCGAGCGGGCGCTGGCCGATGAAGTCCAGGCTCTCGCGGCGCTGGAGCAGCTCGTCGGCGCGCCACCTGCGTCTGCCGGGCTGGGCGACGATCCGGACCCGGGCGACGATCCGGACCCGGGCGACGATCCGGACCCGGGCGA
>PWKZ01000190.1 GCA_003559575.1 Bradymonadales bacterium | reverse complement strand
TGGCGCGGCAACGGAGGCGGGAGCGTCTCGTGGTGGTGGGCGGGCTGCCTCGCCGCGACAGCATTGCTCTTCATGATCATTCCCGCCCAAGTGCCCGGCGCGGACTCGCCCCGTGTGTTTGATGAATTGAGCCTTGACCGTGATTCTCCGCTCGTAGTGTTGTGGTACTTTGGGGGGGTGCTCTCCGATCCGAAATGGGGCTACTCGGCCCTGAGCGGCTTCTATTCAGTATTCATGCTCGTGGCGGCAGGTGTAGTGCTGGCCGTGGGAGGGCTTCCCTCGCGCATCAGGACCAGCCCGGGCGCCGAGCTGACGGCCTTCGCAGCGGCAAGCGCGGTCATCTTCATCCTGGGCACTCTGCTGTGCAGGACAGACTCTTTTGATGGGCTCCGTTATTATGTCGCGATAGCCCCGTTTTACCTGATAGGCGTTTGTTTTTTGATTGACCGGGCGTTCTCACTGGGGCTCTCGAAGTTTGCGAAGGGCATGGCCTGCTTATATATCCTGTACTCCGGTCTGGCTTACGCCACCCAGCTCCATCCTTTCGAGGTCACCACATCGTTTCGTGCTCTCGCCAAAGGTTATAGCGGCCAGTTCGGCTGGCCTGATCCCGATATGGAGAGTGACTTCACGCTGGAGGGTGTCGAGGAAACACGCCGGTGCCAATATGCACAGCATGCACTGCTTGCGGAGAAGACGTGTGTGGCAGATGATTTTTGTTTTGGCGAGGTTCTGGAGCTCATTCAGGAGCAGATGGAGCGCCCCAAGAATGAGATGGGCGATGAAATTGCCCTGCATGTATCAAAGGAAATGTTGCGCGGTTGTGGTTTTAGAATGGCCGCCGAGGCATCCAAGGATGAGATTGAACGCCTAATCGAGAGTCTTGCCGAGGAGATTCTCGAGATCAGTCCCGGGCCGAAGCCGATCCTCTTGGAATCATCATGGGGTCGTGCGGCGCCGTGGTTGGAGGATCTCCCGGGCTTTTCCCCTGAAGCATGGCGAGACGGTGTCGCAGAATCACGTCGCTGCGATCCCTGGTCCGCTCCCGATTTGTGCTTGCTTCAGGGGATCGCCATGGGCGCGACGTATTGCGCAAAGTCCTCACTGAGAGAGCGGGGACTGCGCCTCCTGAAACGGTTATTGCCGCCCGAGCTTCATCGGCACGTCTATTGGGGAGCCGGAAGGGCCTTGATTTGGGGTTGGGCCCCTGAGATGAGACACTCGCCCCCGCCGGAGGGGTTCATGGACGAGGAGCCGGTTCAGGAAGGCATTCGTGCTGGAATCCGCTACGATTTGATGGGGAGGTGCTCGAGTGAACCACTGACGGCCGAGGAGCGAGAGGCATTCAGGGACGTGAAGCTGCTGTGGTGAACCATACATAATCGTCGGCCCATCCAGGGATTCGCGGACGGATTGACGCCCATCGGCGGCGTCACCTGCGCCGAATTAGTGCTCGACGTAGGCGCTGCGTTGGACTGCGCCCAAGAACGACTTGTTTCATGTCTTGCACATGCACGCGACTCCACTTGGCGGGGCTCCTCAGAACGTGACATGCTGGGCTTGACGATGAACTCGAGGGAATTAGGGAGTAGGAGAGTGACATGGGAAAGGACAAAGCGCCGGACTCCGGCAAGTTCGGCTATTCGGAGGAAGATATGCCTGGGCTGTTCGTGCTGGGGTCGGACGGCCGATGGAGACCCTTGTCGGAGGTTGAGCCGCAAGGGTCCCGCGATGACCCTGACGATGAGTGGGCCGACTCGGACGCGCTCCTGGAAGAGGGGGCGCCCGAGAGGGAGTAGAGTCGAGCTCTTGCGGGTGGTTTTTTGTCAGGCTCCATGGCCTCATTATTTCAAGACTCCTACTAGATCGTAGTCTTCGGCTTGTTCGAGGTGCGCCTCGCGGAGCTCGCCCGCTTGGGCCGGGGCGGAGTCCGCCCCATAGGCCAGATGCACCACGCCGTCGACCTCCGGCGCCTGGGTGGCCATGCGGCCGGTTGAGAGTAGCTCGCTCTCCTCGCTCGTCCCCTCGATCAACACCGGCACCACTCGCCCGAGCAGCGCTTCATTGTGAGCGCGGCTGATCCCTCGTTGAAGATCCATGAGGTGCTCAGCGCGCGCTTCGATGAGCTCCTCGGGGAGTGCTCCGGGCAGCGTGTTCGCCTTGGTCCCCTCTTCAGGCGAGAAAGGGAAGACTCCGACCCGCGCCAGGCGCTCCTTCGTGACGAAGTCGACAAGCCGCGCGAAGGCCGCCTCGTCCTCCCCAGGGAAACCAACGATCAGCGAGGTGCGCAGCACCAACCCCGGGAGCGCCCGGCGTAGGCGCTCGAGTGCCCGCCGCACGTCGTCGCCGCGATAGCCGCGTCGCATGAGGCGCAAGATCTTGTCGTCGACGTGCTGCACCGGGAGATCCAAATAGGGCACGACGTTGGGCGACTCGGCGATGGTCGCGAGCAGCTCGTCCGTGATCCCGGTGGGGTAGGCGTACAGGAGTCTCAGCCAGCTCAGTCCCGGCACAGCGGCCAGCTCTCGCACCAGGCGCGCCAGTGTCGGCGCATCGGTTCCGGTGGGGCCCGCATCGCGTCCGTATGCGGTCAGGTCTTGGGCGATCAAGTTGATCTCTCGCGCGCCGTCGGCCACAAGCGCCTTGACCTCGCGCAAGACCGCCTCCGGCGCACGAGAGTGCTGTGGGCCGCGAATAGAGGGGATGGCGCAATATGAGCAGCTCCGCGAGCACCCCTCGCTGATTTTTACATAGGCCGTGCCGCGCTTGGTCGAGCGATAACGAGGCGCATCGTCGGCGCGCGCGAAGTGTGGCGTGCCCACCTGCAACCTGTTGGCCTCGCTCCAGGTGCCGGTCGCGAGCGCCGCGGCCAGTCCGTCGAGCGCCCCGGTGCCCAAGAACAAATCGACCTCCGGCAGCTCGCGCGCCAGCTCCTCGCGATAGCGCTGCGGGAGGCACCCGGTGACCACCAGCCGGCGGCCGGGGAGCGCTGTTTTTTCTCGCGCCGCCGCGAGGATCGCCTCGACGCTCTCCTCGCGCGCGGGTAAAATGAAGGCGCAGGTGTTGATCACCAACACCTCGGCCTCTTCAGCCGTTGCGACCACCTCGTGCCCGGCACGCACGGCGATCCCCAGCATCACCTCGGCGTCGACGCGGTTCTTGGCACAGCCGAGGGTCAAGAGGAAGATCCGCGCCATCAGAGCTCCTGGACCGATACACCGGGAGGCGGGCTGAACTTGAAACGCTCCGGGGCGACGGGGGTCTCGTAGTCACGGTTGTCGAAGATGTAGTGGGTGACGTTGCCCAAGGGGTCCACCAGGAAACTCTCGCTGATCTCAAACGATTCGCGATCGAGCACCAGCGCCAGCTCCTTGTAGTCTTGGTGCCCGTCTTTGGGCGTCAGCACCAGGTAGGCCGTCTCGGGGCCGTGGGCCGGGCCCATGGTGATCTCGAACGACTCGCGCAGATCGCCTATCCCGAAGAGGAAGCGCAGCGCGTGGTAGAGGCGCGAGCCTTCGATCCGCGCCTTGTAGACCAGGGCGTCTTCCGGTTGGTAGCTCCACAGCACATCCCCGTCGCTTACATAGAGAACTCTCTCGGGGCGCTCGTATTGCCATCGCATTTTACCCGGCCGCAAAAACTCAATCTTGCCGGAAGCTCGCCGAGTGCGGGGGTCCGCCTTGCGGCGCAAGATCTGACGGAAATCCATTCGCATATGGCGGATCTTCTCATATTTGCGCTCGACTCCGGCGATGACCTCGTCGAGCGTGGGAGTGGTGTCCTCCTCCTCCTCTCCTGCCGCCTCTTCGTTTGCTTCGGTTAGAGCGGTGGTCACTTGAGCGGTGGTCGCCCACGCACTGCCGGCCCAAAGCGCGACAAGCAGAGTGGCCAATATCGTCCGAGTCATACTACCTCCTTGGGGGCGCACCCGCGGCCCGCCGGTTGGCTCCCAAGCTCGGCTTCGGACGGGCGCACATATAGCGGCACCACCTCGAGGGGTGGGGGGGCGTGGTCGCGCGAATCGAGCGCGAGCTCGGCCAGCCACGCCAGATTGGCGGCTCGTGGAAAAGCTTCGGCCGGCCCCCCGATGCAGAGATCGGTTGGCTCACCGGGGCGAAAGATCTCGGGGTAGCGGAGCACCCCATCGCCCACGAGCCAGAGCGGCTCGCCTGCCGCGCGAGGGATCTCGGCGATGCGCGAAAGCGCCGCCTCGGGGGAGAGCACCATCGGCGCGACAACCTGGTGGGGCAGGCTCAAGCCCCCACCGCGAGCGACCCCGGAGACGTCATAGGCGGCCAGGTAGACCTCGCCCTTGCGGGCGTCCATCACCGCCGCCACCGAGCCCGAGCGCCCGGCGGCGGCCATCGCCAGGATCTCGAGGGAGCAGCGCCCCAATAAAGGTCGCGCGAGGGTCCACGAGAGCGCTCGCAATGTCGCCATCCCGATACGCACGCCGGTAAACGAGCCCGGCCCAATCCCTACCGCGAACGCCGAGATGCTCGTCAACGGCCAGCCGCAGCGCTCGAGTAGAGAGTGAAAGTCGTCCAGCAAACTCTTGCTGTGGGAGGCGTGAACGGTGAGCTCGGCCAGAAGCCGTCGCCCCTCGAGCAGCGCGATGCTCGCGGTTTGCGTGCTACTATCGAGGGCGCACAGACGCCTGGCGGCTTGGTCGTCACCGGCCTCTCGATGTCGAGACAAGTCGGAAGTCAAAACGGTACTCCGCCTTGGAGAAGCCCGAAGACCGAGTGCCAGTAGCGCTCGATGTCGTTCTTCATCGCGGTCAACATTATGAACAAAATCAGCGCCAATCCAATATAGCTCGCCACCTGGCGGGCTCGCAAACTGAGCGGTTTTCGTTTGATGGCTTCGGCCGTGAACAGGAGCAGGTGCCCACCGTCCAAGACCGGGATCGGGAGCAGGTTCAAGATCCCGAGGTTGATGCTCAGCCAGACCAGCAACGTGAGAAACTCCCGCCAGCCGTGCTGCATGCTCTGGCCGGCGAGGTCGGCTATCAGCAGAGGGCCGCCAAGCTCCTTCATGGGCACTTGCCCGCGGAGTAGCCCGGCCACGGTCATCAGGATTATCTTATACGCTTCGACAGTCTCGTCGATGCTGCGAAGCCACGCATAGGAGAGCGGGCGCGCGGGCCGGATGGGATCCGGGGCCAGCATTGTGACGTCATTGCGGGCGCCGAAGAGCATCCGTGGGGGTCCATCGGGGCTCCGCAGTGAGACCAGCTTGAAAGTGCGCTCCACTCCGCCGGCCCGCGAGGCCTGAACGCTCCGTTGCGCTTCGAGTTTGACAGGCGCGAATGCGGGCCCCAGCAGAGTGGCAAGCAGCGCGCGACCGCCGTTCTCCGCGGTCGCCAGCCAGAAGACCGGCTCGCCGCGCATGAAGGTGAGCTGCTGTGGTTTCTCTGGTGTGTCAAGGAGCCGGCGCTCGAGTTCGGCCCAGGAGCTGAGCGTCTTGCCGTTCAGGTGGGTCGGGCGGTCGCCCGGCACCAGCCCGAGATCGGTGGCCGCCGGCGAGCCGGGGCGCACCCGCGCCACCATCATCTCGACCGAGTCGAGCCCCGAGATGGTCCGGTCGTCCTGGACGTGGACCGGCAGACGCACCGTGATCGGCGAGAACACCGCACGCATCAGGTGGCCTGGGTGCTCGGCCGTCGTTTGGGCCGGCGGGCCGCGATGTACGAGCAGCTCAACGGTCTCGCCGTCATGCAGCTTCAAGAGTCGCACGAGCTCACGATAACCCCGCCGACCAAGCGGTTCGCCGGCCACGGCGACGACTCGGTCACCGCTTAGCAGTCCGGCCTGGGCGGCGATGGATTCGGGTCGCACCAAAACCTCAGGGGCTTTGGTTTGGAGTCCCACCATGATGCGCCCGCGACGGTCCTCCCAGTTGATTTCCTCGACTCGCCGGACCACCACCTCCTCGGGGGTCACGGCGAGCGGTCCGACTAGTTCGCCGCCGCGACGCACCGTGACTTCCAGGGTCTCCCCGCCGCTCCTGGCGATCGTGCGCTCCATCTCCCACCAGTCGCGGATGCGCCGGCCGTCGATGCGGGTAATCTCGTCGCCTTCCCTTAGCCCTGCCTCGGCGGCCGCGCCGCCGTCGACCACATGGCCCAGGCGGGCCGGTAGCGCCTGGGCCGCGAACAGGAACATGGGGAACAAGACCAGCAACGGCAGCACCAGGTTGAAGACCGGTCCGGCGAGGACTATCAGGAAGCGCCGCCATAGAGGGGCCAAGGTGAAGGCTCCGCGGCGCTCCTCAGGTGTGAGCTCCTCCGATGGATCGTCACCATGGAACTGGACATAACCCCCGAGCGGGAACCAATTGACACGATAGTCGGTCTCGCCGCGGCGCCGGGTGAGCCCGGGAATCGCCGGCCCAAACCCGATCGCGAAGGTCAGGACGCGTACCCCCATCCACTTGGCCACCAGGAAGTGCCCCAACTCGTGAAAGAAGATGAGGATTCCCAGAAGCAGGATGAACTGTAGCAGTACATCTATGATCCACACGTTAATTGGCCTCCATGCTCAGTGCGCGCATCAACGCTGCTTGGTGTCGAGTGTTTTGATGTCCAGGACGCGGTCCGTCCGCAGCCGCACCGGCTCGCGCGGCTCTTCCGGCTCGGCGGTGGGGCCTGTGGCGCGCCGGGCGGGGCGCGTTGGCCTGCGCTCGGGCCGGCCGGGCGCCTCCTCGATGACCGGCTCGGGTTCTCGCGGGGGCAGTAGTGCGTCGTAGCGCCCGTCCTCGGCAAACGAGATCGCCAGAGTGATTGACTGGTGGCCGTCGAGCCTGAAGGTGAAAGGGGCTTCACGGCTCTCCCTCAAGCGGACGATCTCGATGGGGGAACGTCCAAGCGGTTGCTCGTCGGCGTAAATCGTGGCACCGGGCGGCTCGGAGTCGAGTATCAGGCTCACTTTGTCCGGCGAGAACGCGGGCAGGGCGGTGGGTGCAATGGCGGGGCTCCCCAGGAGGCGCTGAAAGCCGACCGGCTGGGCGGGCAGCATCATCCGGAAGAGTAGCCCCGCGCCGCCGAGCAACCCCAGCAGCGCCATCGTCGCTAACGACAGACGCCGTTGCACCCGGCGGCGGAACTCTCGCCGCACGAGCGCGTCACGTTCTTCCCGGCTCATTCGTTCGGTGGCGCGTCCCTGGAGGTTCTCCATCCGCTGCTTGCCGGGAGACGGGTCGGGGAGGGTGAAGGCTTCGTCGCGTGCGACATCGATCCCGAGCGCCTCAGCGTCGCCGCGTGTGACGACCCGATCAAATGTCGAGTCGAGGGCCTTGGCGATTGCTTCCAATTCGTCGCCCAGCTGCTGGACGCTCTCGAAGCGCTTGTCGGGGTGCTTCTCGAGGCAGCGGTAGACGGTCCTTTGCAGCGCTGCCGGGATGAGCAGGTCGGGCCGCACGACATCGAACGGTTTGATGGGCTCCTGGACGTGCATTATCAGGATCGAGAGTGGGTTGTCGGCCTCGAACGGAGCCCGTCCGGTGATCATCTCGTACATGATGACGCCCAACGCGTAGATGTCGCTGCGCGCGTCGGTTGAGGCGGATCGCGATTGCTCGGGCGACATGTACTTGGGCGTCCCGAAGACCATGCCCGCCTGGGTCAGTGTTCCCTGGCGGTGATCCTCGGCTTTCAGCTTGGCGACGCCGAAGTCGAGCACTTTGGCGTAATTCTCGTCCTTGCCCACGGGGCAGAGGAAGATGTTGTCGGGTTTCAGGTCGCGGTGGATGATCCCTTTGTCATGCGCCTCACTCAAAGAGCCGCAGACTTGTGAGATGACGTGGAGCACCTTGTTGACCGCAAGGCTCTTGTGCGCGCGCAGCTCGTGCTCCAGGGATCGTCCGCGCAAGAACTCCATTGCAATGAAGAGCTGTTTGTCTTCGGTTTGGCCGAAATCGAAGATTCGGATCGTGTTGGGGTGTTGAAGCCGGCTGACCGCCAGCGCCTCCATGTGGAAGCGCTTGATGATCGTGGCGTTGGTGGCGAACTCATGGAGGAGCACCTTGATCGCCACGTCACGGTCCATGCCGAGTTGGCGGGCGCGGTAGACCGCTCCCATGCCTCCTGCGCCGATTTTGCTCTCGACCACGAAACGGTTGGCGATGGTGCGTCCGAGCAACGGGTCACGGCGCACATACGGCGGCTCTTGGTCGAGCGCGCGCTCAATCCTCGCGGACAAATCCGGCTGTGCGCCCTGGGAGGTCGGCGCGTCATGGCGCCTCGTCACCTCCTCCGCGGCGGGCGGCGGATGATCGCTTTTCTCGGGGGCGTCCCTTTGCCCGGTCTGTTGTGTCGCCGCTCTTGTCGGGCGCTCCTTGCCGTCGCCTCCGGCGAGTTTCTCTTTGCCGGTGCTGTTGCTCATTGCCCGTTCCTTGGCCAATTGGACTTTGGCGTTGGTTTACCGTGGCGTCTCCTCCGCGTGGCGGTTTGGCGGAGAGCGCGGGTGATGCACAGTTTTGTTCTCGCCGTTCGAGGTGGGTGGCTTCCGCCACCGCTTGGCGACATCGCCGCACCATTGGGAGTCAGTATATGCTCACCGGAGTGCCATGGGCAACCGGCGGATTGAGGATCAGGTCGGGTTGGCGTATTCTGCTGTTGGCGCGATGGGGAGCGGGGCTATTCGCGAGGATCGCGAGTGTTTGCTCGGTGATGCCGCAGGGATCGAGATCGCCGCTCAGATCACCCAATGACTTTGCCTTCCCAGGGTAAGGAGATGGGATCATGGCACACCGGGGTTTCGGGTACTTCTCGCCGCCTGAGTCGCGCGGCATGCGTTTGAGACATGCGACGCTCGCGGGGTTGGCCGGTTTGGCTTTGTTGTGGTTTGCCGCGGCCGGTTGCGATCTCGAGTCGTTGTTGGCCGATCTCGGGCTCACCGAAGGGCCGGCTCCGCTATCAGGCCAAAACGCCTTCGTTCATCTCCGGGCGCGGGCTGGTGAGGCGGCCGCCGGCGACACCGACGCGCTGCTGCATGTGCTCGCCTGGCGCGCCGCCGGTGGCGACAGCACGGACTCCGAGGCGCGCTTCAGGCCGCCGGCCGAGATCCTCGATTTGCTCCAGTCCACCGCGCGCAGGCGGCAAAACATTCGCCCCGCCGCGTTCGGCCTGGTGGACTTTGAGCCGTTCGCCGCCGAACTCAAGACCCGCAAAGCCTCTTTTGTCGCCCCCGATCTCAACAGTTTGGACGACGAGTATGTGATCCCCCGCCTGAAAGACATCCCGGTGCGCAACCAGGGCTCGCGGGGGACCTGCGCCGCTTTCGCCGGTATCGGCCATGTGGAGTACGCCACGCTTCTCAAGGCACCTCACTTGAGCACGGTCAACCTGTCGGAGCAGCGTTTCTATTGGGCTTCGCGGCCCGATTGCCACGACACCACCTGCACTTCACGGGATGCCGGCTCCTGGTATGGCGACGGGTTTCAAGCCAGCATCAACGCGGCAGCTTACGACATCCCGCTCGAGACAAGCTGCCCCTATAATCCCAACCAGACCGACAACGAGCTTCAGACTCCGCTCGCGCAGTCCTGCGAGGACGGGGTGGTGCAGGTCCGCCGTGTGCGCCACATAAACCAGCCGGCCGACATCATCCGGGTGCTTGAAGAGGACGGTCTGCCGGTGCCGTTCGCGAGCCCGCTGTCCAGCAACTACTTTCAAAACGACGGGCTCATCACGCTGGAAGAGGCCGGATCGGCGGCCGGCATTCAGCACGCCGAGGGCCACGCCTATCTGATAGTCGGGTATCGCAAACTGCCGCGGATGCCCGAAGAAGGTGGGATGTGCTTCATAATCCGCAATAGCTGGGGCCCCGGATGGGGGGTCGGCGGGTACTCCTGTGTCACTCTGGCGTGGATTCAGGAGTGGCATTTCGGGTTCTTACTGGATCACCCGGTGGTGGTCGAGCTGGCCGTCAGCAGCAATCTCGGTGGACAAGAGTGGGACGACACGCTCCCCGATCTCGTGGACTGTGAGGTCTACGACGATCCCACGGTGGACTGCGAGCGCCTGGACGAAGAGGCCGAGATCCCTCCGGCGCCCGAGCCCGACGGCACCGACTGGGTGTTCATCAACCTGGTCGGTCCTGACGGACGTCTTTATCAAGCTGAGCGGTCCGACGAGGGGGAGGAGACTCTCATGCTGCGGGGAACGTTGCGCGAGAGCGGGCTGCCGACCGGAGCGGTACTGCTTGGGCGCCGAGGCGAGACGCTCGTCTATGACGGGGACGAAGTCGGCCGGATCGAGGGGGGGGACGTTACGCTGTGTACCGGACCTTACGACATGCTGTGCGCGCTGCGGTTCGAGCCGCGCGACAATCGCCTCTATGTTGAGTTCATCCACCGAGAGCTGCGCCGCGTGCAAGCAGGCGAGATCGGTGCCGGCCGGTGGGTCGCTCTCGACGCGCTGCCTCTCGGCGTAGGGCTCGAGTTCTTCCAGCCAAACGAGGCGAGCGATCTCTTGCTCAGGCCACTCTACGTGCGCGGAGTGGGCTCCGATGGTGAAAAGATGGAGCCGGTCCGCCTGATCCTGAAGGGTCTCGACATTCAGGTGATGGGGACCACTGTCGGGAGTATTGCGCCCGACCGCCCGGGGCTCTGCACCGGGCCTTTCAGTGGCGCGTGTGGTCTGTTCGCCCGCGAGAATCGATTGGTGGTGCTGCCGTCCTGGTAGAAGCGTTGGAGATTCCTGTTGTCTTCTATTCGGGTGTTGTCAGAGAAGATGGGCCGGGGACGGGATGGATTCGGCGAAGTTTGAATCGATTTACCGTTCCTGCGCGCCGCAGGTCCACCGCCGAGCGTTGCAGCTGCTGCGCGATGGCGATGAGGCGCTCGACGTGACCCAAGAGGTTTTTGAGCGGGTGCTCCTCGGGCGTCACGGCGACGTCGATCCCGAAGGGCTGGTTTTATGGACCTATCGCGTCACGACCAACCTCTGTTTGAATCGCCTGCGCGACCGTCGTCGGCGTGCCGCGCTGTTGCGCACCCACAGCGAATCGGTCCCGGTCGGGCGAGCGGAGACCGGCCAGGCGCGGGTGGAGGCCGGGCGGACTCTCGCGGTGATGGCCGAGGGGGCGCCCAAGAGGGAGCTAGAGGCGTTCGTGTATTGCCATGTGGATGGGATGACTCAAGAGGAGGCGGCGCAAGTGCTGGGAGTTACTTCCCGGACGGTTCGCAATCTCCTCGTGCGTTTCGCGCGGCGCGCCAAAGCCGCGGGTAGCCGGTGATCGATGGCCAGAAACCACAAGAGAGGAGAGCACGTCTCCGACTTGCGCTTTGATCTGTTGCTCGCCGCCGACGACGAGCCGGCCGCGATCAAGGCGCGCGCGGAGGCGGCCGCCGGCGACTGTCAAGAGTGCCGCGAGCGTTTCGCCACGCTCGCGCGGGCGCGGACCGAGTTTTTGGATAGCCCGCAGTCCGACGCCTTGCGCCGACGTCTGAGGCATCAGCTGGACTCCGCGCGCGCCGTCCGGCGGCCGATGTTTGGATTCAGCCTCCGGTGGACCGCCGCCTTCGCTGGGGCAGCGGCGCTGGCCGCTCTGCTGTTGGTTCTGGCGCCCCCTAGACGAGAGGCGCCGGCGCCTGATGTGGTGCGTCTCAAAGGTGGAGTGGCCGTGCACTCCTTCGTGCTTCGGGAGGGGCGGGTCAGACCGCTCGAGCGTGGCGAGACCGTCCTCGCCGGAGACCAGATTGGCTTTCAGATTCAATCGGTGATCGACGGAGAGGTGGCGCTGTTCGCCACTCCGCCCCTCGGTGAGCCGTTGAAGGCCATGCTGCCGCTTCCCGGGCATGAGCCGCCGCGCGTAACTGCCGGAGCGAAGTTCAAATTACCGGTCAGCGCTCTTTTGGATGATCAGGGTGACGAGGAGCGATTCGTGATCCTGATTTGCCCCGCTCCCTTGCCGCTCGAGGCGGCCACCGCCGCCGCGCGACCCTGGATCGAGACCCATCTCGATCAAGACGAGCGTGAGACGGCCGAGGAGCGGTTCCTCATGGCGCTCGAGGCTGCGTCGGGGGCCACCTGCGCTGCTCGCCTGCTGGCTTTCCCCAAGGAGCCCGCCGCGATGTCGGCTTCGGCGCCGGGGATGTGATGGCGATGGGCGCGCGCACCCCTCAATCTCGACTCCGACTCTTCGCTGCTCTGCTGGTGCTGTGTGTCACCGTGGGCTTTGCCGCCGAGGCGCGGGGCGACGTGCGCCGTTTCGCGTTGATAGTCGGCAATAACCGGGGAGATGCCGATGAGCCCCTCCTGCGCTATGCCGAAGAGGACGCGCGCCGGATGGACGAGCTGATGCAGCGCTACGGCAACATGGAGCGCCGCGACATGGAGTTGGTTCTGGGAGGCGACTCCGACCGAGTCCGTCGCAAGCTGATCGATTTGAACGACCGGATCCGGCGGGCGGCGAGCGATCCCAAGGTGCACACCTTTCTATTTGTCTTCTACTCCGGCCACGCCGATCCCCGGGCGCTGCATTTAGATGGCACCCATTTTGATCTCGACGAGTTGAAACAGCTTGTCAGCGGCTCTCCGGCAAACATGCGAGTTTTGATTGTCGATGCGTGCTATTCGGGCGCGTTGACCGGGGTCAAGGGAGCCCGCCCGGCGCCGCCGTTCCCGTTAGAGATCGAGAATCGGCTGGAAGCCGAGGGGGTGGCGTTTTTGTCATCGAGTGCCGCCGGCGAGCTGTCGCAAGAGTCGGAGCATCTCCGTGGTTCGTTCTTCTCCCACTATTTGATGGTCGGGATGCGCGGCGTCGCCGACGTCTCGGGAGACGGCAAGGTCTCGCTGTTGGAGGCGTTCGATTACGCGCGCCAACGGACCCTGTGGGCCACTAGCCGGACTCTCGTGGGGACTCAGCACCCGACTTTCGATTACGATATCCAGGGTCACGCCGACGTCATCCTCACCGATCTCAGTCTCGACACCGCGCGGCGCGCGACGCTGGTTTTTCGCGATCCCGGGGAGTACCTGGTCTTTGCCGGCGAGCACGGCCCCCTGGTGGCCGAGGTGGTGACACCCTCCCCGTGGCGGCGGCTGGTCCTGGCCGCAGGCCACTATGTGGTCCGGTTGCGCACTCCGGCCGAGCTGCGCGAGCGGCACGTCCTGGTCGAGCCGGGCGCGATGGTGACGATCGCCCCGGAGGGGATGGGGCCGATTGCCTATCTTCGGTTGGCGCCGAAGGGGGCGTATAGCCGTGGGCGACGCCATGGCCCGCAGGCATCGCTTCACTATCGCGGTGAGACGTTACAGGATTTCGGCGGCATGATGCTCGGCGGGGTCAGCTATGCCGTGCTGCTCGGGCGGCTGTGGTTTCGACCGCGGCTGTTGTTTGGGGGCTCTGACTTTAGAGTTTTCGGTTCGCGTGTCCGGCAGTTCGAGCTGCAAGGAGATCTCTTGCTCTCGCACGGCTTCGATCTCCGCTACCTGGTGCTGCTCGTCGGTGCCGGGACCGGGGGGGTGATGCTCCGCCAGGAGGTCTCCGGAGTCGAGGAGCCCGCCAACGTGACCACCGGCGGGTTCGTCTTTTCGGGTCATTTGGAGCTTATGGCCCCCATCGCCTCCGGCGTCTATGTGAGTGTTGGTGGGGAGGCTCTCGGAGTTCTTTTGCCGACTCGTGGCGGCGGGGGCGGCGGAGGTGCAGATTGGCGCATGACACCGAGTTACCGGATAGGGATAGGTCTTGGGTACACGCTATGAACGCTAAAGAAATTATCGGCCGGCTCGTTCGGGTGAGCGTCGTGGGGCTCTCGCTCGTTCTACTCATCGCGGGAGGCTGCGATCCGGCCTGGGACGGCCCGGCACTCGATCAGGAGCGTTCAGCACCCGGAGTGGTGGTGGCGCACCCGGACCGCCCCGTCCCCTCCGACGAGTTTCAAGGCCTGAGCGGGCATGTGCAGCTGATCGACTCGTTGGCCGTCAGTTACTCGATCTCGAGGGAGGAGGGCGGCCTCGACCTGGACGGCGATCCCGACACCTGCGCGCCTAACGTGGCCAAGTATTCGTGGGCGATGTGTGACGGAGGAGTCGATAACTCCATTGCGTTGGTGGGCACGGCGATTTCTCCGGTGCTCTCCTATTTGTTCGACAATTTGCTGGGGCTTGGGCTGGCGTTTGAGCACCGCACCCACGATTTGGCAGGCGCAATCGCCTATGACCTGGCGCTGTGGCCGGCGCACGCCGAGCAGCTCCTGGCGCCGGAGGGTCACCACCCCTATCGCGTCGCGCTCATTACACGGGATGGGCCCGAGCGAGAGATCGCGCCGCCGTGGGTGCTTCAGGGCGCACGGGTCATCGGCCGCACCTTGACGGCGGGGCGGTTCGACTCGCGCCACAGGGTCGTGCTGGGAAGTGCCGACGTCAAGGACGCCCTGTCGATCGATATTTACGCGATGCAGTTGCGGGCGACCCTCGATTACCTGCCCGATGAGCCGGGGCGGGTGATGCAAATGCGTGGTGTGTTGGGTGGTGCCTTGCGGCCTCACGATCTACACAAGCTCATCGACCTGGCGCTGCGCGACGGTGAGGTGGTGCCGGTCACTGCATATCAGATTCGCGCCCTCATTCACCATACCCTGCCCCCCGACATCGATCTGGATGGCAACGGTGAGGGAGATGCTTACTCTTTTGCGCTGGAGTTCACCGCCACCGGCTCCGAACTCGAGGGGCTGGCCCATAGCCCGTTACCGCTCCTCCTGCTCCAAGATTGATAAGCCTCCACCCAGAAAGCCCGGATCCCGCGGGTGGCTATCAGCTTTGAGCTTCAGGCTCAGGCCAGTAGCTTGGTTGATTGCTGACCGCTAGTTAGAGGGCGTAGCCGAGGCTCACCTGAAAGGTGAGCGGGAAGTTGAAGTCGCCGACGGTGCCCCGGGGCACCAGGTAGGCGGTGGCCCCGGCGCGGAGTCCCACGAACAACTCATTGGTGACAAAGACATCCATCCCCAGGCTCAAATCAATGCCCAACAACACAGGCCCGGCGAGCTCGGAGATATCCCCTTCGCGGCATAGCGGCGCGCGTTGCTCTCTCGGGAGGTTGGCGTAGAGCTTACAGTAAGGGTTGGTACTCCACGCCATCTCGGGCACTGCCGCGAGCTGCACTCCGGGGTGCAAAAACCATCTCAGCCGCCCTCGTTGGAAGGCGAAACCGACCCCGGCGGTCGCGCGCAGCGTGGTGGAGGAGCGCATCAGATCGAGTTTGGGATCCGAGAGAGTGGTGGCGACCATCAAGCGGCCGAACAAATCGAGACCGCGTGAGAGCCGATAGACGGTCCCGAGCGACAGCCCCAGTTGGTGAAAGAGATCTCTTGTCGGATGAACGAGGGGGAAGCTCTCGACAAATCCGATGTCGAACAGAAACCGGGCGTGCTCAGGTCTCTTTGGGGGGGTCGGGTGGCGATAGCGGGCGCAGCCCGCAAAACGGGAGAGGAGCCGGTTTAGTCCTTCATGATCTTCGTCCGGCAATACGACACGATCGCGGAACGTGATTCGTGCCGGCTCTCCTTCGAACAGCACCACCCGCAGAATCTGCTCTCCTCCGTTGTTATGCTCGAGATAGCCGAACATTACCCCGTCGAGTTCGGCTGTGCGCAGCAGTTGCTCGACCCGATCCAGGTTGAGAAGCACCATCTCCGGAGTCCCTGTGAGGTTCAGGTCGACGAGCGCGCCTTGCAGTGCGGTTTCCGTCGGTGAGGGGTGGTAACCTCGGTCGAACCGTCGCCAGGGATCGAAAAAGAACAGCCGTTTGAGCGCGACATGGGCCAGCTCATGGTGCCCTTGTTCGAGAAGCGAGAGCCCGCGGTGGAGTTCGAGTTCAGCCAGCGCGTAGGGTTCGACCACATCCTGAAAAACCTCCAGGTAGAGGGTCTCGGCGCGCTCCAGGTTCTCGACGGATCGCTCGGCGCGAAGCTCGCGGTATTGATCGACCCCGATATTGAACCATTCGCGGGCCGCCAAAATGCCTTCACGATAGGTCTTGCCGGCGGCGATGCGATCTCGCAAGTCGCGATCTCTTATGAGCTCCACGTCCTCATGACGTCGCAGCCAATGCTGGAGATAGTCTTGGGCTGCAAAAAGCGCCTGGTCGCCCGGCAGCGGCTCTCCGCGCGGACGGAAAATTTGTTCGGCATTGAGCGCGTAGTTGCGGAAGGCGATAACCCCAATGGTCTTGGGGATCCGCTCCTCACGGTTGTAGTCGGGGAAAGCGGCTGCCGCAGGTGCGCCAACGGTGGAGATGAGCGCAAGTGACGCCAGGGAGACGGCAATCAATCGCGCCCCATCCGCAACGGAGCGTTGAGAGCTGAAGCGGTCGCGTGGTCTGTCAGTTTTCGCCATCGGCAAGGCCACCGCCTCCTGAAGCCGGGTCGGGCTCGCAGAGCAAAAAATAATCGGGGATGCTCACTTGTCGCGTCCCCTCCAGTGTAAGGGAGGCGTAAGCGCTCTCTTCGGGGCTTTGTGGTGTGCCTTGCGGGGGCTCGACCGTCTCGATCAGGTACAGGTGTCCGCTCAGTCGGATGTCGATTTCATCCTCGCCAAGTAGATTCAACTCTGCTCGCAAGCGCGCTCCCTCGGCAGTGGGGGGCAAGGCGTCGAACAGAAACGTGAGCCGGCTGCCGCGGACCAACCCATTGTAAACGTACGAGCAAGAGCAACTCTCCCCGTCGAAAGAGGGAGTGTCGCAGCACCACATGACCCCGGCCACCTCGTGCCCGTATTGGGCGATCGCCAGGAACAGATAGCATTCGTCGAGGTGGCGTGGCTGCGAGACGCTCTCGGAGATTCTGACCGGCGCGTCGCGCGTCTTCCAGATGCCGGTCACGTCCTCGCTCATTCCGCAGCCGCCAAGCCAGAGCGCTCCGGCGGCTAGAGCGAGCAGTGCAGCGCCCGCGAGCGTTTTTTTTCCGAACTCAACAGTGACCAAGGACGGCTCCGTTCATCTCAATAGCGTCCGGTACGGTAGTCTTCCACAATTTGTCGGTGGTCGAAAGCCATCTCGTCCGGCAGGCGGTCCACCGCGACCGCGTGGGCTTCGGCGGCGTCGTCGCCTGCGCGCGGCTCCCCATCGGCGCGCGCCACGAACACGGTTGAGATGGTGTGGCCGCGGGGATCGCGGTCGGGATCCGAATAGGTGTGGAGTTGGCGCACGAGATCCACCGCGAGCCCTGTCTCCTCGCGTGCCTCTCGCACGGCGGAGGTCTCGAGGCTCTCGCCGTAGTCGACAAAACCGCCGGGCAGCGCCCACCCGAAGGGCGGATTTTTTCGGCGGATCAATACAATCCGCCGCGCCGGCAGCTCGATAATGACATCCACGGTCGGCGCGGGGTTACGATATTGCTTCGGCATGGCTCTCTCTTGCCTCCGGCTCGGTCCTCGGGTTGAATCGCGAAACTCACCAACCCGTTTCACCGCGAGTATTCCGCATCTTCGCGGTTTTCGCCAGATCCGGCCGGCGCGGCAGCAAACTCGACCGGAGTGTGAGATTGAGCTAGTTTGTCACTGCGCCGGTCGGGGAGCGGACTTTCCGTGCTCGACAAGGCATGCGTCTTTTGGCGGGCTCTACGCAACCGCTCGGGGTGCCCGTGTTGATAACAGGAGGAGCAGTGGAGAGAGGTCGAATCCCGACGCTCAAGAGTCCCCGGGAGATTGAGAAGATGCGCGCCGCGGGACGAGTGGTGGGCCGGGTGCTGGCCGAGATGCGGCGGCTGGTGCGCCCCGGTGTGACCACCGCCGAGCTTGACGCGCACGCCGAGCAGATGATCGTCGAGGTCGGCGGGACACCTTTGTTCAAGGGCTATCCCCACCCCCAAGGGCCTCCCTGGCCCCCCTTTCCTGGTGTGTTATGCACCTCGGTGAACGAAGTCATCGTGCACGGGATCCCCAACGACCGCCCCCTCGCCGAAGGGGATATCGTCAGTATCGATTGTGGTGTGCGGCTCGACGGCTATGTGGGCGACTCCGCGGTGACTATCCCGGTGGGCAGGATCCCGCCTGAGACCGAGAGGCTCCTGACGCACACCGCGGAGGCGCTCGCGCGCGCAATCGAGACTTGCCGCGTGGGCAATCGCCTTGGTGACGTCTCGCACGCCGTCGGGAGCTATATCACGCCGCTGGGCTACGGGGTCGTGCGCGACTACTGTGGCCACGGGGTCGGGCGTGAGCTGCACGAGGAGCCGCAGGTGCCCAACTACGGCCGCCCCAACAGTGGGCGGCGGTTGCGGCCGGGGCTATGTATCGCGTTGGAGCCGATGGTCAACCTCGGCACCCATGAAACCGAAGTGCTCTCCGACGGCTGGACTGTCGTCACCAAGGATCGCCGGCTCTCGGCGCACTTCGAGCACTCGGTCGCCGTCACGGAAAACGGCCCCATCATTTTGACCTCGAGCGAGTGAGCGCGATGCGGATTTCAAAGACCTCTCGCGGCTATGTGATGCGGCTCGACCCGGGTGAGCCGCTCGTCGATGCGCTGCTCGCCTGGGCGCGCAAGGAAGCGCCGCCGGCGGCCGAGGTGCGCGGCATTGGGGCGCTCAAAGACAGCGAGATCGGATACTTCGATCTCGCGACCAAGAGCTATCGGACGGTGCTGTTGCCAGAGTCAATGGAACTCTTACAACTTCAGGGGAATCTGGCGTGGGTCGATGGGAGCGATGGGGGGCCTCGCGAGCCGGCGCTACATGCCCATGTGGTGCTCGCCGGGCCGGAGATGGTGGCTCGCGGCGGTCACCTTGTGAGCGCCGTCGTCTCGGTGACGGCGGAGCTGTTCGTGGAACCGCTCAGTCCCACCTTGCGCCGCGCGCCGGACGAGGCGTCCGGCCTCAAGCTCCTCGATCTTTGAAGGCCTACTTGAATTGCTTCATCACGCGCTCGACGTCGGGGTCGGTCGCGAGGTTGGGGTGCGCTGCGAACAATTGCTGCATCCGCGCGATGACGGGGCCCATCTTGGCCATCATCTGTTGCCCCAAAACTTGCTGTTGCTGTTGAGTCAAGCCTTCTTGGGACTCTTGCATGCGATCGCGCAGCTCTTGCAGCGAGCCGTAGTTGGCCTTCAAGTATTCGTCGAGTTTCTCGGCGGCGACCTTGGGAGCCTCGGCGTGCTCCTCCAGGATGGCGGTCATTGATGAGATGTATTCCACCATCTGCTCGATGTCTTCATCCTTGATGGGCAAGTCGGCGAGATCCTCGGCCGGCACCGCCTGGGGAATTGGGGGGACGGGGACTTCAGCCGTTGGCGCTTGCGCGGCCTCGGCGGGTGCAGCCTCGGCCGGCTCTTCGGCGGCTTCTTCTTCAATCGGCTCGGCGGCTTCGTCGAGAGCCGGGGCAGACTCGGGAGCATCATCCTTGCGGCATCCCTGGAAAGCGAGGGTCGCGCCCAGCAACATCGCACACGCGGCCAAAATTGCCGTCAATCGCATCATTTCGGTTCCTCCAGAATTCGCGGCGCTGCGCTCCGGCAGCGACAATCAGGCGGCACCCACCGGCTCTCCGGCCGAGTGTGGCGCACTTGGACCCCCGGGATGACGCACCAGGTGCCCCGGGGAGCTTAAACGCGGACGTACCTTAACAAGAGAGATCCGGTCCGACAACCCCAATCTCCTCAGCCATCAGGGCCTCCGCGCTGTCGGCCTTTCGACCTAGAGCGCGGTCGCGCGGGCTGCGCCCGCGCAGCGATACCCCATGAGTAAGCCGTCTTGCGAGGTCTCGAAGGCCCAAACCGCCAAAATCGGCACTTTTTCACCCCAGGTCTCGGAGGGGTCTCAAGACGGCAAAGAAGGCAGGTCGGTCACGGGCCGAACGGTCTTCGCCGCAGACTGAGAGCGTTCGAGCGCTCGAGGCTTTGGGGCGAGAACTCGAATCTGAAGAGGATTATGGGTGGAGTTGGCAAGGAGTTCAGGCGGGTGGGGGAGAACGGTTACTCGGTCTCGTTCTCCACGTAGAACGCCGAGGAGCCCTGGATCG
>PWKZ01000090.1 GCA_003559575.1 Bradymonadales bacterium | reverse complement strand
AGCTTGCGAAAAGCAGCCCCCGTGCCGTGTCGCGCGCCTCGCGAAGCCGCCCTACGACGCGCAGGCAAGGTTAGCAAAACCAAGACTACAGCCGTTCAATCGTAAAGTCAAGCTCTTAGCAGCAACTTTTTCACTTGCTTTCTTTCAGACTCCACATCAACCCGAACCTGCCGACTTGGCCCCTTATATCTTCAGGGGTTAACTGCTGTCCCTTGAGGTGGCTTCTCAGCTCCGCACGCTTAGGTTCACGTTTTAATGACTCTTGGGTCCTGTGGAGGAGGCTTGGCGAGCAAAATTGGTGGCGGGAGTGCTGGCTCTATCTATCTGGCGACACGCAAAGAGCTCCCGAGCGCCAGGAAGTCGGCCATCGCCTCGGCCGCCATGAACAATGCCTTGGGATTGGGGTGCTCATTGGCGGGCGTCAAGCGCAGATCGTTGCCGTCGTGGCCGCGGAATACGGGGAGAAGGTCTAGGTACTCAATCCCGGTCGCCGCCGCAAAGCGCGCGACCCTCTCATGAACAGGCAAGAGCGGGTAGTCTCCGTCGAGCGACACAAGCCAGGGGAAGAGCGCCAGCTTGAATTGGACCCCTCGCCCCTCGGCAAAGGCCGCGAGCTCGGTCAAAGGACGGGCGAATCGGGGGAAGTCGCCCTCCAGGTCCCTCAAAATGCGTCCCCAGTAGTCGTTCAGAATCCTGTGGCGCATCACCGCGAGCCGATAGCGCGTGTCAAGGTGGCCGACCAAGTACGAATGCCGGCCAAGCGCGCCGAACAATCCCGCAACTTCGTAAATGCGAGCCAGCGCTTCGGCCGGATAGTGGCTTGAGAAATCGTTCAGATAGGCCAACAAAATCAAAACATCCGGATCCAACACTTCATGCACCTTGGCATATCGGTTGACTGCCATGCGAGTGTCATCACCAGGCCGACCTAGATTGAACACGCGAAACCGTCCCTCGGGATAACGATCAGTCAGGATCGCTTCCAACGACGACGGGAGCGTCTCCCACCACTCGACCCCTTCGCCATACGCAAACGAATCGCCAAGAATGACAATCCTCAGCTCGCCGGACTCCCGCGCGGGGACGGCCTGCCACGAAGCGCGAATACCCATGTCATTGAGCGGCCCGGGCCAGGCGCCGGTGCTCATGGAGTCGGCGCTCGGCAGCGGCGGTGGCGCCAGACCACCAAGCCGGAGCGCCGCCTCGGCCGCCAGGGCGGCACCGAGAAAGGCCAGCACACTGAGAAGCGCGCGCTGCAAGGTGAGCTTCCAGCGGGATCCGCCCGGCGGGGACCACCGTCCTGCTTGCCTGGGAGTGTCCATCAAATACTCATCCATCCGACCCGCCCTGAAAGCGGCCATGCAACACTTGCAATTACCCTCCCAGGTGGACGATAACAGACCCCGGCGCAACTGCAGAGGCGCGATCATGCACCATGTCCAACAGAGAGGCGGCGGTCTTCACACCGTGATCGTTATTTTGGGCCGGCTTGGGCTCGTCATTGTGGTCTTCGCGCTCTTTGAAGGGATCGCGCGCCTCGTCCCCGAGCCTGACGGATTTCAGACTCGCGTCCGAAGATTCAGTGCGAGGATGATAACCGAGGATGAACGCCTCGGCCACCGGCTCGTGCCCTCCCGAGAGGTCAATGTCGGCGGGATTGAGTATCGCACTTCAAGCCTCGGAACACGGGGGGGAGACCCGACCCCGGAGGCCGAATTGTCTTCTCGGACTCGCCGCATCCTCGTTCTCGGCGACTCGGTTGCCATGGGCTGGGGGGTCGAAGAGCGCGACAGTTATCCGAGTCGCCTCGAGACTCTGCTCAAGGGGGACGGACACGAGATCGAGGTAATAAACGCCTCGGTCCTGGCCTATGGCACACGCGAACAGGCTGATTGGCTCGAGGAGATCGGCCCCAGGACCGGCCCTGAGATTGTACTGCTTGGATACTTCCCGAACGATCCGGAATCCCATGAGTCGGCCACCCGCCTCCCCGGACCAACCTGGCTGCGCCTGTGGCGCCTCGCTGCCCCCCATTTGCTGGGATTGGCGGTTCGCCTGGGGATCCGCCCGACCCCCGAGGAGTACTACCGCCAGCTTCACTCTCGAGACGGCCCCGATTGGCCACGGGCCGCGACGGCGCTCGGCCGGATTGGAGCGTGGTGCCAAAAGCACGGGGCCCATTGCGGGCTCCAACTTCTCCCCGATCTCACCAGCCTGCCGTTCGCGCTCGACGACATCCATGCGCAAGTGGCGCGCGAAGGGCGCCACCACGGCATGAAGGTCCTCGATCTGGCACCGTTGCTGAAGGAGTTTGAGGGCGACCCGAGTGCCTTGTGGGCGGCCCCCGACGATCCCCACCCCAACGCGGACGTACACGCCCGCTACGCCGCCGCAACCCATCGCTGGCTCACGGAGACAGGCTGGCTCACCCCTTAGTCACCGCGCGTGGAGCGCGCACCTGCCGCCCGGGGAAGTCACTGAGGGGTGGGTTGACCTCGCGCTCGACATACTGGCTCGACATCAGCCGCACGAAAGCAGAGTAGGACGGGCGGAAAGAGAGCCGATCACCAACTTTCAACCCGTCAGGGTTTTCGCCGATGTTGACCACCGTGATGTCGCTCGAGCTGCCGGCGATCCGATGCGTCGGATCCACCGGAGTCAGCCCGGCGACATCGGTGTCGAGCTCGCCCAGAGTGATTAGCGCGCGATGCGCGCGCTCGCCTGGGACATGCGGCTCACATTCATCCTGGCTCTCGCCGGTAAACGGCGTCTGGGCCCCCACCTCGCACATGGGCACGAGCCCCTTCTCTGTTATCTCGGCGATTTCGGCCTCAACCTCGATGACGTCGTCGCGGAGCCCCTCCATGGTCCCTCCGTGGACCAGGTCGGTCCCCAAAAACACCGCCTCTCCGACTCGAAAATGGTTCACCGCGGCCGGCACGACACCCTCAACCAGACTTGGAAGTGCCACACTTGTTCCTGCTGAAATAAATGGTATTTGTTTGCCGAACTTTAGCTCCAGAAGCTCGCGATAGAGCGCCACCTGGGTGAACTGGTCGACAGTCGGAATGGCGCCGGCGAGACAACCGAGCTGCGCTCCGAGCCCCAGAACGCGGATCCCGGGCAGCTCGAAAACCCGCTCGTAAAAACCCAACAGGGTCCCCGGTAGAATCCCTTCACGCAGATCGCCCAGCTCGACCATGATGATGACGTTGTGAGGATTTTCGTTGGCGCAAGCCGCTTTGCTGAGCTCCCTGATTACCACGCTCTCGCTGTTCAATGAAATGTCGGTCATTCGAACCACCTCGTCGATGACCGACAGGTCGGGTAGGCGTAGATAACAGCGCTCGACCTCCTCGAGGCCGCTGGCGTAGGGCAGCAGGTTATCGAGCCGCGAATCGGCGATGGAGCGCACGCCGACCCGATAGAGCGCCGTGAGGCTCTCCTCATGACCACACAGCGCTTTTGTGACGAGGCACCATGAGGCGCCGTGCCGATCCATCCAACTGCCCACCACGTCCAGATTGGAAGTCAATGCGTCGAGGTTGATCTTGACCTTGTTCATGAGCGTACGAACCTCATCTCGTCGTATTTCTTGACGAACCCCAACCTGCTATAGAGGCGCTGAGCCGGGTTGTCGGGCTCCACATGAAGCTTGACCGCCCCGTCGCACTCCTCGAGCGCCCTCTCGATGAGTTGCTGCCCAATGCCACGACCGCGCAGCTCGGGGCGCACGCCAACGAACAGGAGGATGTTTTCAGGGACGTACCCGCTCATCCCGGTGTGCAGAATGACAAGCGCACCCGCGAGTTCCTCCTGAAGGCCCGCCAGAAGGACGAACCCGCCCTCACCGGGACGCTTGGAGAACGCGTAGTCGAGCCCCCGCTGCACATCTTCCAGGGTGTCGTGATAAGGCCGCATGTATCTGTTCAGAAAAGCAGCGAGCTCAACGCGCGAACACCAAGAGGGAAGTGATTCTTCTGTGTCGGCGTAACACAACAGCGGGTCGGCGTCGTCGCTATCCTTTGCGGGCCCCGTTTCGCGGGCGGAAGGTTGGTCGGTCATTCTATTGGACTCCTTAATCCCAGGGGAAAGTGTAACCGTTCAGCCCTAGCTCGCGCCGCATTGTATCCAGGTCATCCCTCAAGCTGGCGTTGATCGGCGCGCCCTTGTCCTTGCGCTCGAGCCAGGCCAGATGCTCTTTCTCTCCGGCGGTGTAGATCCGCTCTTCACCGGGGGCCTTCTTCGAGCTCCTCAGGTCGCGGAGGATGTTGCCCGCGATGCGCTTGAAGACCGACACGGGCACAAAATGCGCGATATCGATGGCCAGGAAGAAGTGTCCCAGGTGATAGGGCACCGGCTTGCCGTCCTCGAAGCCGAGGAGCTGCTTCAAATAGGACCCGTCCTGCAGCGCCGCCGACAGGATCTCGACCACCGTGGCGTAGCCGTAGCCCTTGTAGCCGGCGGTCTCCTCGCCAAGTCCGCCGAGCGGCGCCAAGGCCGCCGTCCCCGCCACGAGATCCTTCAAGATAGCGCGGCTGTCGGTGCGTCCTTTGCCCTGCGAGTCGATCACCCAGCCGTAGGGCAACGGCTTGTCCGCACGTGCATAGACCTCGATCTTGCCACGTTGAGTGACCGATGTGGCGCAATCGATCACGAACGGGAAATCCTCGTCTGTGGGCATCCCGAAAACCAACGGGTTGGTGCCAAGCATATTCTCGACCCCGAAGGTGGGCGCAATCGAAGGCCGCGCGTTGGTGCCGGTGACACCAATCATGCCCGCTTCGGCGGCCATCATGGTGTAGTAGCCCGAGATCCCGTAGTGGGTCGAATTGCGCACCGCCACCATGCCGAGACCGTATTCGGCCGCCTTGTCCATCGCCATCTGCATGCAGCGCTTGGAGATCGCGTGGCCCATCCCGTCGTGCCCATCAACGACGGCGGTGGTGGCGGTCTCTTTTACAATCTCGAACTCGGCCTTCGGGAACTGCACCCCGAGCTTGATGCGATCATAATAGATGGGTTTCAGTCGGCCCACCCCGTGGGAGTCGATGCCGCGCTTGTCCGAAACAATCAGCACCTCGGCACAAACCGCGGCGTCTTCCTCGGGCACACCCAAGCCGACAAACACATCCTTCATGAACGACTCAAGTGTATCAAAAGGAACCCAGTAAGAAGCCTCATCAGACATGGATCTATAATCTCCTTTTCCTGTCCGTCGACGTGCGGACGCGAAGACTCTAGCACAAAACATCCTCTCGTGCCTCCCCCGCTAGCCCGCCCATCAGGGCCTACGCATCTAAGTCCTCAGCGCCGCAGATCTCTAGGTGCCGCCGCATGAACTGTTCGAACCAAACCGCGCGCACGGCGGAGACAACGCCCGTGAGCAAGCGATCATTGAAAGAAAATTTGTCGCAGCAGGTCGCACTGGCGGCCGGTGCTCCACAGCGTGAGCCCGGATCGTGCCCGAGCCCGAGCCCGAGCCCATGCCCGTCCGGTGCCCGACCAGACCCGTAGCGCCTAAGACGTTCGGTTGAACCCGACCGCAGATGAGGTGCTCCACCCCAGCT
>PWKZ01000179.1 GCA_003559575.1 Bradymonadales bacterium | reverse complement strand
GAGGACGACAGCGGTCGCCGCGCCGAGCCGGTCGATATCGAGCGAGTGCGCGCCCGGCGACCGGAGTTCAGCACATTCTTCCCCTATCTCGACTCGTTCAGCGAAGGTTATCTGGTCCGTTTCAAGCGGGCCGGCGAGGTCGGCACCGCCGATGTCGGCGACGAGCTGCTCCCCCGCATTGTGCCGGGGACTCGCGAGTTCACGCTCCGGGTGACCGGCGCTCCCGCCACCGCAACGCTCACCTGGAATCTGGAATAGATCAAAGCTTTAAGGTGCTTCCATGCTTTTGTGACGCCTCCCGGGCATCGCGCTAACTTGATATTGGGGTGGTGCTCAAAAGGTGGGAGGTGTGGCATGACCAAGTCTCATTCTGAAAAACGGCCGGTGGAAGGAGAGCGTTCACGAGCAGAGTCGGTCTGGGGGTGGAGCCTTGATCGCCTCAAGGCGTCGGCGAGCCGTGTCAGACGTTTTGTCGCGACGGTCCACAGCGGGCCGACCCCCTGGCTCGAAGAGACGGGTGAAGAGCCCCGCCCCGCGGTGCGCGAGGAGGTCTCGGCCGGCGGGGCGCAAGCACAAACCATCGTCCCGAGCGCCCGGTGGGACAAGCTAGCCGAGGTCGATGACGCCCCGCGCCCGTCCAGGCGCCGGTTGGCGCAGGCCGGGGTCTGTGTGGCGTTGCTGTTGGTCTCGGCGTTGGCGTTGCGAGCCGTGGGTGGCGGCGACGCGCCGCCGGCCGCGGAGTGGTCCGACGAGGAGGCGAGCGTCGTCAGTGCCATGCCGGAGCCTGACCGCGCCGCGCCCGCGGAGGCTCCTCGCAAAACGCCGAGGCGCGACTATGGGGGTGACCTGTTGGCCGGGATCAGCGCGGTGGCTTTCCCCGACGAGGAGGATGACCAGTCGGCGCGCGTTTTCGAGGCCGAAGACGATTCGCCGGCGGAGCGAATGAGGCCGGCTGCGGCGGTCACCGACCAGCCGGAGCCTCCGCCTGCGGCGCGGCCGCGGGCGGCGGCCTGCCCCTCGGCCGAGGGGGGGTCCAATGAGGACGTTCGGCGCGCGCGAAGCTCAGACTGTCCGGATGGGGCGCTGCCGACTCGGGTGCTGCCCGGGGACACGATCGAGACGATCGCTTGGCGCCACTCGCCGGAGCGGGTGTTGGAGTTGGCGCCCGTGATTCTGGCGGCCAACGGCGACTTGCGTCCCGAACGGATCAGGCCCGGAGACATGATCTGCATCCCCGGCGTCGCGCGAGTGATAGTCGACTACGATCGCGAGGTCTATACCATTAGACGCAACGACACGGTCGAGAGCGTCGCAGAGCGCTTCCCCCACCTGACCCGCGCCAACGTCCGGGCCATGACCACCGGGATGCGCAAACAGGACACGTTGCTGGCAGGCGCCAGGGTCGATCTCCTCCGTCCCCGCTACGCCACCGCTCCATAACCCGCGGTCCACCTCCAAGTTTGCAGTTGCCTCGTCGTCGAGATAGCATTCTAACAATGTGTTTCTTGGGTGTCGGTTCTCGCCCAAAGCGACACGTTGAGTTTGTCTTCTATTTGGAGCGGATCCCACGTTGTACGGCCCCGTGAGCGGGTTCGGTGAGGAGCAACCGTCATGTCTCGAGTCTTCCGGTCGGTCTTGATTTTGGCTCTCGTGGCGGTGGTCGGTGCGGGGTGCGCGTCCTCGGGCGATGGCGAGGGGCGTTTGCCGGACGTAGACAGTCCCGGGCTGCCCGATGTGGTCACTCCCGGGGACACCACAGGCGAGCCGGAGCCCGAGAAATGCCAGGTTGACGAGGACTGCCGCACCGCATTCCCACTCGCCGGCGAGTGTCGAGTGGGGGTCTGCGGTGACAATGGCTATTGCGTGCTGAGCGAGCGCGACGATGGTGCGCCGTGCGGGAGCGAAGAGCACTGCCTGACGGGCATGACCTGCCTGGATGGGGAGTGCGTCGGCGGCGAGCCCCTTGAATGTGAACCGTCCAACGAATGTGTCACGGCCGAATGCGTGGCCGGGGAGGGCTGCGTCGAGACCCCCACCGAGGAGGGGACGCCTTGCGAGGACGGCCTTTTTTGCACTGTCGAGATGGTCTGCCGCGATGGGCGTTGTGAAGGCGAGCCGCGGGTGTGCGACGACGGCGATCCCTGCACCGCCGGGGCGTGCGACGAGGCACTGGGTGAGTGTGTGTTCACGCCGCTTGTCTGCGACGACGGCGATCCATGTACGGAGAGTGTCTGCGATCCCGCCACCGGCGATTGTCTCCACGAACCGATCGAATGCGATGACGGCGATCTCTGCACGACAGGGAGTTGTGATCCGGCCGACGGCGAGTGCGAGTACGCGCCGGTGGTCTGCGACGACGGCGACCTGTGCACGGTGAGCGTCTGCGATCCCGCCACCGGCGATTGTCTCCACGAACCGGTCGCATGTCTCGAGGGCGACCCCTGCACCGTGGGAGCTTGCGATCCGGAGAGCGGCGATTGCGAATACGAGCCGCGCGAGTGTGACGACGGCGATCCATGCACGGTGAGCGCCTGCGATCCCGCTCTCGATGAGTGTGTTCACGAGCCCATCGTGTGCGACGAGGCGGCGGTATGCGAGGTGGGGGCTTGCGACCCCGAACTCGGGGAGTGCGTCTACGGGCCGCTCGTGTGCGACGATGGCGATCTGTGTACGGAGGGGGAATGCGATCCCGCGACCGGTGAGTGTGTCTTCGAGGACGTGGTGTGCGTCGACGACGATCCCTGTACGGTGGGGGCCTGCGACCCTGCCACCGGCGAGTGCGAGTACGAGCCGGTCATGTGCAACGACGGCGACCCCTGCACGGTGGGGATTTGCGATCCCGCCACCGGCGATTGCCTCTTCGAGGACCTCGAGTGTCCTGATCCCGACCCCTGCACGGTGAGCTTTTGCGATCCGATCACCGGTGGCTGCGTCGACGAGCCGCGGGTGTGCGATGACGGTGACATTTGTACGAAGAGCGACTGTGACGTCGATCGTGGCGGCTGCGTACACGATCCGGTGGTTTGCGACGAGTGGCCCGAGTGCGCCGGCGGCGAGTGCGACCCCATCACCGGCGAGTGTGTGTATGACCTCTCCAACTGCCCCGAGATCTGCGACGACGGGATCGACAACAACGGCAACGGTCTCACCGACTGCGACGATCCTCAATGCTCGGCGGCCGTCAAGGTTCCCGGGGGCTGCACCGACTGGAATGATCTCTTCCTCGTGGTCCGTCTCGATCCAGAGGAGATAAGGCAGACCTGTGTGCTGGACTCCGCTTGCTTTGACGACGCGTATTGTGTTGCCAGCTGCGTCGAGAACAACACCGACTTGAGCAGCGGCTTGTCGAGCGATTGCGCCACATGCGTCGGAGGGTTGGCGGCCTGCGCCTACGACAAGTGCCTGGACGCGTGTGATGACTTGGCGAGCCTCGAGTGCGACGCCTGCCTCGAGGAGCAGGGCTGCATCGAAGACTACGAAGACTGCTTCGGCGAGCTTCTGTGTGATTTCGAGTATCCGTGCGATGACGGGATCGACAACGACGGCAACGGGCTCACCGATTGCGACGATCCCGCCTGCTTCCAAGACCCCGTTTGTATTTTGCCGTACTCGTGCGAGAGCCCCGGCGAGATCCTCGACTACGGCACGGTGACGGGTGACACGGACGATCTTGGCGGCATGCACCACGGCTCATGCCGCGCGAACTCCGGGGTCGAGGCGGTGTGGCGGTTCGAGGCCGCGGAGAGCGGAGTGGTGTGCGCCAACACTTTCGACTCCGACTACGACACGGTCCTCTATGTGCGGGCCGACGATTGCTACGGCGGGCAGGAGCTGGCATGCAACGTCGACATGTGGGGCATTCAGTCGCAGGTACAATTCGAGGTGGTTGCCGGACGAGCCTATTATCTGTTTGTCGACGCTCGCACTCGGGCTGAAGGGGGCGATTATCGCCTCCTCCTGAGGCCGGGGTCGTGCCTCGACGTGCCGGTGGAGATCTGTGACGACGGCATCGACAACACATACAACGGTCTCACCGACTGCGACGATCCGAGCTGTTTCGATCATCCGGAGTGCGCCCCGCCTGGAGATATCTGCGATCATGATGAGGACTGCGTGCCCGACGAGCCCTGCATGGTGGGTGTCTGTGACCCCGGCACCCTCACATGCCGCTATGAGCCCCTCGATTGTCCCGCGGGGGAGGTGCCCTGCACGGTGGGCGAGGGCACTTGCGACGAGGCGAGCGGCGAGTGCGTCTACGACCCACTCGAGTGTCCCGCGGGGGAGGTGCCCTGCACGGTGGGCGAGGGCACTTGCGACGAGGCGAGCGGCGAGTGCGTCTACGACCCGCTCGAGTGTCCCGCGGGGGAGGTGCCCTGCACGGTGGGTGAGGGCACTTGCGACGAGGCGAGCGGCGAGTGCGTCTACGATCCGCTCGAGTGCCCCGCGGGGGAGGTGCCCTGCACGGTGGGCGAGGGCACTTGCGATGAGGCGAGCGGCGAGTGCGTCTACGATCCGCTCGAGTGCCCCGAGGGGGAACCCGGCACGGTCGGGGTCTGCGATCCCGAGACGGGCGAGTGCGTCTACCACCCCGTTGAAGAGACCCCCGGCACTTGCGACTCGCCCACGCCGCGCGTCGGCGCGGGGCGGGTGTGGGGCCTCATTGTGGATGACGAGGGGGAGCTCATTGCCGACGACTGTCTCGGTGGTGTCCCGGGGGGATACGGAGGCGAGGCAGTGTTTTTGTATCAGGCCGAGCACACCGGCGAGGTCTGTATTGACACCTTCGGCTCGGAGGTCGACACCGTCCTCTATGTGCGCGAGCAGTGCGAGAGCGGGCCGGAGTTGGCTTGCAACTTCGACGCCGACTCTTTCATGGGGACCTGGTCCGAGGTGGAGATCGTGGTCGAGGAGGGGCGAGATTACTATGTGGTGGTAGACACCTTTACCCAAGGCGAGACCGGTGCCTTTGCCCTCAACATCGTGATTGGGCCATGCGGCATGAAACTCTGTGACGACGGGATCGACAACGACGGCGACGGCCTGACCGACTGCGCCGATCCCGACTGCTTTTGGGAGGACGTCTGTGACGGGGCCTGCACGGCACGCGCCGAGCTGCCATGTAATGGGACCTTCGAGGGGACCACGGTCGGCCGCCCCCCCCTGATGCACGACTACTCTTGTCCCGGATCCTGGTACTCGACCGGCCCGGAGATGGTCTACTCGTTCGTCCCGGAGGCCGCCGGCGCTCTCTCGGTCGAACTTTCGGTGTCGGGGGCGTCGCCCGATCTCAGTCTCTTCCTGTTGAAAGACCACTGTGATCAGAACGCCTGCGTTGATTTCCACACCTCCGCGATTACCCGCGCGGTGGCCGAAGGCGAGCAGTATTTCGTGGTGGTCGACGGCTATGACGGCGACGCGGGCCAATTCTCCATCGCGGTCCAGTGCCCGCAGGCGCTCGACTGCGACCCCGACGCCTATGAGCCGGACGACACCGAGTTGGATGCCACCGAGCTTTCCTTCCCCTCCACCGGGCCGCGGGCGCACTCTCTCTGCCCGGCGGGTGATCGCGACATGTGGGTCTTCGAACTCGAAGAACAGATGCACTTTGTCGTCTGGGCCGGCAACGAGTCCAACGGCGAGCTCAAGATGTGGCTCTATCAGTTCGGGACACTGCCCCCTAGCGGACACTACATCGACTCCAACGAGGCCGACCTCATGGGGGCGGCGGTCTCGAAGGCGCTTACTCTGCCGGCAGGGATTTACTACGTCGCGGTCGCGGAGAAGTACGGCGCGGTGGTGGAGTCCTATGAGTTCGAGGCCTACGTGTTCTAGCGTCGCTGCGACGAGCCGGGCTATTCCCGAATGGGAATGTTGTGAGGATGTGTTTCTCTGCCCAGCAGTGCCGCCATCCAGACAAACCAGCAGATGATGAGAACGACCGGCCCCCTCACCGCCACCGTTTGGCCGAGAGCAAAATAGGAACTCTCGAGAAACAATAATGGACACAGTAGAATCGCGGTCAGGAATACCAACCTCGGTCTCTTCTGTTCCCTGTGCTTCAAGTGAGAGTAAAAGAACAAGGCAGGCGCGATTAGCAAAAGGGAGTCATAGTAATAGAGGTGCAAGGTAAAAAAGACTGAAAGCAAGGCGGTGAGGGCGAGCTTCAAATCGAAAAGCCGCTCGTTGCCGTCCGGTTTTCCCTTCCATAAAAGAATCGTCACCAAAAGGGAAACGATGAAAGCCACCCGGCTCAAGACCGTAACGAGGTTGGGCTGCGCACTTGGTATGAGTGACAGGGCGCCCTTGAAGTTGTACATGAACTGAGGGTAGGTAAGTCCTGGTTTCAGGTCCGAATCAATGATCCGCACAGCGCGGAAAAAGTTCGCCAGGCTGCTCGGATCAACGATGATCACCGCCCCGATACAGCAAAGTCCCAGGCCGAGGGCAAACAGGATCAGCGCTTTCCATTTTCTCGCAAGCAGCAGAATAAGTAGGGGCAGAACCAGAAACTGTGGTTTGAACGAGCCGATTAACAACCACCCCGCCATCCGGCAGTCGCTCCCGGACTTGAACGCCTTGGCCCACAGGAGCCAACACAATAGCACCATGAGCGAGAGTTGCCCCTTGTACACGGTAATCAATAGCATCGGCAATGATATGATACCGGCTGTCAGCAGCAGCCTCTCATGCCGGCTCGCACCTTGCGACAATGACCAGCATTGAACCAGGAGAGCCAAGATCAACGGAACCTGTAAAATCATCCACACCAGGTAGGCAGTTTCGACCGAAAGCCAGGCGAGAGGGACCAGAGCTGCGGCGAAGTGGGGGGGATTGACAAAAGGGAGCACGTTTCCGTTGAGCGGCAATCGCCCGAGGATACTGAGCTGGTATGTTGACTGGGTGGTTAAGTCATAGAGATGTTTTCCGTTCCCATCGGCGACAATCTTGGCCCCGGTGTAAAATGCGTTGAAATCCACCGGCAGGAAAGTTCCCTGCCCGGCCAGAAAAATCCAGTAGGAAGAATAGAGCAACGCCACTGTTAAGATGGCGACAGATATCGATATTCTCCCTTTTTGGGGCATCTCTTCCACTGTCCCACAAGGAGCCCTGGTGGTTTCATGTGGCGGGCCGGGGCTGCCGAGGCGATCCATGAACATACTCGCGCCCCTCACTCCACGAGAAGCGTTTACACTCTACTCCCCGGGCAGCCCTCGAAAATGGACGCGGCACAGTTGGTCTCACTCATCTTGGCCCCCGGTGTCCGGCGGGTTTTCGGGCCGTCCGAGGAGCGTGGCGGTCGCGGCCTCGGGGAGCTCCTGGACCGAACGCAGGTGGCGCTCCAAAGCGCGAGTTCGAACGCTCGTCTGGTCGATGCTCTTGCTGGCAGTTTGGAGGTGCCGTTGCACTTTGTCGAGCGCTCCCCCGAACTTCTCGAACTCGGTCTTGACGGCGCCGAGGATCCGCCAGACCTCCGAGGAGCGCTTCTCGATGGCGAGGGTCTGAAACCCCATGCGCAGGCTGCTCAAGGTGGCCACGAGGGTCGTCGGTCCCACCACGACGACGCGGAACTTGCGCTGCAGCTCGTCCACCAGCGCCGACTGCCGTAGCACCTCGGCGTACAGCCCCTCGGTGGCCAGGAACATGATGGCAAAATCGGTGGTCGCGGGCGGGTTGATGTACTTGTCGTGGATCTCCTTGGCGGCGGTTCGCACCGCCCGCGCCAACGCGTCGGTGGCCGACTTGACGTCGTCGGGATCGGCCCGGTCCGCGGCCTCCTGCAGCCTCAGGTAGTCCTCCTGGGGGAACTTGGAGTCGATGGGGAGATAGACGCAGCTCTCGGGATCGTCCTTGGCCCCCGGGAGACGGACGGCGAACTCGACCCTCTCGGAGGAGTTCTCCTTGACGCACGCGTTCTTTTCATATTGCTCCGGGGTGAGGATCTGCTCCAACAGCGCGCCCAGTTGAACCTCGGCCCAGGTGCCGCGCGCCTTGACGTTCGTGAGCAATCTCTGGAGATCGCCGACGCCGGTGGCCAGCCGCTGCATCTCACCAAGCCCCTTGTGCACCGACTCGAGACGCTCGCTCACGATCTTGAACGACTCCCCAAGCCTTTTCTCCAGGGTGTCGTGGAGCTTCTCGTCGACGGTCTTGCGCATCTCATCGAGCCTTTTCTCGTTGCCCTCCTGGAGCTCCCTGACGCGACTGTCGAGGGTGCTTCGGACGCGCTCGAGCGAGGCCTGGCCGGACTCGATGTACTCGCGCAGCGTCTTTGTCATGCTCTCGATCCGCGCCTGTTGCGCCTCGGAGGCGTCCTTGAGCATTGTCGCGAGCGCGTCGACCCCGGCTCTCTGGTTCGTCGCGATCTCTTCGCGCAGCTCCCGCCCGGCCTGGCGGGCTTCTTCCCGGCTGCGGAGCAGCTCGTCGCGCACCTCGCGGCCCGGGTCTTGGGAGCGCGGGCCGTCGCGCAGCCAGGAGATCAGCGCAAGAATCGCCGTCATGACGCTCAAGACGATTACGATGCCTAGCAAGAGATCCGTCATGGTGCCTGCGTTCCGCGGGGGAGCGTCAAGTTGGTTTGTTGTGCCCGACCGCCCACTCATCCCATCTTCTTCACCGCGCTAATCATGGTCAACCCCCCCCCCTCGGTGGATGATTGAGCGCGAGAGACGCCCGGGGGCGGGTCAGAGTTCGCCGAAGCGCCGGCGAAGCCACCAGTCGGCGCCGAACAGCGCCGCGGCGAGCGCCAGCATCCAGCCCGAACTCCACAGGTCGTGGTGGGTTCGCTGGAGGACGTCAAGGCTCTCCTTTGGCTGCAGATCGGGCGGGGGGCCGGGGTCTGCGAGTGGCGCGAAGTGTCCTCCGGTGGCCTCCGCCAATCGCGCGAGAGTTCGCCTGGTCGGCAGGATCTTCTCCATCTCCGGATCACGGTGCTCGACACTCACGAGCGCGCGCCCTTCCCGGCGCATCCCGTCTAGCTGCGCTTCGGCTACGATCTCATAGATCCCGGGGTTCTCAGGGGTGAACTCGATGGTCGCTGTCCCATCCGCGCCCGCAACCTCTTCGCCGGTGTCGTGGGCGACTCGTTCCATGTCGTTGTCGGCCCCGCCCGAGCGACGCCAAACCCGCGCCCTGAACGGTGTCTCTCCGGCAGGGCGGTAGTCGCTCTCCCTCAGTGTCACGGTGGCCTCGATCGACTCACCGAGCCGAAGCCGCTTGGCGTGGGCGGTGACCTGGACGAGATCGAGGCTGGGATCGCGCAATAACCAGCGAATCGAGTTGTTCCAGAAGCGGTCGTAGAAGTGCCGGGTGCCTTCGCCGGGTGTGGCCTCTGAGTCGGCGGGCGCAAATCCCCAGCGCCAGGACGAGTTGCTGCCGAAGACCATGGTGCGTCCTTCTCCCGCTTCGCCCACTGCCACCACGGGCCGCGCCTCGCCTCGGTAGCGCTGTCTCGGGTGCGCCAGAAGCGCCAGCCCTCGCTCGGTGGTTCCGTCAAAGAGGTTGATGCCGTCGAGTGGAGGCAGGCTTGCCGGCAGCGTGGCGGTCTCGCCCCCGCCGATGGCCCTGCCGATGCCCCCCCCGATGCCATGATTCAGGATTGGGTGGCGTCGGCCGGCCTCGGTCAAGACAGGCTTGAACGACTCGCTCGAGATGGTGTCGCCGGCGCTTCGATCGGGAGGCAGCCGGACCGGCAAGATATCGGTCAGCGCGGTGCGGTAATAGCCGCCGGCGCTGAACGCCTGGCGCCCTCCGAGCATCAGCAATGCGCCGCCGCTCCGGACGTAGTCTCGGATGAGATGGAGATGTTGGCGGGTTTGAAAGGGCCCGTGGCTGAAATCCTGAAGGATGACGAGGTCGAACCCGCCGAGCTCCTCGACGAAGAGTTCATGCGCCGGAAACGGAATGAGCGAGGTCTCGGCGGAACTCAAGTGAACTGTCCCGGCGGGGTTGACAAGGATGAAGAAGCTGACGAGATCGATGTTTGGATTGCGCTTGAGCAAGTTGCGCAGGAAGCGGACGTCCCAACTGGGGCGCCCGGCTATCTGGAGGACGCGGATGCGATCACGCAACACCCGTACCACCGCCGAGGCGCTGTTGTTGTCGGTGCTGGCCTCACCGGGCAGTGGTTTCGCGACGACGGTGTAGACGGTCTCGCCAAGCTCACGTGGGATTGTCTCGAAAGCCAACTCGACTATCCCATCGCGATGGATCGCGGGGACATGGCGGCGGTCCTTCTCAACACCGTTTGCGAGGAGTGTGACAACGATCTCCGGTGGATCGGGACCGAAGTCGCCCCGGATCCCGAGGTCCACCTGGATCCGAAAGAGGTTCATCAGGAACGCGAAGTCGGCCACTCGCAACGCCTCGATGGAGATGTCCTTGAGCCCGGCGCTCTCGTCCAGCCCGAAGGTGAACAGAGGCGCCCCCAGCCGTTGTAGGAGAAGGGTCGTCTCTTCGGTCGGGCCTGCCTCGTCCATGAGTGGGGGATCGCGGTCCGATGTGTCGATCCCGTCGGAGAGGAGCAACACTGCCGCCGGAGCGCGCCCCCGAGTTAACTCTTCCACCGCCGTGAGGGCTTCATGGAAGTCTGTTCGATCACCCCTCGGAGCGAGCAAGGCGCGCTCCTCGGAGGGGTCGCGTGCCTCTCGAGGGTCGAAGGCGGCAAGCTCGTCGGCGAAGCTGAAGAAGTGCAGGTTGTGCCGGCGAGAGAGGGTCTCCCAGTATTCATCATTGTCGAACAGAAAAGACCAGACGAGGTCGATGCGTCTTTGGTCACCGTGCGTGAGTCCCATGCTTCGGGAGGTGTCGACCAGAACCACGATGTCGCTCTGTTGGCGCATCACCTCCTCTTCGCGGATGGCGGGCTCCAGCAACAAACCGGTCAGAAGCAGGAGCACGAGCGCCCGCAACCCGACGAGCAGCGCGGCGCGCCGCCTCGGTCGCAAGCGCCTGACATTCCATGCGGTGAGCGCCAGAATTACGACCGCCAGCGTCGCGACACTCACCAGCACAGTGAGTGACCACTCGTGCATCAGGGTGAGCTCCCGGCGGACGGCGGGGTCGCTCGTGGCCACGAGCCGGGCGAGCGGCGTCAACCACGGGGTCATCGCGTCCTCCTCCGGCGGTGGCCGGATGAGTCGGAGGAGGGCGGTGTGATGCGCCACTGTCGCCGCTTCAGCAGATAGTCCAGGTGAACATGATCGTCTTTATAGTCCAGACAGAGAGCGTACATGGCCAGGTTGACGCCGAGGCGAAAGGCGTTCTCGCGCTGGTCGCGCGTGCCGGGGATGAGGTCGTAGCGCCAGGCGCCGAACTGATCGCGGGCCCAGGCGCCCGACAGATCGTTTTGTGAGTAGACGAGCGCGTAGCGTCCGTCCAGCTCCAGCCCCTCCAGGTGGGGGCGCGCGTCAAGGCGCCCGGATGGTCCGTCGAGACGGTAAAAAGATCGGTAGATGACGTGTTCGGCGGGGATTCGTTCGAGCGCGCGACCCGGGAAAAGCCGCGCGAGCTCTTGCTTCAGGCTTCGATCCATGGCGGCCGACGGGCTTGTTTGCCCCACGTTATCCACCAGCATGAAGCCCCCCAACTCCAGGAAGCGCTTGAGCTGATTGCCCTCGGCGCGCCCCAGCCGCGGTAGCTCGGCGTCGGATTGCAGGAGCACAAACGGGTAATTGAACATCCGCGGATCGTTCAAAGAGACGTATTGGCGAGTAAGTCGCGCGTCAATGCTGGTGATCGAGCGGATCTCTTCGAGCAACGCCCCCACCGCACCGGGGCGCGGGTTCCAGTTACCGGGGTGGCGTAGCAGTGCGATGTGAAAGCGGGAAGTCTCGCCCAGCGCGTGGCCTCGGCCGCTTAAGAACAGGCCGGAGAGCCCCGCCGCGCCGGCCATGATCGCGCGGAGGAAATCGCGCCGGGGGAAGCAAGCGGGTGTCTTGTCCATAATCGTCGGCCCATCCTGGGATGCGCGCGCGGATCCGCGCACATCTGCGGCGTCACCTGCACCGAATTAGTGCTCGACGTAGGCGCTGCTACGACTGCGCCTAATTCGGCTTGTTTCCCTGCATATGCACGCGCCTCCATTTAGCGGCGCTCCTCGGAACGAAGCGACGATTATGGTCTGCACTCGACGGAGACGGCCTCGGCCTTCACGGTGACCCCCACGGAGTAGGCGTCGGCGGTGCCGTCTCCATTCGAGTCCATGTCTGGTTCGATGAGGAGCGAGATCATCTCGCCGGGGTCTATATCGCCCATCGGCGGGAGATTTTCGAGCGCGGTCAAAAGCTCGTCGCGCAATATCATTCCGCCCATCACCCCATCGAATGAGATCCAACCGCTCTCTCCGGTTTCGACGGCCCCCTCGAGACGCGCGTGGCGCACGGGGACAGTTATCTCGACTCCGAACAGCGGGATGATAATCGGGAAAGATGCCAGGCCGGTGCCTCCGGCGCTCAGGGTCTGGTCGCCGTCCGCGAGGCAGGCGTCGGCGAAGTAGGCCCCCGCCGCGAGGCAAGCGGCGTCGTTGTCGAGGCAGTCCACCTGGTAAGGCGCCTCGGATCCGTCGCCAAAGCGGGAGTAGAGCAGCAGTGGGCACGTGATCCCGTCATCCATGGCGATCCCCAGCAAGAGATTCATTTCTCCGGCAACGATGGCGCTTGCGAGCTCCGGGTTGGCGACACCGCCAATCCCGGCGAAGGCGTTGTCGATGCCGGCCTCGCAGGATTTCTTGGGGGCGCAGGTGGTGGGGTCATCGTCGAGATCGAAGCCTGTACCGGCTTCAGCGATCGCCAAGTGTGTGGCGCGCAGCATTCTCTCGGGCAGCGGCGGACATCTGGGCAGTGACACCTCCGGGACGTCTTGCGGGAGGGAAATGTCCTTTCGGGGAGTGCGGCCTGTGTCCGCGGCGCCGGCGTCCGGCGCTGGGGTCGCTGACCCTCCATCGTTCACCGGCCCCTCGAGGCAGCGGAAGTAGGGGCCGCAGACCGGGGTCGGCGCGGCGCAGTCGTCGTCGCGCTCGCAGACGGCGCCCGGCGGCGTGCAGCGTGCCGAGTAGAGATTGCAGACCAGACCGGAGACGCAGTCGGAGTCGGTGCTGCATTCGCCCCCGTCGGCCACCAAACAGCCGGCTGCGAGCGCCGCCCCGAACACTGCCGAGGATATGTTGCGGAACCATTTCATGAGTAAAATCTCACATCACCGATAAATCTTGGCCAGGCCACCCGCGACCGCGCCGGCGGCGCCGGTTCGCGAGGCGGAAGTGTAGCATTTAGCGCGACGCGTTGACAGTCCAAGGGACGGTGCCCATAATCGTCGGTTCGTTCTGAGGATCGAGCGTGTGGAGTCGCGTGCATGTGCAAGGAAACAAGCCGAATTAGGCGGAGGCGTAGCAGCGCTACGTCGAGCACTAATTCGGTGCAGGTGACGCCGCAGATGTGCGTGAATTCGCGCGCGAATCCCAGGATGGGCCGACGATTATGGACATAAGATCGAGAAGGCCCGTGTGGCGCGCCCGTGTGGCGCGCCCGCGTGGCGCCAGGAGGACGTTTAGCTTGGAGAAAACGACTGGCGGCCTGTCGGATTTGCAGTTTGCGCCCGCGGGTCCCCGACGGTCTCGCGGCGGGTGGCCTGCGCTCTTCTGGGGGCTGATTGTCCTCGGTGGGTGCGGCGGGGGCCAACCTCTCGAGCCGACGGATCTCGGCGTGGCCCCGGACGTGGTGTCGGAAGTGCGTCTACCGCCAACCGAGATCGTGTCGGACGCCGAGACGAGCGACCCGATTCCCACCGATGTCTCGCCGGTTGATGCCACCGATGTCCCGTCCGATGTGATCCCCCGCGACGTCATCGACGAGGGCGACGTCGATTTGGCTCCCCCCGGGACGATCCCGTGCGCCGGCGATTACGACTGCCCGACGCGCCTCCAGGGGTTGGGGCCCTGCGAGCGGGTGGGCTGCAACCAGCGCTCAGGGGTCTGCGAGGCGCTCCCTCGTCTCGACGGCAGCGCTTGTGACGACGGTGATGCGTGTACTACTGGTGGTGTTTGCCGCGCGGGACAGTGCATGGCGCGTCCCATCGTGTGCGACGACGGCAACTACTGCACCAAGAACTTGTGTTTGAGTGACTCGGGCTGCCACCACCCACCGCGCGAGGGGCCCTGCGACAACCTCGATCCCTGCACCGAGGGGGACACGTGTAGTGGGGGCCGGTGTGTCGCCGGGTCTAACATCTGCCCGTGTCAGGATGACTCCGACTGTGAGATCCTGGACGACCTCGCCCCTTGCGTGACAGGACTGCGTTGCACCGCCGAAGGATGCCGGCGCGACGAGCCCTCCGCGCCGCCGCCCGTCGAAGGGGGCTGTGGCCGCACGATGTGCGATCCGCTCACCGGAGACTATTTGAAGTTCCTGCTTTCCGACGGCCATCCGTGCGACAACCTGGACGCCTGCACGCTCCATGACGGCTGCGACCAAGGGGTCTGCCGCGCGGGGAGCGCGCTTGTATGTGACGACGGCAACCCCTGCACCTCCAACCTCTGTCTGCCTGAGGCGGGTTGCGTCTACCCTCGACGGGATTCGCCATGTGATGACGGCGATGGCTGCACCTCGGGGGATGTCTGCACAGACGGGCTCTGTCTCCCCGGAGCCGAGAACATCTGTCTTGATGCCGCGTGCCGCGCGGTTCAGCCGCTCCGTTGTGGAGCGCGGGTCTCGGCGAGTCGCGACGATCCGTGGGCGACTTCCTTGCTTGAAGCCTACGAGTGCCCCGCGAGGCCGCAGCGGCCCGACGCCTGGGTGCCGAGCGGACTCGATGGGCCGGAGGTGGCGTTTGCCCTTCAGGCCCCGATGGACGGCACCGCGACGGTTGCTCTCGCGGATACCGACGACGACGTCTGGCTGATGGTGCTGGAAGCGGCGCGCCGCGGTTGCGATCCCAGGGCCTGCCGTGTGGCGCTCCGGCACGGTGACGGCTCCGAGGGCCGGTTCAGGATCACGGCCGGGCACTTCTACTACCTGGTGGTCGATGGGCCAGAGGGGGCTCGCGAGGATTTCCGTCTCAAGCTCGATTGCCAGGGTGAGGAGACGCCCCCGGATCATGCCGACGAGTGTCGCCCGGCGGGCACTCTGGCGTGCGCGACGCCCGTCTTCGGGCACACCTCGGCGGGCGCGAAACAGCGCGAAACCGACGATTACGGTTGTGGTTCGGGCGAGGCGCCGCTCCGCGGTTCCGAGGTGCGCTATGACTTCGTCGCTCCCGTCGATGGGACCTACCGTGCGCGGACAGGGAACCTGAGCGCGCCGCTCGAGATGGTGGTGCTGGCGCCTCCCGATCACGCGCCGCTTCCGGGCCCCGGGGGATGCTTTGGCGGCGACGAGTCGCGCTGCCTGGTCCGCGGTCGGGGAGATCTTTTGTTCACGGCATCGGCCGGTGAGCGGGTGCAGCTTCTCCTGGCCGGCGAAGACGAGCACGGAGCCGGCTATGAGCTTTGGATCGATTGCCCCGACCACATCGAGGCGCGTTGTGACGACGGGATCGATCACGACGGCGACGGGCTCACCGACTGTGACGATCCTGATTGCTTGCACGCGCCGGGGTGCGGAGGGGAGCGTTGCCGCCCGATCGCCGAAATCACCTGTGGCGATGTGGTTCGCGGCGACACGGGTGGCAACGAGCGCACCTCGGCGCTGTCGGATTACAGTTGCAGCCTCTTCTCGTTCAGCGGGCCCGAGGTGGCTTATCGCTTGCGGGCGCCGCCGGACACGGACATCGAGCTTGACTTGCGCACCGCCAACGAGGCGCTCGACATCTTTGTGCTCGCCGGCGACGGCGAGTGTGTGGCCGAGGCGTGCCTCTCGCAGGGCGGCTTTGTGCCCAAGAGCCCTCACGAGCGCACTCTGTTTGTGGTGGTCGACGGCCATGACGGCGCCAGCGGGGCCTATGAGATCGAGGTGATGTGCCGCAGCGCCACTGAGATATCTTGCACCGACGGCCGTGACAACGACGGCGATGGTCTCACCGACTGCGCCGATCCCGACTGTTTCGGCACTCCCGACTGCCCGTCGTGCGAGGATCTGGTCACGGGCGCGTTGGCCTGCGGCGATGAGATCGAGGTTTCCACTCGCGCTCCCGCGGCGACAGACGAGATCTCACGGTGGGCCTGCAACGCCAACGACTACAGCGGGCCGGAGCGGGTCTACCTGTTTGAACCGCCTGTCGGGGGGATAGTCAGGCTCGAGCTTGAAGACAAGACCGGCCCATTGGATGTGTTGCTGGTTCGAGATGCCGGGCTGGGGTGCAACCCCGCCTCATGTGTGGCATACAGCCCGTATCGTATCCGTTTCCGGGCCGACCCCGGCCGTCGCTACTATGTGGTCATTGAGGGCTACGACGGTCGCACCGGCAGCGCAACCCTTTCGGTCATCTGTGAATAGCCTCAAGAGCAGCCGGTGGTGGCGCCGCAGGTGATGCATTTCAGGCAGGATCCGTTTCTCACCAGCGTGAAGTTGCCGCACTCGGGGCAGGCGTCGCCGACAAAGCCCCGCTGACGCGCCTGATCGACGACCACCACGGTGCTCCCGGCGGGTTTCTTTTTCGCGGGCGGGTCGTTGGCGGCGCGGGCGGTCTCGACCGGCATGGCGCTGATCTCCTCGGAGGTCACATGCGCCAATTCGTGTTGCCCCAGGTAGGTGATGGCAAGCTCGCGAAAGATGTAGTCGATGATCGAGGTCGCCATCTTGATGTGTGGGTTGCCGACGACCATCCCGGCCGGCTCGAAGCGGGTGAAAACATAGGCGTCGACAAACTTTTCAAGTGGGACGCCGTACTGCAACCCCATCGAGATCGCGATGGCGAAGGAGTTCATCAGGCTGCGGAAAGCGGCGCCCTGTTTGTGCATGTCGAGGAAGATCTCGCCAAGCGTGCCGTCTTCGTATTCCCCCGTCCGGAGATAGACTTTGTGGCCGCCGACGAAGGCGCGCTGCGTGTATCCGCGGCGCCGCTCGGCCAGCCGGCGGCGACCGTTCATCTCTTTGTGGGCCAGCGCGCGGGCGGCCTTCATGGTGGGGTCCTCGTCGCGCTCGGCGAGCAACAGCGCTCCCTCGCGGGACGAGGAGGAGAGCGGCTGGCTCAGCTTGGATCCGTCGCGGTAGAGCGCGATCGACTTCAACATCCGACGCCAGGAAAGGTGGTGCAGCTCGGCGACCTCATCGAGCGTCGCGCTCGGCGGCAGGTTGATGGTCTTGGAGATCGCCCCCGAGAGGAACGGTTGGGCGGCGGCCATCATCTCCACGTGGGCCTTGGGCGCGATAAAGCGTTTGCCCGCGCGTCCGCATGGCGTGGCGCAGTCGAAGACCGGCAGATGATCGGGTTTCAGCCCGGGCGCGCCCTCGACGGTCAGGCGACCACAGGTGTAGTCGTTGGCCTCGCCGATCTGGGCCGCGCTCAGTCCCAGCGCCTGCAAGACATCGAAATTGCTACAGGCGATGTCCGAGTCGCTGAGCCCGGTCGCCTCCTTGAGCGCCGCGTCGCCGATGACCCAGCGCGAGAAGGCGTAGCGAATATCGAACGCCCCCGAAAGCGCGCTCTCGACCGCGGCGATAGTGGTCTCGGAGAGCCCCATCTCGGCGAGCTTCTCAGGCGCCACATGGGGCGCTCCCCGAAGCGTGCCGGTGCCGGTGGCCCAGGTGACTATCCCCTTTAGCTCCTCTTTGGAGTAGCCGAGCCGCCGAAGTGCCGGCTCGAGCGAGCTGTTGGCGATGCGAATGGTCCCGCCGCCCGCCAGCTTCTTGTATTTGACGAGCGCGTAGTCGGGCTCGACACCGGTGGTGTCGCAGTCCATCAGCAAACCGATGGTTCCGGTGGGCGCCAGCACGGAGACCTGAGCGTTGCGGAAGCCGTGCGCGGTGCCCACCGCCACCGCGCGCTCGGAGTCCTCGCGGGCCGCCTCGACCAGCGCCCGAGGACAGGAGACCGCGTCCAGCGCTTGGGGGGTGATATTCAAGCCTTCGTATTCGTCGTCATGGGCCCCCACCGCCGCGCGGCGGTGGTTGCGCAGCACGCGCAGCATGTCCTCGCGGTTGCGTTCATAGGCGGGAAAAGGTGTCAGCTCGGCGGCCATCTCGGCCGAGGTGCCGTAGGCGTGCATGTGCAGGATGGCGGTCAACGCGCCGCAAATGGCGCGCCCCTGGTGGGAGTCGTATGGGACTCCGAGGCGCATCAGAAGTGCCCCCAAGTTGGCGTACCCGAGGCCCAGGGTGCGGTAGGCATAAGAGCGCTCGGCGATGGATCGCGAGGGGAACTGGGCCATCAGCACCGAAATGTCGAGCGCAACGGTCCAGAGCCGCACCGCCTGGCGATACTCGCGGATCTTGAAGACGCCGCTCTCTTGATCGAGGAACTGGAGCAAATTGAGCGAGGCCAGGTTGCAAGCGGTGTCATCCAAAAACATATACTCCGAGCAGGGGTTGGAGGCTCGGATCGGGCCATCCTCGGGGCAGGTGTGCCAGGAGTTGATGGTGGTGTGAAATTGCAAGCCGGGGTCGGCCGCCGACCAGGCGGCCTCGGCGATCGCGAGCCACAGCTCGCGCGCCTCGATGGTGCTCGAAGGCTTCGGCGCGCGGCCCTCGCGGGCGGCCTCTTTGAGTTCGGTCCGCGTGTAGAGGTGCCAGGCCTCATTTTCTTCGACGGCTTTGAGAAGATCGTCGGTCAACCGCACGGTGTTGTTGGAGTTCTGACCGGAGACGGTCGAGTAGCCCTCGGAGTTCCAGTCGGTGTCGTAGGTCTCGATGTCGAGTGAGCGCGCCCCAAGACGTGCGAGCTGCAACACCCGCTCGAGGTAGCGATCAGGGATAAAGGCCCGTCGCGCGGCCTTGAGCGCCTCGCCGAGCGCGGGGTTGATCCGTGGATCGAGGCGCTCCTCGGGGCCCAGGGAGGCCATCCGGCAGGCCTTCAAGACGGCGTTCAGGTGCTGCTCGAGGGCGCGGGACCCGGCCACCAGCGAGGCCACTTTCTGCTCTTCCACGAGCTTCCAGCGGATGAACTCCATGATGTCGGGGTGATCGGCATCGACGATGACCATCTTGGCGGCGCGGCGCGTGGTCCCGCCGGATTTGATGGCGCCCGCCGCCCGGTCGCCGATTCGCAGCCAGCTCATCAGCCCCGAGGTGCGACCACCGGATGAGAGCGGCTCGTCCTCGGCCCGCAGAGCGGAGAAGTTGGTGCCGGTGCCCGCCCCGTATTTAAACAGCCGCGCCTCGCGGACCCACAGGTCCATGATGCCGCCCGGGTTCACGAGGTCGTCCTCGACCGCCAGGATAAAGCAGGCGTGGGGCTGGGGGTGTTCGTAGGAGTTTGGAGACTCTTTGATCTCTCCGGTGAGCGGATCGGCGTACCAGTGGCCGTGGGCCGGGCCTTCGAGGCCGTAGGCCCAGTGGAGCCCTGTGTTGAACCATTGAGGCGAGTTTGGGGCCGCCATCTGGTGGATGAGGAGGTAACAGTGCTCGTCGAAGAACGCGCGCGTGTCCTCTTCGGTCGTGAAATAGTCGTGTCGCTGTCCCCAGTAGGTCCAGCAGCCGGCCAGGCGCCGGACCACTTGGCGCGCGTCGGTTTCGCCGCCGAGACGTTTCTCTCGGGGCAGCTTCGCGAGCTTCTCCGGGCAGGGCTCGGAGCGCCGCAGCCACTCGGGCACATCCGGCTCTTTCACCCTCCGCGTGTGGGCCGGGACCCCGACGCGGCGCAAGTATTTTTGCGCCAGGATGTCGGTGGCGATCTGGGACCAGAAAGAGGGAACGAGCACATCCCGGGACTCGGCGATGAGGGTCCCATCGGGGTCGGTGACCTTGGATGCGCGGCGCTCGAACTCGATCCCGGCGAACGGATCTTCGCCGGCGACAGTGAAACATCGTTCTATTTTCATGGTGTGCTCCCCACAACATATTGTTGTAGCGACCGTGATACACCCCAATATCTGGGGTGTCAACCCCCATAATCGCCGGCCCAGGGCAATCGCATCCTATTTCTTGGTCGCGGGCTTTGCCCGCGAGCGGGGGTGGAGCACCTCATCCGCGGTCGGGTTCAACCGACCGTCTTAGGCGCTACGAGGCTGCTCGGGCTCGGGCTCGGGCACGATCCGGGCTCACGCTGGGG
>PWKZ01000128.1 GCA_003559575.1 Bradymonadales bacterium | reverse complement strand
TCACCTGCACCGAATCGGTGCTCAACGTAGCGCTGCTACGCCTGCGCCCGATTCGGTTTGTTTCCTTGCATTTGAACCTGACTCCACCCGCTCGGTGCTCGGTTTGATGGGGAATTAGGGCCCTCCCGCCTCACTCCCCTCGGTCCACGGACGCGGTGGATGATTGAGGCGTCGCCGTGAAACTATGAAGCCGTCTAGCGGTGTGTTATATGGCAGGGTGGGGGCTCGGAGGCGCTATTGTGACAAGCAGCTTGGTGATAGGCCCGTACAGAGTGATCGGCGAGATCGCACGTGGCGGCATGGCGGCGGTCTATGCCGCCGAACACATGCCCTCGGGCCGCCTCGTCGCGCTCAAGAGTTTACACTCCCAGTTCCGCGGTGAAAACGAGATCAACGCCCGCTTCCTCGAGGAAGCACGGCTGCTCGCCAAGTTGCGCCACCCCAATATCACCGAAGTCCATGACATTCTCGAAACCCAGGATCGAGCCGTCATCGTGATGGAGCTCTTGGTGGGATCCAGCCTCCAGCGATTCCATCATGAAGCTGGTACCCCGCGCCATCCCGGCGAGGTGTTGGCGACTTTTTTGGAGATCTGCGCCGCTGTCAAAAAAACTCACGAGCACGCCCTGGCGCACCGCGATCTCAAGCCCTCGAACGTCTTCCTCCACTGCGAGAGCAACCGGGTCATTCCCAAACTGATGGACTTCGGCATCGCGAAGCTGGCCGCCATTGGGGGCGAGGCCGTGACACGCACCGGAGCGTTTCTGGGGACTCCGCAGTACATGGCGCCGGAGCAGTTTCGCGACTCGAGCCGAGTGGACGCGCGCGCCGACATCTTTGCGCTCGGCGTCATGATGTATGAGGCGCTCACCGGGCAGCAGCCTTTCCAGGGAGACGCGGTCACCGAGGTCATGCACCGGGTCGTGCACGAGGAGGTCCAGCCCCCCGCCCTGTTGAACAAGGACGTGTCGGAGCCTCTCGAAGCGTTGGTCCTCAAATGCCTCTCCAAAAATCGAGATCAAAGATACGGCTCGGCTCAAGAACTCATCAGAGCCCTCAAGGATTGTGCCGACAAGTTCGAATTGAAGCGGATCGCCGTCGAAAAGGTCCCCAAGGGAAGCTGGGAGAAGCCGCCGTTTGACGACTCCGACAAACCCTCCACCGACGATTGCCCCACGGTGATAGCTCCGGTGTCGGGCGAACCCACCGGCACCTCTTCGCAGCCGGGAGACAATGGCACAAACGCAGCGCCAACCGCCACGCCCCATCGCGACGACGCCCCCATGGCGGCGGATCACAACCGTCTCATCGACGAGGAGCTGCCCGACTACGGCATCAGCGAGCGCATCTACCAGGGCAACGAGACCGAGGTCTTCCGCGGTCGTGAGATCGCGAGCCGTAGAGCGGTGATGATCAAGGTGCTCACCAGTGATTACCCCACGCCCGATCAGATCGCCCGCTTGACTCACGAGTATGAGATCCTGAAGGACCTGGCAATCGATGGCGTAATCCGGGTCCTTGCGCTCAAACGCTTTCGCAACAACCGCGCGCTGGTCACTGAAGACTTCGGCGCCGAGGCCTTGTGCGATTACATCAGTCGCGCCACGCCCGATTTGGCAGAGATCCTCGCCATCGCCGGCAAGATCGCGGTGGTCCTGGAGCAAATCCATCGCCGAGGCGTAATACACAAAGATATCAATCCGCGGAATATTGTCATCAATCCCTCCACCGGTGAAGTCAAGCTGATTGACTTTGGGCTCGCGATGGTTCAGCGGGGACGACAGCCGTCGCCCGATGCGACGGCTTCACTCGAGGGGACGATTGCATACATCTCGCCCGAGCAGACAGGGCGCATGAACCGCGCCGTGGACTACCGGAGCGACTACTACTCCCTTGGAGTGACCCTATACGAACTGCTCACCGGCGCGCCGCCATTCGCCGCGCAAGACCGTATGGAACTCGTTCACTGCCACATCGCCAAGCGCCCGCGTCCTCCGGCGGAGATCAACCCCGACATCCCGGGGATGGTGTCGGACATCGTGCTGAAGCTCATGGCGAAAACCGCCGAGGACCGCTACCAGAGCGCCAAGGGACTTCGCGCCGATCTGGATGAGTGCCGCAAGCAGCTCCGCGATAGCGGGGTCGTCACCGATTTCCCGCCGGCCCGTTACGATGTCACAGATCGCTTTCAGATCTCTCCGCTACTCTACGGCCGTGAGGAGCAAGTCGCCCACCTGATGGAGGCCTTCAAGCGGGTGCGCCAGGGTTTTCAAGAGTTCCTGGTGGTCGCGGGGTTCTCAGGGATCGGCAAAACCTCGCTCGTCAACGAGATTTACAAACCTGTCACACACTCCCGTGGCTCATTCATCACTGGAAAGTTCGACCAGTACAAACGCGACATCCCCTACGGCGCCGTCATCGAAGCTTTTCAGGGGCTGGTCAAGGAGCTTCTCGGTCAAGATGAGACGGCTCTCGCGCGCTGGCGCCAGGCTCTCCTTGAAGCCCTGGGCCCAAACGGCCGAGTAATCACCGAGGTGATGCCGGAGGTGGAGCTGGTCATCGGCCCTCAGCCCGAAGTGCCGGATTTGCCCCCGGCCGAGGCCCACAACCGTTTCAACCTTGTCTTCCAGAATCTCATCGGAGTGTTCTGCCGGAAAGAGCACCCCCTGGTGCTGTTCCTGGACGATCTGCAGTGGGCCGACAACGCCTCCATCAACTTGATACGGACCATCATGACCCGGCCCGATGGCCGCTATCTCCTGATTATCGGCGCCTACCGCGACAACGAGGTCGACGCCCGCCACCCCTTGCGTATGCTGCTCGACGAACTCGAGCGCGTCGCCGCGCCCGTGAGCAGTATCGAGCTTGGCCCGCTGCGGCTCGAGCACGTCAATCTGCTTGTCGCCGACACTGTGCTGACCTCCCCCGAAGAGGCCCTACCGCTCGCAGAGCTTCTGCATACCCGCACCCAGGGCAACCCCTTCTTCCTGGTGGAGTTCTTGAAGTCACTCCACGGCCGCGAGCTGTTGGTTTTCAATCACAGCCGCGGGCGCTGGCAGTGGGATCTCGACCGCATCCAGGAGCTGGGGCTCTCGGACGACGTGATCGACCTCATGGCCGGACGCATTGAGAGGCTGGACACGGCCTCCAGGCAGGCTCTCAAGCTGGCATCGTGCATCGGCGCGCATTTTCCACTCCATCTCCTGAGCCAGGTGACCGGCAAGAGCCCCTCGGAGGTCATGGGGCACCTCAAGCCAGCGGTGGACATGGGATTGGTGCTGCTCTTGGGCGACGGGTACAAATACCTTGAGCTCGACGGCGACACCATGGAAGACGGGCTCCTGGACGCGTTGCTGCTCCGCACTGTGCGCTACAAATTCGCCCACGATCGGATTCAGCAGGCCGCCTACTCTCTCATCCCCCAAAAGTTGCGAACCACCATTCACCGCCAAATAGGCCAAATCCTCCTCCGCGAGACTCCGCCGAGTGAGCGTGAGCAACAGATCTTCGATATCGTCAACCAACTCAACTCGAGCATCGATTTGGTCGATGGCGTGGAGGACCGGGAGGAGCTTATCCGGCTCAACCTGCTGGCCGGTACCCGGGCCAAGAGTTCAGCCGCCTACGCCTCGGCCGACAACTATTTCACGACAGGAATCAACCTGCTCGCCGAGAATGCCTGGAAGACATCTTACGAGCTGACGTTCGAACTCCATACCCAGGCGGCCGAGGCGGCCTACCTCAACATGCGCTTCAAGAAAATGGAGCGCCTGATAGCCGTGATCGACAAGCACGCCAAGGATCCTTTGGACCGCAGTCGGGCGGCCGAGGTACAGATCGCGGGCTACATCACCCAGGCGCGCAACGACGAAGTGATGACGACGGCGAAGGAGATGCTCTCTTTTCTGGGGATCAATCTCCCGACTCGTCCCGGCACGGCTCAGATAATTCTCGCAGTGCTGCGTACCAAGCTGGCGCTCATCGGCAAGAGCCCCAAGAACCTCGTCAGCCACCGCGCGATGACCGATGAGCGTTCTCTGGCCGCGATGCGCATCATGACGCGCATCGCCTCCATCGCCTATGTCGTCACTCCAAATCTGTTCCCGGTGCTCGTCTGCCGAATGACCGAGCTGTCGGTGCGCCGCGGCACCGCCCCCTCCTCCCCATTCGCCTATGCACTCTACGGCACCATCCTGTGCGGGGCGCTTGGAGACGTCGAGCAGGGCTACCAATTCGGCAAGCTCGGAGAGAATCTCCTTGATCTGTTGAACATTCGAGACACGCGGCAGAGAACGACATTCACCTTTGCCGCCACGACGCAGCATTTCAAGCTGCCGGTCAGCGAGACCTTGTCGCGCTTTTTGACCGGCTACCGCACCAGCCTCGAGGTGGGCGACTTCGAGTACGCCGCCAACAACTCCGGGCTCTACATGTACCATCGCTTCCACAGCGGAGCGCCGCTCGACGAGCTGTTCGACGAGCTGGCCGGCTATGCCGAGGTCATGGAGCAAATCAAAAACCGCCGCTACAGGCGCTACTTCGAGAGCTACATGCAGGCCATCGAGTGCCTGCGGGGGGGCGCCCCCGATCCTCGCGTGCTCGCGGGCCCCATTGCCGACGGCCAGGAACTACTGGCCTACTACCGCAGTATTCCCGACCAGCACGGCGAGTTTCATATCAACTTGCTCGGAACTATCCTCCAATATTTATTCGGCGATCCGGAGAAGGCGGTCGAGGCCAGCCTCAACGCCGAGCGAGTCTGGGGATCTTCGCTGTCCATGCTCCCATCCCTGGTCTGGTTTTTTTGGGACTCGCTCGCACACCTCGCGCTGCTCGCCGACGCGCCCCCCCGTGCGCGAAGACCCCTTCAACGCCGGGTGGCCAAGAACCAGCGCAAGTTGGCCCGTTTCGCCCGCCACGCTCCCTCGACTCATCGCCACCGCTTGCTCTTGGTGCAGGCTGAGCTACGCCGCGTCACCGGACGTCACAGTAAGGCGGCGCTGCTCTACGACAAGGCGATCGAGGCCGCCCGGGAGTCAGGCAATGCCTGCGACCATGCCTTGGCCAACGAGCTTGCGGCGCGCGCCGCGCAGGCGGCCGGCAGGACGGTTTTGGCCCGCGTGTACATGACCGAAGCGCACTTCGCGTGGCGAAATTGGGGCGCCGTTGGGCTGGCGGAGCGCATCGAGAAAGAGCACGGCGATCTGCTCATGCGCGCCGGCGCCGATGGCTTTTTGGCGACTGTGATGGGAACGGGGAGCGGCTCTTCATCCTCGTCGAGCTCTTCGTCCCAAGGAGACCGCCTGGACATGAACGCGGTTCTCAAAGCAGCGACGACACTGTCGAGCGAGATCCGGCTGGAACAGCTCCTCGAGAAAATGATGAATCTCGTCATCGAGAACGGCGGCGCGGCCCGCGGGGTATTGCTCCTGGACGAGTCGGAGCGCCTCGTCATCCAAGCCGAGTCGCGGCTGGAACAAGACGAGGTTGAGATCCTGATGGGGATCCCGCTCTCCGAATGCCGCACCCTGGCCCAGTCGGTGGTCAACTATGTCATGCGCACCCACGAGCCGGTGGTGCTGGATGACGCCTCGCAAACCGGCGCGTTCATGCGCGACACATACATTCAAGCCGAGCGACCGCGCTCCATCCTGTGCATGCCGCTCATACACAAAAACAAGCTCGCGGGCATCCTGTACCTGGAGAACAATCTCACCGCCGGCGCGTTCACCTCTGATCGCTTGAAGTTGCTCAGTATGCTGGGGTCGGAGATCGTGGTGTCGCTCGACAACGCACGGTTGTACGGCGAGCTCGAGCAGTACAGCCGCGACTTGGAGCGGAAGGTCCGAGAGCGCACGACCAAACTCTCGCGAGCCAACGCTGCCTTGTCTCAAGAGAAGTCTAAATCCGACGGGTTGCTTCTCAATGTCTTGCCGGCCAAGGTCGTCGAAGACCTCAAACGTCACGGCCACACCGAACCCGAGGCGTTCGACTCGGTGACGGTCTTCTTCTCGGACTTCGTGGATTTCACCGGCATCGCCGCGACTCTCTCCCCCCAACTTCTCTTGAAAGAGTTGAACGAGTTGTTCTCTGGGTTCGACTCGATCGTCGAGGCTCATGGTTGCGAACGGATCAAAACCATCGGCGATGCCTACTTGTTCGTCTGCGGGATGCCGGTGCCTGTTCGAGAACACGCCCGGAAGGCCGTCGCCGCCGCCCGCGAGATCATGGCCTGGCTAAAAACGCGCAACGGCAACGGCGGCCTGCGGTGGGAGGCTCGCATGGGGCTGCACAGCGGCCCTGTGGTCGGCGGGGTGGTCGGCGTCAAAAAGTACATCTACGACGTCTTCGGCGACACCATCAATATCGCCTCGCGGATGGAGAACCACTCCGAGCCCATGCGCATCAACATCTCGGAGACCACCTGGGAGATGGTCAAAAACGATTTTGACTTTACCCCACGGCAGAGCATCGAGGTCAAGGGCAAGGGCCCGATGCGGATGTACTTCGTCGACTGAGCATCCCAACCACCATAATCGTTGTCCTGATCGTTGTCCTGATCGTTGTCCTGATCGTTGTCGTAATGTATAAAGCTCTCGGTCGCGGGGCCTGCGCCAAGCCCCGAATTAGCCACCTGCAGTCTCCCGGACCCCAAAGGAGCCTCTCATGGGCGGTATGTTCGGCGTGGTCGCGCGCATCGATTGTCTGACTGATCTCTTTTACGGCACCGACTACCACTCACACCTCGGCACCCGCCGCGGCGGCATGGTGGTGCGCAAGCCCAAAGGGTTCCAGCGCAACATCCACGATATCTCCAACACTCAATTCCGCTCCAAGTTTCAAGACGACCTCCCCAAGCTCCACGGTGACATGGGGCTCGGGGTCATCAGCGACTACGAGGATCAGCCGTTGTTGATCCGCTCACACCACGGGAGCTACGCCATCGTCAGCGTGGGCCGGGTACATAACCTTCAGGAGCTCGCTGATCGGGCGCTGAGCAAGTGCGGCTTTCATTTTGCCGAACTCAAGGAGGGCGAGATCAACCAGACCGAGTTGATAGCCGCCTTGATCAACTCGGGCAGTGACCTCGAGGATGGAATCCGCCGTGCTCTCTTGGAGATCGAGGGATCCATCTCGCTTCTGATCCTCACCGAAGACGCACTCTGGGCCGCCCGCGACCGGATGGGGCGCACTCCACTGACCACAGGGCGTAAGGAAGACGCCTTCGCCGTCACCATGGAGAGCTGCGCCCTGCCCAACCTTGGATACGAGGTGGAACGGATCATGGGCCCGGGCGAAGTGGTCCGGATCACCCCCGACGGCGTCGAGCGGATGGCGGAACCCGGCGACAAGATGCAGATCTGCTCGTTCTTATGGATTTACTATGGCTACCCGGCCTCGGACTACGAAGGAATCAACTGCGAGGTCGCGCGAAACCGCTGCGGAGAAGCGCTGGCCGGCCGCGACGATGTGGAGGCCGATCTGGTGGCCGGCATCCCGGACTCCGGAGTCGGCCACGCGCTCGGGTACGCCTCCAAGACCGGCCTGCCCTACCGCCGACCATTCGTCAAATATACACCCACCTGGCCGCGCAGCTTCATGCCCCAGGATCAAAGCGAGCGCAACCTCGTGGCGCGGATGAAGCTCATCCCCGTACACGACCTCATCGACGGGCAACGAATCCTTTTTTGTGAAGACTCCATCGTCCGTGGCACGCAACTGACCGACATCATCCAGCGTCTTTACGGCCACGGGGCGCGGGAGCTGCACATGCGCGTCGCTTGCCCGCCGCTCCTGTTCGGGTGCAAGTACCTGAACTTCTCGCGCTCCCGATCGGTGCTCGACCTGGCGACCCGCAAGGCAATGATTGAGCTTGGAGATACTTCGCCGGACCACCTCGACGAATACGCCGATCCCGAAAGCGACCGCTATAACGCCATGGTGGCGAAGATTTGCGGGCGGCTCGAGCTGACCTCCTTGCGCTACCAAACCATGGACGACATGATTAAAGCGATCGGACTCCCCGGCGAGAAGCTCTGCACCGCCTGCTGGACCGGAGAATGACCTTGGGCGCGCGGCCTCGACGACCGCAAAGCCGAACCGCGCGAGGCGGTGTAACGCGCCGGAGTGGAGAGGGAGGTCATGCGGTCAGAAATAGCGGCAACGAGCCGTCTTCAATGAGCCTCTTGCTCACCGAACCAAAGACCCTCTCACGCAATCGCCCCTGCCCCTGGGCTCCGAGAACGACGACGCCGGGCTGAAGCTCGCGCGCCCGTCGGACAACCACTTTCTTCGGGGAGCCGGCGACCACCTCGCGCGTCACCTTGTGCCCATGTCCCTCGAGAAACCGCGCCGGCCCGTCGAGCAGCCGCTGTCCTTCTTTTTCGTCGTCGGTGACGCAGAGTAACACCAGATTGGGATCGGCGGCCAACGGAGGGGTGAGGTAGACAAAAAGCCTCAACGCCCGCGCCGCCGCCGCCGAGCCGTCGTAAGGGAACAGGACGTTGGGGACCGGCAGCTCCACATCCGGGGGCACCGCGAGCACTGGACAGACTCGTCGCGAGACCATTTGCGACAGGGTGTCGTCGGACATCTGCTTGGACTCGTAGGCGAAGTGTGTTCGGGTCCCGAGGACCACCAGATCGGCCGTCAGCGAGAGCTCGAACAGACCATCGTCGGGGCGCCCCTCGGCGACCTTGGTCTCGAAATCAACGCCCGCCGTCCGACAACGGTCAATAAACTTCTCGAGAAGGTAGAGCGTTCGTTTCTCCATCTCGGCCCGGTGAGAGGCAAGCATCTTATGAGCCACGAACGCGGCGGCGGGAGCGACCAGCGTATTGGCACGCTCGAGCCCGGGGAGATCGACGAAGCCGACGCCGATCACGACCCCTTGGTGGTGGAGCGCGCGCGCAATCGCCACATCGACCGCTTTCAACGAATGACGCGTGTGGTCCACCCCGACGACTATTCTCTTGTTCATGGCTCCCCCTTCCGCTTGGGCAGAGCTCCACTTTAGCGCCTTTGACTCACGCAGGCAAATGAGAGCCACCAGCCACCATAACCGCCGGTGCTAATGCGTTACCTTAACACCATCGGCTTTACAGCTTGACTTTCCAGTCTTTCCGCGTGTTCACCAACAAGCTCCGGGGGCCGGATCACGGCCGGTCTCCGGCCATGATAAGGCGGAGCCTCACCTATTGTTGAAGCTATTTATTGACTTTGAGCCGGAAGCCGCTACTATTCAAGTCGTAACGGCGCTAGGAGGTGGCTCTTGGGCTTGAACGGCGACACTCAAAACCTCTTTACACGGCTCAATCTTTCGGACTTCGGCTACCGGAATTGCGCCGCTCAACGGCGAAGTCTCCGAGCGGTGGCCAAGTGGCCGTTGATAGTCGAGACCAACCGCGCCATGAAATCCAAAGACGAGCCATCGGACTCCACGCAAGAGACTCCCCGGGTGACCCTGCTCGGTCTGCCGAGCGTTCCAGAGCCGGTCCTCAAGCCGCCTACTCCCAAAGCCGAAATCCGTCCCGAACGGGAAAAACCTCCCGAGCTAGGCCTCTCCCTCGACTTCGCGGCGTTCAGCCACGCCGGCGACAAACGAGATGAGTCATGAAAACAATAATGATGTGGTCTCTCAAAGGGGGCACCGGCCGCACGACCGTCTGCGCCAACCTTGGCGGCCTATTGCACCACCAAGGACGCCACTGTTTCCTCGTCGACACCGATCCACAGAACATGCTGGCCTTGCATCTCGGAATGCAGGTCGGAGAACGCTACGGGCTCGCACTACCCGAGGTCACCGAACACGAGCTCGCGGCCTACAAGCGGCGCAACCCATCGCCGATTCCCCATCTCCCCTTTGGGAGTTGCGGGGTTGACGAGCTTTTGACCATCGCCCGGCGCGCCGATGAGGCCCCCGATCTTCTTCTCGAGCGCCTGAGCGTTTTGGCGCCGCCCCGGACCGAGGCCGTGATAGTCGACGCGCCACCGCTTGTCTCCCCCTGGACCCACTCGCTGGTACGCCGCTCCGACTTCGTCCTGCTGGTGCTCGCACCGGACGCGGCGTGCTACGCCACCCTCCCGGCACTTCAGGAGATGGTGGCGCTTCGGGAAGACCAAAGCACAGTGGCGTTTGTGGTCAACAAGATGGACCCACGGGTCGAGTTCAATCGAGATGTCCGCGCCGCCATGGAGCAGCTCCTGGGGGATCGCCTTCTGCCTTTCAGCATCCCCATCGACGGCGCGTTCCCCGAAGCCCTCGGGCGGCAACTTCTGCTGCGCGAGCACTCCCCCAACTCCCTCGCGCTGAACCGACTGCGCGAGCTGGCGCAGTGGGTCGTCGAGCACGTGCTGGACACCTGATGGGCGTGAGCAGGCCAATAAGCCATGACAGAGTCCAAACAACCAAATAGTCGCTTCTCGCTTAGAAAGGTCATCTCCTTCCTGCTCGTGGTCGTGGCGATCACAATCGCCACGCTCGTCGTCATCGTGCCGCTAAACCTGAGAGAACAGGTCATCTTCGGCGCGATCGTGTTCCTCGCGGGCTACCTGATAAGCAAGCTCAAAGGCCCGATCCCGCGCCTCACTATCGTCGCGCTCTCGGTCATCGTCTCAAGCCGCTACATGTACTGGCGGATCACATCGACTCTCGCCCTCGCTACGGCTCTCGAGACGACGCTCGGCGTCATTCTACTGGTGGCCGAGAGTTACGCCTTCGTCGTTCTCCTGCTCGGCTACCTCCAGAGCGCCTGGCCGCTTCGCCGCACCCCGACCCCGTTGCCCGCCGACACCGACAATTGGCCGGCGGTCGACGTTTTCATCCCGACCTATAACGAGCCACTCGAAGTGGTCCGGGCGACAGTCCTCGCGGCCCGGGAAATCGACTGGCCCGAGGACAAGCTTGAGGTCTGGATTCTCGACGACGGGCGACGCGAAGAGTTCCGCGAATTCGCCGAAGAAGCCGGGGTTCGTTACATCACCCGCAGTGACAATAAGCACGCCAAGGCCGGCAACATAAACCACGCGCTCGAGGAAGCGAACGGCAAGTTCGTGGCGATCTTCGACTGCGATCACGTCCCGACGCGCTCGTTTCTCCAGTTCACGATGGGGATCATGGTCAAGGATCCCAAGGTGGCGATGGTGCAGACCCCGCACCACTTCAACTCCCCCGATCCCTTCGAGCGCAATCTGGACACCTTCCGCTCAATCCCCAACGAGGGCCAACTCTTCTACCAGCTGCTGCTTCCAGGTAGCGACCTGTGGAATGCGGTCTTCTTTTGCGGCTCGTGCGCGGTTTTGCGGCGGTCGGCCTTGGACGAAGTGGGTGGCGTCGCGGTCGAGACCGTCACCGAGGACGCCCACACCGGCTTGCGCCTCCACCGCAAGGGTTACAAGACGGTTTACTACCCAACCCCACAGGCCTCCGGGCTGGCGACCGAGAGTCTCGCGGCCCATATCGGGCAGCGCATTCGCTGGGCGCGCGGCATGACCCAGATCTTTCGCACCGACAACCCGCTGTTTGGCCGAGGGCTGCGGTTGGCCCAACGGCTGTGTTATTTGAACTCGATGGCCCACTTCTTGAACGGCGCCCCGCGCCTCATCTTCTTGACCGCCCCACTGGCGTTCTTGGTCTTCGGGATCAATGTCTTCGCCGCGCCGGCGCTGCTGGTGTTGTCGTACGCACTGCCCCACCTGCTACACGCCAACATGACTAGTTCGCGCCTGCAGGGGAAAGTGCGCCACTCTTTCTGGGCGGAAGTCTACGAGGCGACACTCGCCGTCTACATCTTGATCCCCACCACGCTGGCGCTCATCAGCCCGAGATTCGGCAAGTTCAATGTCACGGCGAAAGGCGGTCTGGTTCCCGAGTCATACTACAACCATAGAATCGCCGCGCCGGTAATCGTGCTCCTGCTCGCCAATATGGTCGCCATCGGCATCGGTATCTGGCGCATGAAGGAAGGCCTGGCGCCCCATGACGCCCTGTCGATCAACATCGCCTGGGCCGTCTACAATGTCATCATCCTGGCAGCGGCGGTCGCGGTCGCCTACGAGACACGACAGCTACGGGTGTCCAATCGAATCCGTGTCCGCCTCCCGGCCGTATTGCATCTCGCGTCAAACCGCACCCTCGGCGGCCAAACCGCCGATCTCTCCTTGACGGGCGCCGCGTTTGAGCTCAAGAACGACGTCCGCGTTCCCAAAGGAGAACAGGTCCACTTGACCCTGGTTCAAGGAACCGAGGAGGTCGCGCTGCCGGCCAGGACCATTTATCAGTCGCGCAACTTGGTCGGCGTCAAGTTTGACGAACTCAAGCTCGAAGAGGAGGCCGCGCTCGTCAGCGCCATCTATTCGCGCGCCGACGCCTGGCACGACTGGGGCCAGGAGGTTCCGAGGGATCGGCCCTTGAGATCCTGGCTGCGCATCCTGGGTTACGCCGTGATCGGCATACTGAGGATGTTGAATCTCCGCCGGAGAACTGTCGGATGAGCAGACGCATTTTCATGGTTGCGACCGTCTTATCGGCGCTCACCGTTCATCACCAAGGGCGAGCCGATGAACCGCCGCCCGTGGCCGACCGACCGGACGTCACCGAGACGCGACTCGACACCTCGCCCACGGTGCCGCCCAACGTCCAGGAAGAAGCGCGGGAGCCACGAGCTGAGCCGGACGCCACGCCCACGCCCCTCCCGCCGGAGCTCTCGCCCGATGAGCGGGAGTCTCTGCCGGAGAGCGAGCCGCCGGAGAGCGAGCCGACCATTGACGAGCCCTTGGAGCGGACACGAGAGGAGCGCCTCGCGCTCGAGAAGAGCGATCCCTGGGAGTCCTCTCACTTCAGGATCTGGGGCTTCAACGAAGCGATGCGCAAATTCAACGCCGAGTCGGTGTTCGGCCGTCTCTTCTACGCCCGGCAAGACCGAGTCTTGACAGCCGCGCGATTGCGACTCGAGCTGGCCGAAACCCACGGTTTTCGCCTCTCGAGCGACATCCGGGGGCTCGAGATCTCACTCAACGGGGACGTGGCGGCGGTCATCGGGCGCGAGTCCTTGTTGACCGGGCCGCGCCGCCGCGAGATAGTGTTCGACCCCCGCCTGCTGGTTGAAGAGAACGAGTTCGTGTTGCGCTTTTTGACCTACTCTGGTGGTCCTTGCCAGCCGATCGTCGCCCCCGGGACCTGGTGGATAATCAAATCCGGAGTGCTCGACACCCGCTCGCAGCAACTCCGTCTGCCAAACGATCTGTCGCTCCTACCGCTGCCGTTCTTCGACCAACGGACCGATCGCGAGCCTAGTGTCCAGGTCGCTTTCCTGGAGCCTCCGAACACCACTAGCCTTCAGGCGGCAGGGCTTGTGGCATCATACTTCGGCAACCTGACAGGCGCCGGCGGCGTACGTTTTAAGACCTCCATCGGCAAGCTCCCCGAGGGGCACGCCGTGGTCCTGACAACCGGCGGCGTGGCACAGCTCGGTCTCCCCGAGAACCCCATCGATGGGCCGAGCATTCGGATGATCGATCATCCGGGACCCAATCAGCAGCTCTTCAAACTACTGGTGGTCAAGGGCCAGACCCCCGAAGAACTCCTGACGGCCGCCACCCGGCTCACCGACATTACCTGGAGCAGCGGAGCCTACGACGGCGCGTTCCTCGATATCGATCGCATGGAGCGCGGCCCGCGGCCCGCGTCGCAGGAGCTGCCAACCTGGTTCGTCCAGGAGCGCGAGACGTCGTTTGGTCAAATCATGAAGAGCGATGAGGAGCTGATCCATCGCGGGCACGCGGGGGAGACGCTCCGCCTCGAGTTTCGTATCCTCCCCGAGCTGCTCGCCGAACCGGCGGAGTACCTGAGGCTCGACATCGAATACCTCCAACGCCTCCCCGAACCTTTTTCGCCGGCCAAACTCGACGTGGAGTTCAACGGGATTCACGTGATGACCTTGCCGAGCGGCTCAGGAGGGCTCAATCCCATACCCCGCCACCAACGGTTGACTCTGCCCCGCAACCAACTGAGGGGAGTCAACCGCCTCCAGTTCCATGTGAGCGCCTTGCAGCACCGCGAGCTTTGCAACGCGGAGAGCAGACGAATGGTCGAGACGTCGGTCTCCGGCGATTCAATGTTGCGATTGGTGGGTGAAAAGGTAGTCACTCACCTCCCGGACGTGGAGGCGTTCGTCTACGACGGCCTGCCCTACACCTCTCGCCCCAACCTGGAGCAGACAGTCATCATTTTACCGGTCTCCCCTGATCCGCGCGAGATCGGAACCGCCCTGTCCATCGTGTCGAACTTCGCCGGTGCCACCGGGCGACCGAGCACCGGGTTGCTGTTCGCCCCCGAGACGGCGGTGCATCGCGATGAAGTTCGCAACAGATCAATGATCCTGGTGGGGACCGTCAGCACCTCGACCCTGCTGCGCGAGTGGTCCGATTTATTGCCGCTCGCAACCACCGGGGGAGCATTGCGAGTGCGCACTCCCTCAACGGGAGACTCCGCCGCCGAGCTACTACGGGCCCGTTGGCTGCGGACCGAGGCGGGCCGCGCAGCGCTTTTTCTGGCGCGGGCCGAGCGACCCGGGGTGGTCATGGGGATGGAGTCGCCATATGCGTCAGGGAAAAGCGTGATAGTCGTCACCGCCGCCTCGCCGGACGAGCTGCCGGCGATGATCGACTTACAAGGGTACACCGAGGCGCGGCTCGAGGACGGCGGCGACCTTCTCCTGATGGATGAGGAACGGCGCGCCATCTTCCGGCTCGGGCCACTGTATCTCGACAGCGATGTCGGCTTGCTCGCGCGCATCCGATCAACCCTGGCAGTCCGCTGGCTCGTTCTGATGCCGCTCATCTTCATCGCGGCCCTGCTGTTCGCGCTCCTCGCCTCGCGCCACCTTCGCAGACGCGAGGAAGAGCGACTGGCTATCCCGGAGTCAGATTGATGGCCAAGATACTCGCCCTGCTGATATCCGCGGCGGCCGGTCTCGCGGCCGACCAAGCGAGCACTCCAGGCGCCGAGCGCTGGCCCCTGTGGGAGGCCTATGCCGACCAATTCATCAGCGCCGAGGGGCGTGTCATCGACTACCTCCCGGAAAAACACCGGGAGAGTGGCCTGTCAACCTCCGAGGGGCAGGCCTATGGGCTGTTCTTCGCGCTCGTGGCCGATGATCGCGCGCGCTTCGATCTCCTACTCTCATGGACCGAAAATAACCTGGCCCAGGGCGACCTCGGCGCAACCCTGCCGGCCTGGAAATGGGGCCGAACGGAGGACGGCGACTTCGCCGTCATCGATGATAACGCCGCGAGCGACGCCGACATGTGGATCGTATACGCTCTGCTCGAAGCCGCGCGTCTCTGGTGCGAGCCGCGCTACGAACAGCTCGCGCGGAGGCTCTCGGCGCAGATAGTCGAACACGAGTTGGTCGAACTACCGAAGCTAGGACCGATGGTGCTCCCCGGCCCGACCGGGTTCGTGCTAGACGAACACACCTGGCGGCTCAACCCGAGCTACCTCCCCATTTTCAAACTGCGCCGCTTTGTCTCGGCCGAGCTTCCCGGTCCCTGGCGAGGGGTGCTCAACTCGGCGCTGGTGGTCAATCGTGAGAGCGCGCGCGGGGGGTTCGTGCCCGATTGGATCGCCTACCGCGAGTCGGAGGGGTTCATCCCGTGCCCGAAGAAGGGTTCGCTCGGCAGCTATGACGCCATCCGGAGCTACTTGTGGCCCGCCTTGACCTCCGATGACGACCCCACCAAGGAGGCCCTCTTGAAACAAGTGTCCGGTCTGTTCCGCTACTGGAACGAGACCGGACGCATCCCCGAGCGAATCGACACCGCCGAAGGCGCGCCGCTCCCCGGCGATGCGCCGCCGGGGTTCTTCCTCGCGCTGCTCCCCACGGTGCAACAACTCGGCACACGTCACCAGTACGATTCCCTCAAGAACGCGCTCGACGGCATGAAGCACGGAGATTTGTACGGAGCGGCCCCAAAGTATTACGATCAGAATCTGGCCATGTTCGCCATTGGTTTCACCGAGAAACGCTTCCGATTCAGCGCCGATGGCCGGCTCAAACCAAGGTGGAGTAAGCGATGCTCGTCGCCATGAACAAGATCGTCCGGCCGACCGTTGTCGTGCTGGCGCTGTGGCTAATGACGGCACCCGCCAGGGCCCAAGAGCCGAGCGGCATCGAGCGCCTGATCGAGAGCGCAGAGTACTGGCAAGAGCGTGGCCGCGACGACATGGCGATCGACGTCTGGCAGCGTATTCTGGCAAGCGATCCCAACAACGTCCGGGCATTGTCGGAGATTTGCCGTCATGAAATCAGGCGCGATGACAAGGAGAGAGCAGAAAAATGCCTCGAGCGCCTCGAGAGAATCAACCCGGATGCGCCCGAGCTGACGACGCTGCGCCGCCGGGCCGCTCTCGGCCCCGAATACCAGGCGTTGCTCGACGAGGCACGTCAACTCGCCCGAGACAAACAGACCGCCGACGCCATCGAAAAATATCGCGAGGCGTTCGGCGAGCGCCCCCCCACCGGGCGGTTGGGGGTCGAGTTCTACACCACCCTCGCCGGGACTGAAGACGGCTTTGAGGAAGCCCGGAGCGGACTCGAGAGGATCGCCATCAACAACCCGGACGAGCCTCGGTTTGCGCTCGCATACGCCAGACACCTGACATACCGCGAGGCCACCCGGCGCGATGGGATCGCGGCGTTGAGAGAACTCGCGCGCAACCCGGCGGTGCGGGACGAGGCTCTCGCGAGCTACAAGCAAGCGCTCCTTTGGCTCCACGCGGCACCGGGCGATCTCCCTCTCTATGAGGCCTACCTGGAAGAGGCCGGGCCCGACTCCGAGATTGACAAGAAGATCGAATCCATCAAGAAGAGCGCCCCTCGACCGGTCATCTTGAGTCCGGGAGAGAGGGCGTTACGGCAAGGTGATCTCGCGGGCGCCGAGGAGGCGTTCAAGAAGCAGCTCGCGCGCCGCCCGAGAGACATCGATGCGCGACTCGGGCTCTCACAGGTGGCAATGCAACAGAGTCGATTCGCCGACGCCAAAAGGTACCTCGACGAGGCCGAGGCCATCTCTCCCCGCAGCGCCCGCCGCTGGCGCGACCTTCGCGCGAGCGCCGAGTTCTGGCTCCTCCATGAGGAGGCGGAAGAGCTGCGCGCCGAGGGCTCTCTTTCGCGCGCCGCCGGGCTGCTCGAGCAGGCCGCCGAGCGCTCTCCTCGTGAAGCGCACCACACGTTGGCACCTCTGGGCCATATCGCGCTCGCGCAGAACCGCCGCGCCGACGCTCGCGCTCACTATGAAGCGGCGCTCGCGGCCGATCCCAATGACACGGGCGCCCTGGCCGGCATGGTCCAGCTTCTGATCGACGAGGAGCGCCACGCGGAAGCGGCCGAAATGAACGCGCGCCTCAGCCGCGCTCAGGCGGAAGAAGCGTTGAGCGAGAGTGCGCTTGAAGCGGCCAAACTCAAGGCGCACGCGGCGGCGGCCAGACGGGCGGGAGAGCTCGATCATGCGGTGGCGCTCCTCCAGCGCGCGCGGGAGCGAGCCCCGGACGACATCTCGTTACTCCATGAGTTGGTGGCGACCCACCTTCTTAGAGACGCCCCAGAGGAGGCTCGCCAAGAACTCGAGAGGTTACGAGAGCTGGCCCCCGAGCGCGCTGACCTGCCACTGTTGGAGGCCAAGGTGCTCGCCGCCGAGGGGAGGCTCGACGAAGCCCTGGCGGCGACACGCGCCCTGGCTGTCACAGGGGAGCCCGAAGCCCCCCCCGACTTCAAGACCCGGCGGCGGCGGCTACTCATGAGCCTCGAGGCCGACCGCATCTTGAGAGACGCCCGCGAGTTCGGCGACAATCCACGCTCGGAGCTGGAGCGCCTCGAGCGCCGGGCCGGCGGCGACCCGGAGTTACTCGGCATAGTGGCGCTGGCGTGGTCGGATATCGGCGAACACGGGCGCGCGCAGCGCACACTACAGCGCGCGCTGTCCGCATCCGAGGGACGCGAGATACCTCTCAAGTTACAGCTCGCCGCAGTCCTGTTGCGCGCCGGGAGACTCGCCGATTTGCTCCGCGTACTCGACGAGATCGAGTTCTCGGGCGTCCCGCTCCATGGCCGCGAACGGGAGAGCCTCAACGATCTGCGAATCGCGTACGCGGTCCGCGCGGCCGATATCGCCCGTGAGCAAGGAGACATCAACCGCGCCTTGGCCTACCTGCGCCGGCCGGCCGAACAGTTCCCCGAGGACGGCCGCTTGCTCCGCGCCACCGGGCGGCTGCTGATGGAGACGGGCGATCACGAGGCCGCCCTTCAAATATTCGAACGCCGGCTCGAGGCCGACCCGCGCGACTTCGAGGCGCGCACGAACGCCGTGCGCGCCGCCCTGGCGCTCAGGCACCACGACAGGGCACAACGGCTGGTCAACGAGGGACACGCCGTCGCCGAGCACTCCCCCGAGGCCAAGCTTTTGGCCGCGCGCTATCATCGCGCGCGGGGAGATGACCGCGCCGCGCTCAAAGTGCTGGACGAAGCCGAGGCCGTGCTCGCAAGCAACCACCGTGCCCCGCCTCCGCCTCCCGACGACACCGGGAGAGCCGACATCGCCGCCGCCGCCGGCGGCGATGTCCTCCAGAGGGCATTTCAGCTCATCTCGCGGCGCGACCCCTCTCCAGTCACCCCACTACCGGCCACCGTGAGCGATGAGATCCGCGCCGAAGCAGCCTCCATTCGCGCCGGCTACTCGGAGGACGTGGCGCTCATGCCCTCGCTGCGCTATCGCAACGGCGTGGCCGGCCACGGGCGCCTGCTGGATTTCGATCTCCCGCTCACCGCAAGAGTGCCCACGGGCTACGTTGGAAGACTGCGCCTCACTGCCCGCGGAGTCTTTCTCGACGCCGGCGCGCTCAGGGTCACCCGCCCGACCGTTGGAGACAGGTTCGGACAGGTTGGGACCACCGACAGGATCGCCCCCGACAATCGACCGATTGATCAGACGGCGGCCGGAGTCGGGCTCGACCTGTCGTGGATCTTCCGCGGGCTCACCCTGGCCGTGGGGAGTTCGCCGCTCGGCTTCCCACTCCAGACCTTCATCGGAGGAGCCCAGTGGGGCGGCAGCTTTGGCGATCTGGGCCTCTTCGTGGGCGCCGGGCGACGGCTAGTCACCGAGAGTCTGCTCTCGTACTCCGGCGCCATCGATCCCCTGACCGGCGCCGCGTGGGGCCAGGTGACCGCCAACGGCGGCCGCCTCGATCTCTCCTATGGCCGCGGCAAAATGATGGGCTATGTGTTCTTCGGCTTCGACTGGCTGCTCGGCACCCACGTCCTCGACAACCAGAAGTACCACGGCGGCGCGGGGCTCCGCTGGACACTGCACGAGCAGGGCGGCCTCACGGTCCAGAGCGGCGTCTCGTTCGGGATGTTCGGTTATCGCCACAACCTACGGCATTTTACCTGGGGCCACGGTGGGTACTTCAGCCCGCAGTTGTTCGCGGGCGGCTCCGTGCCGCTTTTGCTCGAGGGGGAGTACGACAAACTCTCGTTCCGCGTCGAGGGTGATCTCGGGATCAACTGGTTTCGTGAAGACCAGGTGGCCTACTACCCCACCGCCCGGCGGTTGATGAACGAGCGCGCCAACCTCGGCCAGGCCGATGCCGAGTCCCCCTTGACGGAGCACCACGGCCAGGAGAGCCTCGGGCTCGGCGCCAACTTGACCGCCGCGCTGGCGTATCATATCGCCCCCAGGGTGACGGTCGGGCTCCGCTTGCGCGCCCACCACGCCGCCGACTACACCGAACTCTACGGTGGACTGTTCGTCGGCTACAGCTTCCGCGCCAACAGCCGCCCCGTAATCCCGAACCTCCCCCCGCTGTCTTTCTAGCACCGGGGGTGTCGGCGCTCCGCGCCTCAATGTTCGGCTCCCCTGCCCCCCGGCAAAAAGCCCCCGGCAAGAAAAGCTGACGCGGCCTAAACTTTGTTACGGCGCTCCACGTCTGAGGAGTAGGCCACCCCGAGGGTCGGCCTGCCCACCAACGCGGAAGTCCGCGGAGAGCGGAGAGCGGAGAGCGGAGAGCGGAGAGCGGAGAGCGGAGAGCGGAGAGCGGAGAGCGGAGAGCGGAGAGCGGAGAGCGGAGAGCGGAGAGCGGAGAGC
>PWKZ01000261.1 GCA_003559575.1 Bradymonadales bacterium | reverse complement strand
GAGAGAGGCTTGATTTGAAAAGAACGCCCGCAAACAATGAGCTCAAGGCCACCGCTGAAGAGCAGGACCAACTCTGCGGCACACTGATCGACGGCGATTTCCTGGTGCGGCGTTTGTTCGCCCAGGGATCCGAGAGCCGAGTCTACCTGGCCCGGCAAAAGAGCGTCGGCGACCGCGACGTGGTAGTCAAAGTCATCGATCCCGTCGTCTGGCGTTTGCTCAAGCAGCCCGGCAAGGCCCCCGAGAACCCATACCTGCGCGAAGCGCGCCTCACCGCGATCTTGACGCACTCCTCCCTGGCCCAGATTTTTCGCACGGGCGAGCTTGATGACGGGCGTCCGTATCTCGCGATGGAGTATGTCAAGGGACTCACCATCGGCGCCTTTGTGCGGAAACACGGCAATCTCGACATCCCCCAGGCGGCCTCGCTGGTGCATCAGCTGACCGACGCACTCGATTGTCTTCACAAGAATGACGTGCTGTTTCGCGATTTGAAACCGGAGCATGTGCTGCTCGAACCCTGGACGTTGGCCCCGTTTCGTGTCCGCCTGCTCGATCTCGGCCACGCCCAGGTGACCTATCAATCGGACAGCCCGACTCGCCACGGCCACGCCGAGCCCCTCGGGACCCCCGGTTACATGTCGCCCGAGGCGGCTGAGGGGCGCGCGCATGACGAGCGCAGCGATGTGTTCTCACTTGCGGCCTTGGTCTATGAAGCGCTCGCCGGGCAGCCGGCACTCAATATTCCAAACCGCCACCCCGAGGCGCTGATCGAATATGTACTGTCCGATGGGCCTTTGCCGACTACGCCACTGTCCGAGCTTCGCCCTCAGCTGCCCTCCCAGTTGGACTCCGTGTTAGCCCGCGCCATGGAGCGCAACCCCCGCAAGCGCCCTGACACCGCGCTCGATTTTTGCAACGAGTTCCTCGCGGCGCTCGATCTCGGAGCCCCGCGAGTGCGTCCCCGCCGCGGGCTACTTGCGCGGATTCGCAACCGCCTGGCGCGACGGAAAACAAAATCCGCGAGACGCCCCCTTGCCGAGTGAGGATCTATGACCGCGAGACAAGGCCCGCATCCACTCCCCGACGTGACGTCCGGAGAGCCCCCCGCCTCTCACGGAGAAGCGCTCGCCACATTGCTGCGCAATGTCGAGTCCGTCTTCAGAGGTAAACGCGAGACCGTCGAGTTAGCCGTCGTGGCGCTACTGGCGCGAGGGCACCTGCTCTTTGAAGATGTCCCCGGGGTCGGCAAGACGACGCTCGCGCGGGCCATCGCGCGCTCGCTGGCGCTCGACTTCAAGCGCGTCCAGTTTACTAGCGATATGCTGCCGTCCGACGTGATCGGGACAACAATCCTCGACAGCTCCGAGGCGCGGTTCGAGTTCGTTCCGGGGCCGTTGTTCACCAACGTGCTGTTGGCCGATGAGATCAATCGCACGCCCCCGCGGACCCAAAGCGCGCTGCTCGAGGCGCTCAACGAGCGCCAGGTGACGGTCGACAACCGCACCTATCCGCTCGACGAGCCGTTCTTCGTGATGGCGACTCAAAACCCGCACGAGCACCACGGCACCTACCCTCTCCCCGAGAGCCAAATGGACCGTTTCTTGCTGCGCCTTGCTATCGGCTATCCGGCAAAGGAGGTCGAGCGCGAGCTGCTCTTGACCCACGGACACGACGACCCCGTCCAAAAGCTGGGAGTGGCCATGGACGGGGAGACACTGCTCCGGCTGCAGTCCAAGGTGGCCACGGTCAAGGTGGCGCCCAATCTCATCGACTACCTGATGCGGGTTATTGAGCTGACCCGCGAGAGCCCTCGTCTCGAGCTCGGGGTCAGCACCCGCGGCGCCATCGCCCTCTTCCGCGCGGCACAGGCCCACGCACTCTTGAAGGGGCGCGACTTTTGCTTGCCGGACGACATCAAACTCCTCGCCGCGCCGGCTCTTTGTCACCGCGTCTCGGTGCGCGCCGAGAGAGGCCGCATCGGCCGGGAGCGTGAGCAAGCGAATTCCATTTTGCGTGAGATCCTGGATTCGATCCCGATCCCGCTGTAACTAACGAGAGCTTTAGCGATGCCGGCCAATCTCCCCCCGCATTACCATGTCCTTGAAGAGCGACTGCGCCGCGCGCGCGGGACGCAGGAGAAGATTGCGATAACCGAGGAGATGTACGCCCTGTTGCCCAAGCACAAGGGCACAGACAAGATGCAGGCCGATCTCAAGAGCCGAATGGCCAAGCTGCGCAAGGAGCCTCAAGGGAGCAAGGGGGGCGCCACGCGCTTCACCTACCACGTCGAGCGAGAGGGGGCGGGCCAGGTGATGCTGGTCGGCGCTCCCAACTCCGGCAAATCATCGCTGCTGGGGCGTCTCACCCGCGCAAATCCCGAGATCGCCGACTACCCGTTCACCACCCGCAAACCACAGCCCGGGATGCTCGACCACTTGGGGGTCGGAATCCAGTTGGTCGATCTGCCGCCCCTGTCCCTTGAGCACATGGAGAGCTTTGTGCCGCAGGTGGCCCGCTACGGGGATTGCATGCTGCTAATCGTGGACCTGAGCGACGACGCCACGCTCGAGGGGTTGGGCGAAGTGCTGGAGGTGCTCGAGTCCGCCAAAATCGTCGCCGAGCACACCGACCGGCGCGTTGCCGAGGAGGATCGTCACCCCTCGCTGGCGTATTTGCCGACACTGCTGGTGGGCACCAAGGCCGATCTCGACGGTGCCCAAGAGCGGCTCGAGGTCATCCTGGAGCTTTACCCGGACCGCTGGCCGAGCCTGACCGTCAGCATCGAGGATCCCGACTCACTTGCGCGACTCAGCGCCGCCATCTACGATCAACTTCGGGTACTACGTGTCTTTAGCAAAGTGCCGGGAAAGCCGGCGGATATGTCTCGGCCGTACGTCCTGCCGCGCGGAGCCACGGTGGAGGAATTTGCCCTCCGGGTCCACAAGGATTTCGCCAAGGGACTTGCCTTTGCGCGTGTCTGGGGAGAGGGCAAGTTCGACGGCCAGCGGGTCAACCGCGAGTATGCCCTGCAAGAGGGTGACGTGGTCGAGTTGCATCGGTAGCTTTCATGAGAACGGATCCCTTGGAGAAGCTTCACCGGCGCGCTGAAATGCGCGCCACTGATCTGCACCGGGAGATCAAGGACCCCAAACTACCGCGCGCTCTGCGCGCCGAAGGCCGCGTGGTACTCCGCGGCACCTTTCGCGCCCTCTCGAACCACCCGGGCCGCACAGCGGCCGAAAAGCGGGCCTGGGTCCGGAAGATCCGCGCGCTCATCGGCTCAATGGAGACACTGGCGAAGGCCATCCGGGCAGCTCGCCGGCCCCCGCCACCGTTCTACGAGAACGGGCGACTCGCGGTCATACGGGTGATGAATCCGGTACGGATTCGTTTTGCCACAGGGAAACTACAGGCGGAGGAGTTCGTCCGACGTCTGGCGATGCTCGAAAGACAGCAGCAAAGATTGGACTGGCTATGGGAGAGGCTCAAACGATCGCGCCCGGAGCTGTTCGAGATGAAGGATGGCGCTCAAAGGCCGGATATTCGACGCGACACCAAGGAGCTGGTCTGGGGCCGCGTGCGCCAATCCAACTAGAGGAGCTGGACCAGGATGATTGTGATGTTGTCCTTGCCGCCCGCCTCACAGGCGGCGCGAATCAACTCGTCGCAGCCTCTCTGCAGGTCTTGTTCATTGGCCTGAACTATCGAGAGAATCTCCTCGTCGCTCAGCTCTCCCGATAGACCGTCGGAGCAGAGAAGGTAGATGTCACCTGTTTGGGGAGTGTCCCTGACCACATCCACCTGGACGCTGGGCTTCATCCCGAGCGCGCGCACGATGATGTTCTTGTGAGGGAAATTGGCCTCCTCCTCGGGGGTCAACTCGGACATCTTTTTGTAATCGTTGAGCAGCGAGTGATCCTCGGTGAGTTGGTCGATGGTCGCGCCACGGATACGGTAGGCCCGGCTGTCGCCGACGTGCCCCATCAAGGCGCTCTCGCCCACCAGCTGGAAACATACGATCGTCGTCCCCATCCCCTTGAGGCGCGAGTCGGACTCGGCCTTCTCATAGATCGACAGGTTGGCGAGCTTGACCGCGGCGACCAGCCGGTTCTCTTCCTGAGACAACTCCGGGCTCTCTCGGGCGGGCCACGTGATGTCCTTGTCGCGGCGAGTGTCCTCAAAGAAACGCGCGACGCAGTCGACCGCGATCCGGGCGGCCACCTCGCCACTGGCGTGCCCCCCCATACCGTCTGCGACGACAAAGAGTCTCTCGTTGGGAATCAGCTTGAGGGTGTCCTCATTGTGAGCACGCCGCATCCCGACGTCGGTCTTGCCGGCGTATTGAATGTTCATTCTTGCCCCCGGCCATCGCGCTCAAAACAAGAGCGCAGCCAGACTTCAGTCCTCGGTGGCACGAATCAAGACGATGTCGTCGAACAGCAAGGTCCCCTCGGATGGGTTGCCGTCCTTCGCGTCGATCCTGAACGCGATGTTCTTGGTGCTCGCCAGATCCCAGTGTCGGGCCAGTCGGTTCAGATTGACCTCGTAGCGACGCCACTCTCCGGCGGCCACATATGGGTCGGTGGTGCTCACGATGCCTTGATCATAAGCCGAGAAGCGGTCGAACTCGACCAACTCGACGCGAAATCGCACGAGATCGTCCGTCCCTGAGCGAACCAGGAAGCCAAGCCTGTCATAACCGGAGAGATCGCTCTTCTCGGCCTCCCCCGGAGGGCCCCCGAAGTACTCGAAGTACCCGCAAGCCGAGACGTTGGAGTGCGGCAGGCGGTATGAGACCTGCAACACTTGGTGCTCGCCGTCCTCGACCCCGGCCACCCGGCATGTGCCACCGCGGTGGTGCCATTCACTGAAGTAGGCATCCCGCAAATTGCGGCGCTCTTCCCGCTCCTCGGCGACATTGCCTTCAAATCGATTCAGGAACTCCCAGTTGTCGGGGATAGGATCCGGGCGAACCGGATGGAGGCCGGGGCCGCGGTGCACGCGCGGCGAGACCCTGAAGGAGTACTCGTGCTCGGTGACGCCCAGCCGAGTCGTACTGGTAAGCTCGAAAACCAGCTCACCCCCGGGGCAATCGGCGGGAATCCGGTAGTTGGCCTTCAGATCGTCGGCCTCCTTCAGCGGCCCGGCGCAGTCACCGCGCAGATTCCACTCCAGGCTGAAGCTCTCTTGCGCGTGAGCAAGGGGGCGAGTCGCCCTCACTTCCACCATCTCACCGGCTTCGGCGCGCCCATCCACGGGGGTCGACTCGAGGCGCGGCTCGGGCGGTTGAGGCCGGCACGCGCCGCAGAGGAACACCGCAAGAATTACGACAACATATCGATGCATGAGCTTTCCCCTCCCTGTAATCCCGCCGGCATCATAAATCCACTCGCCCCTTTGAAGCAACTTTGAAAAAGAAAAACCGGAGACTTGACATGGAGCGACCGGATCCGTAAGAGGCTTGTGGCGGTGGAGATAACTTCACTCCCCTCAATCATCCACCGCGTCCGTGGACCGAGGGGAGTGAGGCGGGTGCAAGTGCAAGGAAACAAGCCAAATCGAGCGGAGGCGTAGCAGCGCTACGTCGAGCATCGATTTGGTGAAGGT
>PWKZ01000219.1 GCA_003559575.1 Bradymonadales bacterium | reverse complement strand
GCAGACGGGATCGGGGCCGCACTCGCGCCCCTCGCAGTCGGGCTCGCAGGGCCCATCGACGCACAGGCCGCCCTCGCAGTCCTCCCCGTCGCCGCACTCGCCGCAGGAGACGCCGCAGACGGGATCGGGGCCGCACTCGCGCCCCTCGCAGTCGGGCTCGCAATCGCCCGCGATGCACTGGTTGGCGGCACAGTGGAAACCGGCCGCGCAGCTACCGCAGTAGCCGCCGCAGACGGGATCGAGGCCACACTCGAGTCCCTCGCAGTCGGGCACGCAGCCCTCGGGAATACAGCGCCCCTTGTCGCACACCTTCCCCGGGCCGCACGCTCCGCAGATGTAGCCGCAGCTGGGTTCGGGGCCGCATTCGCGATAGCCACAGTCGGGGAGGCAAGGCGGCTCCCCCCCTGAATCCACGAGGCCGGGGCCGACGACATCGGTGAGCGCGAGGTCGGGGATGGGGTCGTCGCTGCACCCGGAAGTGAGCGCAATCCCCAACATCAGAACCGCGAAGGTTTGCGCAATCGGGAAAGTCGTTTTCATGAGAACATCCTCCTCAGGTTTTCTTGAGCCCAACCGTTCTCGTTGCCCGGTGGTGGCGCTAGATTTCAGGACATCTCAAACCTAGCCATTTCGGCAAGAAAAATCCAACCGTCCCGACCATAATCGTCGGTTCGTTCTGAGGAGCGAGCGTGTGGAGGCGCGTGCATGTGCAAGGAAGCAAACCAAATCGAGCGGAGGCGTAGCAGCGCTACGTCGAGCATCGATTTGGTGAAGGTGACGCCGCAGATGTGCGTGAATCCGCGCGCGTTTCCCAGTATGGGCCGACGATTATGGGTCTTACCTTGACGCTACTTCCTCGAGACCGCTATTGTCTCGACGGTGACCGGCCTTCTTCAGGCCTCGAGACAGCGAGGGCTCGATCGGTCGCATATCCGGTGCTCACGATCAGGAAAGGCTTTCGGTGATGGCGCTTCGAGTTTACGACACCCTCTCTCAACGCAAGCAACTTTTCGAGCCCCTCGTGCCGGGAAAAGTGGGGATGTACGTCTGCGGTGTCACGGTCTATGACCGCTGCCATATCGGCCACGCCCGCGTTTACGTGGCGTTCGACACCATCGCTCGCTACCTCGGCCGAATGGGCTACGAGGTCACCTATGTGCGCAATTTCACCGACGTCGACGACAAGATAATCAAGCGCGCGTTGGAGGAAGGGGTCGACTCGCGAGAGCTCGCCGATCGCTACATCGCGAGCTTTCATGACGACATGGCGGCGCTCAAGGTGGCGCCGGTGCAGCGCGAGCCACGGGTCACCGACCACATCGACGACATCATCGGCGTCATCGAGCGTATCATCGACTCCGGCCACGGCTATGTGGTCGACGGTGAGGTGTTTTTCGACGTCGAGAGCCTCGAGGGCTACGGGCAGTTGTCGAAGCGCAAGCTGGATGAGATGCAGGCCGGCGCAAGCGACCGCGTCTCAGTGGACGAGCGCAAGCGCAATCCGGCCGATTTCGTCCTGTGGAAGGCGTCCAAGCCGGGCGAACCTCACTGGGACAGCCCGTGGGGCCAGGGGCGGCCCGGCTGGCATATCGAGTGCTCAGCGATGGCCGGCAGGCACCTCGGCGGGACCTTCGATATCCACGGGGGCGGAAAAGATCTCATCTTCCCGCACCATGAAAACGAGATCGCCCAGAGCACCGCGGCGCATGGGCAGCCGCCGGCCCGCTACTGGCTGCACAACGGCTTCGTCAACGTCAAAAAGAGCGAGGAGGACTCCGACCAGGGCGAGAAGATGTCCAAGTCGCTCGGCAACTTCTTCACCATCGGCGATGTGCTCGAGCACTACCACCCCGAGGCGGTGCGGCTCTTTCTGCTGACGACCCACTATCGCAGCCCCATCGTGTACTCGACCGAGAATTTGGAGGACGCCACCCGCCGCGTCGAGTACGTCTACGAGACCCTCGCGAAAATGGATCTCGTTCTCGACGCCGGACCGAGCCAGGCGGCCATCGACGAGGTGCTGCGCCCGGATCTTTTCGAGGAGACCCTCCGCGGCTTCAACGAGGCGATGGACGACGACTTCAACACCGCGCGCGCGATAGGCGAGCTGTCGGACCTGATAAGTTTCTTGAACCAGCTCGCCGACGCCAAGGACAAGGCCTCGAAGAAGCGCCGGCACGCCACTTTTGCCCGCGCGCGCGAGGTGCTCGACGAGCTGGCCGCAGTCCTCGGGATCTTCGACAGCCCACCGCGCGAGGTCCTCCAGGGGATCCGCGCGCGCAAACTGAAAAAAATCTCGATCTCAGCCGAGGAGGTCGAGAGGCAAATCGCGGCTCGTGACGAAGCCCGCAAAGCGCGCGATTTCGCCACCGCCGACGCCATCCGCGCCAAGCTGGCGGCGGAAGGGGTAGTGTTGATGGACTCGGCGGGAGAGACCTTGTGGAAGATCGCCTGAAGCCCTCCAAGAGCGCGGCGGGTGACTCAACCGCGCTCTCGGCCCAGGACGCCGAGGCGCTGTTGGCGCGCAAGCTCGAGGAGGTCCGCTTTTGCGACTATTTTACAATTCTCGAGTTGCGTCCAGATGAGCCGCTGCCGGAGGGGGCGGCCCAAGGTCGCTACCGTTCAATCGTGGCCCGCTTCGATGGGTTGCGCGGACCGCCTGCGGGGGGAGAGGACTCTCTAGAGCGTCTGGCCGAGGTCTTGAGCGGCCTCGAGGAGGCCCGCGAAGTGCTGGCCGACAAGGATCTTCGGGAGCGCTACCGCGCGAGCCTCGACAAGAACCCCGCCGCGCGATTATGAGATAAGGAGAGCACGTGGCAATTCTCAAGATTCGCACCTACCCCGATCCCGTCCTCACCCGCCCGGCGGAGTTGGTGCGCGAGATCACGCCGGAGGTCACGGCGCTTATCGACGACATGGCCGAGACCATGTACTTCAACGACGGGCTGGGGCTGGCAGCGCCGCAGGTGGGCATCTCAAAGCGGATCTTCGTCATGGACGTTCCTGTCGACGAAGAGCGGAGCTCCAACTTACGCGTACTCATCAACCCCGAGATAACGGCTCGCGAGGGCTGGTTCGTCATGGAGGAGGGGTGCCTCTCGTTCCCCGAGCTGACGGTCGAAATCCAAAGAGCGGCCAACGTCACCGTCGAGGCGCTCGAGAGAGATGGTCGGAAGATTGTGGTTGAAGCCGAGGGGCTCGACGCGGTTTGCCTCCAGCACGAGATCGACCATCTCGACGGCTTGGTCTTAGTCGACCGCCTGGGCCCCCTCATGCGTCGCTTTGCGCTCAAGGAGTTCGCGAGGCTTCAGCGCACCACGGGTGGGGAGGAGTAGCTCGTTGGCTGCCGGACCCGACAAAACCGCGCGAGTGGTTTTCATGGGCACCCCCGAGTTCGCCGCGGTGCATTTGGAGGCGCTCATCGCCAGCGATTATCGTCCTGTCCTGGTGGTGACCCAGCCCGACCGTCCGGCCGGGCGCCGCAGGAATCTGCGGGCGCCTCCGGTCAAGAGACTCGCCGAGAGTCACGACATCCCCATCGCGCAGCCGCGCCGTGTGCGTCGCGGGCGTCTCGCGCGGCTCCTCAGACTCTTTGAGCCCGACCTCGCGATCGTGGTCGCCTATGGCCGTATTCTGCCCCCCGACGCGCTGGCCGTGCCAAAGCGAGGCGCGGTCAACATCCACGCCTCGCTGCTGCCGGCCTTCAGGGGCGCGGCGCCCATCCAGCGCGCCATCCTGGAGGGTTGCCGCCACACCGGGGTGACTCTCCAGCAGATGGACGAGGGGCTCGACACCGGTCCGTTGTTGGCCTCCTCCGCCACGGAGATTGCTCCTGACGACACCTCCGCCAGTCTCCATGATAGGCTCGCCGGACTTGGCGCAAAGCTCCTCGTCGAGAGGCTCCCCGAGATACTGGCCGGGGAGATCACACCGGTGCCGCAAGGGGAGGGCGGGGTGTGTCTCGCGCCCCCTTTGTGCAAGGATGAGGGGCAGGTTTGTTGGCAGCGACGGGCGTGCGATGTGTGCTGCCAGGTGCGCGCGCACTTTCCGTGGCCGGGCTGCCACACGCGGCTTCACGGCAAGCGGTTGAAGATTCTTCCCCCGGTGGAGGTTCTCGAAGCCCCAAGAGAGCGCGCCGAGCGCGCTCAACCAGGCACCGTGCTGGCGGTCGAGCCCGACGCGCTGGTGGTGGCGTGCGGTGAGGGGACCGCGCTCAGGATTTTCGAGGTGCAAGAGGAGAACAAGACGCGCTTGAGGGTGAGTGAATTCTTGAAAGGCCGGCCCATCGAGGTCGGCACCCGTCTTGGGGACGACAATGGTTGAGCGCAATCTCTCGCGGCGTGACTCGGTGATCCTCGCGCTGTTTGCGCTCGCCCTGGTCGCGCTCCCGCCGCTCGCTTGCGATGACCAGGGCCGCGAGATCTACCAGGCGCTGCTCGAGAGCTTTGCCGGCGAGGAGCCGATGGCGCGCGAGCCGCGCGAGACTGCCGAGAAGGCCATCGCGCGTCTGCTCCGCGGGGCTGATTTTTTTCCCGGGATCGAGCGCAAGGCCCGGGAGGAGGACGGTGTCTCCTGGAGCGCGGCTGTCAACTACGACGCCCGTGGCGGCGACGGACGCGAGGCCCGGCTCGAGATCGAGGCCCGGCTCGATCTTCAGAGGGACGGCGCCTTCCGCGGCCGTATGACCCACCTCTCCACCCGCCCGAGTGGCCGCGAGCGACGTCATTCGAGCGAGGCGCTCTGGCTCGACCGCCTTCTCTATACTCGCACTGACGACGCCGACTTTTTCGTCCGTCGCTCCTATTCGCGCGAGCATGAGCGATGGCGCGATGCGCCGCTCGCGTCGATCTCCGGTCTGCTGGCGGCCCTTGCGCCGCATCTCGACTTCGAGCGGGAGGACGATGAGCGCTATCGGGTTAAGAAACGCGCGAGCGTCAAAGAGTTCGAGACCGACATGGCTCCGGCCAAGCTCCGCGAGACCGTGGCGGGCTGGCCCCATTGGCTCGCCGGGAGTTATGAGCTTGCAGCGGTGGACGGATGGGTGCGGTTCGATCACTCTTCGCGAGCGGTGCTTGGCGTCCAGCTCACGGCGCGCTTGCGCGCGCGGGATCGCGCCGCGCGGGCCGAGGCGACGACCATTGACATCGAGGCTCGTGGCGCGCTCGGTGCTTTGAGCGCGGACGCCTCTCGCTTGGCCGTGCCCGAACGCCGTCGGCCACCGGAGCGCGAGCGCTCGATGCACCGGGTCAAGCGCCTGCTGCTCCCGTGGATTGAGCTTGACGGGGTGCGGGACGATGGCAGGCCATAATCGTCGCTTCGTTCTCTAGGAACGAGCGTGCAAGTAATGGCGCAGATGTGCGTGAATCCGCGAGCGAATCCCAGGATGGGCCGACGAGGTGACGCCATAATCGTCGGTTCGTTCTCTAGGAACGAGCGCGTGGAGGCGCGTGCATGTGCAAGGAAACAAGCCGAAGTAGGCGCAGTCGTAGCAGCGCTACGTCGAGCACTAATTCGGTGCAGGTGACGCCGCAGATGTGCGTGAATCCGCGAGCGAATCCCAGGATGGGCCGACGAGGTGACGCCATAATCGTCGGTTCGTTCTCTAGGAACGAGCG
>PWKZ01000149.1 GCA_003559575.1 Bradymonadales bacterium | reverse complement strand
CCGGTCGAGGCGCGGCGGCGGCGGTCCATCCGTGCGCACTCCCTGGCTCCCACCGAGCGTGTCATCCACACAGGCACCCGCGAACCAAGCCAGGCAAACGGCCAACGTCACAAGTCTTCCCTGGGTCTTTTTAATCACAGTACTCTCATCGTCCACCGCACGTGATAGCTTCGGCCCGGGAGCGGGTAACCCACCAGATCCGCCGTGCGCTCATTCGTGAGGTTGCGCGCGGTAAAACTCACGCGCGTCTCGAGAAAGTCGAGTTTGACGCTCAGCCCGGTGTTGAGGAAGAAGCGCGATCCCACCGCCACCAGATTGGCGTTGTCGAGGAAGTTGCCTGCGACCCACTCCGCTTCCAGAAAGGCGGCCAAATCCGCGATCCACGGGATCTCGGACAGGTATCCCTCGGCGCGGGCGTACCACTGGCCGGCGGGCCTGAGCGGCAGGCGCCGCGACTTGCGCGCGGCGATTTCGCCTGCGTTGCGTGTCCTGAGCCAGGTGTAGTTGCCCTGAAGCCGCAGGTGCCCAAAGAGATCGGCCCTGAGCCCCGCTTCGATGCCCACCATCCGGGCGTGGTCCAGGTTCTCGGAGCGCGCGGTCCCCTGGGCGTTCTGGACGAATTGAATCAAGTCAGTCACATCCGAGTAGAAACCGAAGAGCTCGAGTCTGAGCCGGTACGGATCGGGCAACATGCTGCTGTCGTAGATGATGCCGCAGTCCACGTTGTAGGCCGCCTCGGCGCGGAGCGCTGGGTTGCCGAGCACCCGCCCGGAGTTGCCGAACAGCTCGAACAGTGAGGGCAACCGCACCGCCCGACCGCCGGAGACGGTCACTTTCGTGTCTTTGATCCCCGTGAAGACGAGCGCCGCGCGCCAGGACCACTGGGACTCACTCGCGTCCGCGATCGGGCCCGCGGCGTCCGCCTCGAGAGGAGGGGTCGTGAGGCGGCTTGCGAACCACTGAAGCCGCCCCGACGGCAGGATGAGCAGGTTCAACGCGTCGATGTAAAAGCCGCTCTCCAACCCGGCGGTGAGCGTGTGGCGGTCCGACTCGGCCGCCGCCGGTCTCTGCGCTGAGGGGGTCAGATGCTCGTAGCGATAGCTCAACGCGCTCGTGAGATCCCACCAGGGGAGGGGGCGCCAGACGGCGGAGGAAGAGAGCGACGGCGCCAAAGTCCGGTCACCCCCGTCGCCGTTGGCGAGGCCGATCTCGCTCAGCGGATCGAGAAAGCTCGACCGGGTGTAGTGAAACGCCCCCTGAATGCGCCAATCCACCTGTCCCGCGAGGTCCCTGCCGTCGGCAAGGAGGGCGGTCAGGCTGTCGAGGGTCTCGTAAGATGCCTCCCTCGTCTGGAACTGTCCCAGGCCGGGGACCCCTTGCCGGCGCCAGAAGAGCCACTCGGTGAACGACAGGGTCCAGTGCTCCCCAATTCGCGCGCGGGCCGTCCCGAGCATGTTGATCTGGTTGAAGTCGTTGTTCCGGCGTCTCTCAACGTGATCGTCGTCCGGGAAGAAGCGGGTCCCCTGGTCGTTCAGGTATGGGAAGTCACCCTCCCAACCGGTGTAGTCCAGCCCGATCCCGAACTCCCAGGTGGCGAAGGGCTCCGCGTAGTACACACGCGCTTCCCGGGCGCCGAACGAGCCTCCGCCCGCCGAAACCGAGAGTTCGCGCTCCCGCGTGGCGCGCGTGTTGATGGAGAGGACCCCACCGATGGCGCTGGAGCCGAGGGTCAAGGGCGATGCGCCGCGGTAGATCTCGATGCGGCCGAGCTGACCGAGCGGCAGGCGCGAGAGGTCGAACGGGCCCCCTCCCGCCGTGTTCAGCGGGACTCCGTCGAGCACGACCATCACCTGGTCCGCGGTGGAGCCCCGAATGGACAGGGTCGAGAACGCCGCCGGTCCCCCGAGGCGCGTGACGCGCACGCCGGCTGCGCGATCGAGCACCTCGGCCATGGTGTCGCCCGCGTCACCGAAGTCTTCGGGCAACACCACCGCGCCGGCGGCCGCCCGATCCTCCCTGAGTTCGCGCGATCCGCGGGTGGTCCGCACGAAGAGCGGGGGAACGAAGTAGACCCCATCGTCGTCAGGCTTTGATGGGGTCGGGTCCGGCTCCTCGTCGGCGGCATACGCCGGCGCCGACAGCGCGAGCCAACAGAGCAGCACGCAGCCGATGCGGCGTACGGGTGAAGGCACGAGGGTCATCGGTCAAGCACCGCGATGGCGTCGAGGTCGAACCCGGCGGCCCCGGTGGTCGGGTAGGGATCCCAGATGGGTCGACCGTAGCTGTCGAGAGTGTTTCCGTCGCCGACGATATCGACTATCCGCACATGGGTGACGGCGGCGAGGTCCACGACGCCGGAGTGGACTTCCGGGCGGTTTCGGAGGCTCGCGAGGTCGAACGGTGTGCCGAATCCCTGCCTGTAAGTTCCGGCGAGGCCCCCTGTCTTCGTCGGATCGAGGGAGCCATATGGACCCACGGGTTCGGCGGTGAGCGAGACGCTGTCGAAGCGGATGAAGTGGATCCCGTCCGAACTCACCTCGACGAAGGCGAGCTCCAAGAACGTGTCGGAGAAGCTGTTCTCGAAGACCGCAAAGTCATCGCCCGGACCGTCCGCAATGGGCGGATCGAAGGTGAGCGTGATGTCGCCGCCACGGCCGAGGCAGACGATGTCCGTGGACGTCCCCGCGGGAGGGCCGAGCGCCTTCTCAGGGGTCCGCCACTCGGGGTCGACCTCGGCGCCGTAATTCACCTCGGCGACCCCCGTGGCAAAGCCCGCGATCGACTCGGCGTCCATCGCCACGGCCGTAGAGCCGGGGAGGCCGGCGGCCGGCGGGTACGCCTCGCGGACCTCGTAGACGGCCGAAAAGAGTGTCTCGCGACACCCATTCGAAACAGCGCGCGCGAAGACCCGGAAAGTCCCGAGGGTGTCCAGGACGATCGTGTCCGTGGGCGCCCAGGTGTCGGGGAGCAGGGCGTCGGGATCCGCCGCGGTACCGACCTCGATCACGGAGGGCGCGTCGAGCGTAAACGGGAGATGGATGCCCAGGTGGACGATGGGGAGGACCGGCGCCTGGGGCACCGGGCACGGGGGGAGGCCGACCGTGTCGCGGTCTTCATCCTCACCGCCCGCGTCCTGCTCGCGCGGGACGTGGTCACGGTCGCTGTCGGGGCCAAAACCGGCATCCGCCGGTCGCGCGTCGGCGTCCACCGCGCCGCTATCCGGGCCCCCTCCATCAGCCCCGGGATCAAGGCCACCCACGACGTCGGTGGGGGCCGCCTGTACGCAGCGCCCGCCCAAAAGCTCGTACCCGGCGTCGCAGACGCAGGTCTTAGTCAAGGGATCGCAGCTCGCGTGGGCGGGACAGACAAGCGCGCCGCAATCCACCGCGTCGTGGGCGCCGACGGTGTCCGAGCCGTGGGCCGCCCCCCGCGGGGGGGCGGCCGAAATGTCGCAGCCCCCCAGAGCCATCGCGGTCAAGAAGATCGCCCACGCGGCGACAGTCAAGCGTCGCAGGCGCGCCATGTTACAGCTCCGCATTGGGGGTCAGCTTGGTCCAGGGGGAGGCACCACAACCCCCATTCGACGGGTTCTCCTCGTCGGCGCGCGGGGCGGCCAGGGCGTCTTCCTCCGTCGCCGCGTCATGGACGCTCCGGCAGTACCAAAGCTCGAGCCCGTCCCCCTCATCGAACCAGGTCCAGTCGAATCGGCTCCACGCGCCCCCGTCCTTTGAATCGTCGCTCACCTCCTGGGCCGTCAGCCACTGCTCCGCGAGCGAAAACCGGCTCAGCTCAAAGGTGTATGTGGACCCGGGGGATCCGTCGATGGATTGCACCCATGTCTCCTCATCGATTATGTGGTTTATCCCGAAGTCGTCGAGCCAATCTCCAATGAGGATGAGGACGCTGTCGTGCGGTTCAAGCGCCGACCAGGCCCCAATGCCGCACCCTCCGGCCGTCGGGTCCGTGGGATCAGCGGGAGCTAGCGTGAGCGCGTCCTCTTCATTCGCGGCGTCGTAGCCCGTCTGACAGTAGTAGAGGCGGGGGCCTGTGCCGTCGTCGAACCATGTCCAGTCGAAGCGACTAAAGAGGCCGCTGTTCCAGGAGTTGTGGACGTTGTTTTGGGCGATCACGTAATTTTCGGCATTGGAGAACCGGGTGACGTGGAAAAAGCTCGGATTGCCGAAGCCGCCCTGGGTCCACAACGCGCCTGTCACCTCGTGGTGCCCGCCCCAGCCGTCGGCGTAGCTGCCTGAGAGCATCAGCTCGGGCGCGGCGGCGCTCAGCGCGGTCCACGCGAAGCCCCCGCAGCCGCCGGTGGTAGGATCGGCGGGATCGGCTGGGGCCGCCTCTAGCGCCTCGTCCTCGGTGGCGGCATCAAAGACGGTCTGGCAGTAGAAGAGAGACGGCCCTGCGCCGTCGTCGAACCATGTCCAGTCAAAGCGGCTCCACAGGCCCGGGGACCACTCGTTGTCCGGCCCGTTTTGCGCGATGACGTGGCGCTCCGCGTTGGAGAATCGGCTGATGAAGAAGTGGCTCGCCGCGCCGAATCCGCTCTGGCGCCATACTTGCGTCGTCACCTCGTGGTGCCCGCCCCAGCCGTCGGCGTAGCTGCCTGTGATGGTCAAGGTCTCCTCGGCGCACCCGACGCCGTCCGTCCAGTCCTCGAAGCCCTCGTCGCAGACGCAATGGCCCGTGGCAGGATCGCAGGCGGCGTTGGCGAAGCATTCCACCCCGGCGCAGGGATCACCCGGGATAGCGGCGCACCCGACGCCGTCCGTCCAGTCCTCGAAGCCCTCGTCGCAGACGCAATGGCCCGTGGCGGGATCGCAGGCGGCGTTGGCGAAGCAGTCCACCCCGGCGCAGAGTCTCGTGTCGGTCGAAATATCCTCGTCGCCGTCACCGCCCACGGTGTCCCCGGCGAGGTCATCCCGTCCACCGCTCTCGTCGTCGATATCACAAGCGCTTGCCATGAGGGCGAGGGCGAGTGTCGTCACCAAAGAGACAAAAAAGTCGCGCGTACGCATTCCTCAAACCTCCTGAGTCCACCGATGGCCCGCGGTGCGGACGACCCCTGTGATCGTCCGGCGCATCGACCCGCGTCGGCTCTGACAGGCGGATGGGGGAGGGCAACCGGTGTTCGGTCGAACGGAACGAAAAAACTCGTACGGCGAAGACGCCGGAGGGCGCGTTACACTTGCGTCGATTTGAGTCTAATTCGTTAGTATGTCCGGCTCCGGTCCTCTTCCGCGAGAGGAGTCGACGTTTGGGTCGGGTTGCGGCGGGTCTTCCGGCTCACGGATCGTCCTACTACCGGCACCTTCCCAGAGCCGTGGCTCCAGTGGATTGTCGCCGGGTTCGTCCCCGTTTACGGCGGCGGGACCGCGTCGGCTTTGCACCGACTTCCCCTGGCTTGCGCTTGTGTTTGCGCAAACCTAAACCGCAACACTGCAAGAAGGCTACTGCCTGCGATTCGCCGATGTCAAGGCCCCGGTGACCCCTCAATCCTCCACCCTTTTCCGGGATTCGGGAAGCGATTCGGGTGATTTTGCGGCGTCACCTTCACCAAATCGATGCTCGACGTAGGCGCTGCGTTGGCCTCCGCTCGATTTGGCTTG
>PWKZ01000265.1 GCA_003559575.1 Bradymonadales bacterium | reverse complement strand
GCACGTTTCTCTACGGCCCCTCGGGTTGGTGCGAAATCGGAGCCGGGGGAGTGCCGCGCCGGCGGCAAGAGCCCTCGTCGGGCTAAGTAGCCCCTGTCCCGCGAGATGTCAATTCGAGCCACATCAAATCCCAAGCTGTCGGATTCGAGCAGCCGGCTCAATGCTCCACCGCAACTGACGTGGCAGAGGTGCCTGAATCGGCAGCCGGACGCCGGTGCGGGTGGGGGATTGCGCGGCAACTAGCCCTCTTGCAATCAGGGTGCGAATGCCGGCGGGCCGTGGTCAATCGCCGCTCCTTCGCGCGTGGGGGGAGTCGTCAACTGCGCCGATCTGGTGCCGGCTATCTCACAAGTGATCCCGACTGCACGCTCGTCATGCTCGAGGTCGGTGAGTGTCGAGTGTCAGTCATCTTGCTTCGCGGCCGGCAAAAACGGTTCCTCGGCCTGATCCAGCACGGCATCAATCTCCGGCCGGAGTTTCTCGGAAGCTGCTACCACGAACAGCCGGATCGGCAACTCATTGGTCAGAGAGACCGATGGGATCACGACAGTGCGTTCTTGTACGTCGAGATAATAGTGCGTCTCGACAGTCTCGAGCGCCGTGGTCACCTCGAAGATCTCATGCAAGCCGATATTGTCGGGGACCGGGAACTCGATATCGACGATCTGGGAGTCGAGCACCCAGTGGGGGACAAGATTATTTAGCATCGCCGTAATGCAGGCGATGTCGTCCACCGCCTCCACCACCGAGGTGTTGATGAGGGCAATCAACAGGCCGTCCGGGGAGTGGATCGCCTCCACCAAAACGTCGGCCGGTGCTCCATCCTTCCCCGACTGGGTCGCTTGCGCCGCGCCGGTGATGTCTCCTTCCCTCGCGAGCCGCCTGACGCTCCTGATAATCCAGTTGGAGCGAGCGATGGCATCCCACCTTTCAGGCGCGTGCCGCGCCTCGCTCTGGATGGTCTGGAACCACATGAGCCCTTTGCCGCCGGAGGTCAGCACCATCATCGCCTGCAACAGAATCTCATGCGGATTGGGCTGGAAATGGAGCGTCCCGTCTGCCCCCGGGACGTTCCAGCCGGTGTGGAGCCCCTGGGCGTAGAACCAGGTAGTCAGGGGCATGTGGTTCTCCCGTGTGTTGAGGAGGAAATCGTGGGGCGCCGTGAGTGGTCGTGGAGGGTCGGGAAAGACGATGTAGGGGGCGCAGGCGGCGATGTAGACGTCAATCCCCTGAACATCGACCTTCCCGGCGAAAGTACCTACATGACCGCTGGTCATGGCGCCGTTGTAGACGCTCACTTCAGGGTAAGCCGCCCAGAGCCGCCGCGCCATTGCCGCCTTGTTCTCCGGCCGTGGGGCGCCGTCCTCATCGTAGATTTGCCCATCCGACTCGTCGCCGGTCAAGAACCCCGCCACTCGCGACGTGTCGGTGATGGCGTCTTGCGGCGGCGAGGCTCGATTCAAAAAGTCGTCACCAATGAGCACGAACATCTCGTCGGTCGCTTGTGGCAAGATCTCGTTGACGAGCTCGGGAGTCTCGTAAGCACACCCGCTGCGTCCTCCCCAGTAGAGGTAGAGAGTGTCAAAGCCCGCGTCCAAGTGAGCGCGATAGGCGTCATTATTGGCACCCGGGGCGACACAGTCGGCACTGGACGGCCAGGCTTCGATTGGGAAGTGGGGTCGCAGCACTCGGCCCACACCCACCGCGGCGGGCGCTTCTTCCCAGTCGACCACCACCGTCCAGGGCTCACCGGGTTCAGCGGGATCACATAGCTCCAATTTCCACAGCGCCGTGCGGCCGGGTGCGACGGTTCGTTCCGGCACGCAGGCCATATCGGCGGCCAGAACATCCCGCCCATTGATGAGCAACCTGGCCACGGTGTGGGGGCGCTGGTCGCGGTTTTGGACATGGATCAAGAAGGAACTCAAGTCATCAGTGACGGTGACATAGGTTAGCGGAGCGGGGGTAATGGCGACGGGGAAGTTCCCCTCGAGGGCCACGCCCGTCTCGGTCAAGACAGTGACACTACCCTCGGTGCTGGAGTCCCAGGCCGGATCCCGAGAGTGGAACGCCACCCATACGGGTTCTCCGATGATCACGGGATCGGGCCAGACGTGATACCACTCGAGGCGTGGGGTGGGCGGCATCACAAGCTCGGTGATGCTCATGCCGTCGATCAAGACGTCAGTCACCGGACCACCTGTCGTAGCGACGCCGGCGATGTGGAACCGGCCTCCGTCGAGCGGTGGCTGGGTGTATTCGTCATAGATCTCGGGTGAGACGTAAGCGTCTTTGCGATACGAGGCAAAGATCTCTTCTATCGGCGACAATTCGGCGCACGGATCGCCCGCCGGCGCGCATGTGAGGCGAGGAGTGAGGGTCCCGCCCGGTCGGGGCGAGGGCTCCTCGGCGGCATCGAGTGTGGTGTCGCGGTCCGTGTCGGCGTGATGCGGCGTCGTGTCCTCCATGAGCGGCGGTGGCTCCAAGGGAACCGTCGGCGCGCTCGTACAGGCGAGTAGCTGTAGCGCGAGAGTTAGAAATAGCGTGCCTCGCATCATGTTTCCCCTCCTGACCTGGTTTACGCCTGGGCCTCCGCCCGAGATGGAGCGCGGTTGACTATACTACATCACCGGACCCCTAATTCCCCATCAAACCGAGCACCGAGCGCGTCGAAACGGGGTGAGCTGCAAGGAAACAAGCCGCTCTCAGGCGCAGTCCAACGCAGCGCTTACGTCGAGCACTAATTCTTCTGCAGGTGACGCCGCAGATGTGCGTGAACCCGTCCGCGAATCCCTGGATGGGCCGACGATTATGGAGGAGGTGGCCGGCATTAGGGATTAGTTGGATGGTGAGCTTTTGGCCTTCTCCTCCAGCATCTTGTGGAGCGCGACTCTGGCGGAGATCCCCGCCGTGGGATCCTTGGCGGCGGGATCGAACGGGACCACCACGGAGCTCGTGAAGTCGAAGCGGATGATCGGGCCGCCCCTCCGCCCTAAGCGCGCCTCGACAACTCTCCTCCGCCCGCGCGCGGCCTTTCGGGCGCTGAGCGCGTCCCGGCGCGCCTGCTTCTCCTGTGCCAGGCGCTCTCTTCTGTTGCGGCGGCGCTCCCGGCGCTCTGCCTTGGTGAGCCTCTTTTGTGTCCGCTCGTGCTCTTCGTCCATTGGTCCTCTCCTCGGTGAAACTCAGTGTTGCTCGCTCACCACGTTGGTGAAGCCCAACGGGCGCGCGCCGTTTCTCTCGTCCTTGGCGCTCTGCTCCTCGCGGGCGGCGGCCATGAGGCGCTTTTGGCTGAGCGGCTCGCCGGCGCTCGCGGCGCGGAAGGCGGCCTTGAACACCGCGTTCTTGATATGGCCGCCCGACAGCGTGAACTCTTTGCCAAGCGCGACCGTGTCGATGGTTCCGTCCGACGGGGCGCCGGCCGGGACCAGCCGCTCCCAGATCCGGGCGCGCTCCATCGCGCCGGGGAAGGGGAAGCGCAGCTTGTAGGTCAAGCGGCGCTCGAGCGCGCGGTCGAGCCGGTCGGGCAGGTTGGTCGCCAGCAACACTACCCCGTCGTGCCGCTCGATGAGCTTCAGCAGAGTGTTGACCGCCGAGTCGTCGTGGCGCGAGGCGCGGCCCTCGCCGCGCTCCATCAGCAGCGAGTCGGCCTCGTCGAGAAACAGCACCGCGCCGCGCGAGCGGGCGGTGGCGAAGGTCTTGGCGAGGTTTTGTTCGGTCTGCCCGACCCACATGGAGACGATGGCCGGGATCGACGCGACCAGGAGCGGGCGGTTGAGTTCGCCCGCCACCGCCTCGGCGGTCAGGGTTTTGCCGGTCCCCGGGGCGCCGTAGAGCAGCGCCGAGACTCCCTTGCCGTAGGTCAGGTGGGCGCCGACCCCCCAGCGTTCGAGCACCGTGCGCCGGCTGCGGGCCGCGGCGATCAGCTCCTCGACGAGGCTCTTGAGCGCCGTCGGCAGCACGACATCGCTCAGCCGCACGCGGGACGAGACGAGCTCGTTTTCCGTGTCGTCGACCCTCTCGAGCTGGGCGTGGGCGGCGCGGTCGAGCGACGCCATCGTGATCTCCGGGCGCTCGCCGTTGGCGTGGACCGCGTCGGCCACCGCCATCAAGACCGCGTTCTTGATATACCCCCCGGTCATGTCGTAGCGATCCGCGAGGGTGTCCAGGTCCACATCGTCCCCCAGCGGCGCGGTGGGCGGCAGGTGTTTTTGCCAGATCTCGCGGCGGGCCTGACGGTCCGGCGGCCTGAACCGCACCTTGACCAGGATGCGGCGGTCGAGCGCCTCGTCCAGCACCTCGGGGGGGTTGGTGGCCATGACGGCGACCCCTTCAAACCGCTCGAGTTCGGTCAAGAGCGGGGTCATCAGCGCGTTGCCGTTGCGGCGCGAGCTGAACAGCATCTCGCACTCGTCGAAGAACAGCAGAGCGTTTTGCAACCGCGCCTCGCGAAACAGTCCCGGCAGGAACCGCAGCGCGTCGCAGTGTTCGGCGAGGGTCGGGATGTCCACGTTCAGCACCCGCTGGCCGATGTGGTGGGCGATGGCGTGCGCCGTCATCGTCTTCCCGGTGCCCGGTTTGCCGTAAAACAGCATCAAGGCCCCGCGACCGTAGCTGATGATGTCGTCGAACCCCCACTCTTTGCGACACTCGAGGTACTTGTCGTGGCGCTCGACGACCGACAGGATGCGCCGCTTGTCATCCTCCGACAGCACCACCTGCTCCAGCTTGACCCGCGGGCGCTCCACCGAGGAGAACTCCTGAAAATCATCGTCGAGGCTGGGATCGCCGAGCAGATACTTGAGCGTCCTGCCGGTTATCTCGATCTCGGAGTCGAGGAGGTCCTTGGGGCCCGAGAAGCGCCCGCCCATGTCGATCTTGACCAGGTCGGCGGCCACGAGGGGCCCCCGCGGGCTGAACGTCGTGCGCCGCTCGACCCGCTCGGAGAAGGACATCTCGGCGAAGCTGAACGCCACCTCGACCGTCAGCGTGCTGGCCATCTCCATCCTGTCGAGCTCGCCGTAGTGCCCGTCGAACTTGCGGGAGATGCAGGGGGCGGCGGCCAGAAGCAGCACCGTCCGCTCGAACTCGTCGAGCCCGGCGCGCGCGCAGATCCGGTCGGCGGCGAGCGCGCGCCCGCTCTCGCGGTGCAGTTTCAGGCGCTCGTCGATCCGCCGTCGTAGCTCGTCCTCTTGCGCCGCGGCGCGCCTCTCCCGCTGCTTGAGTCGGCTCGGCGAGATGTCGAGATCTTCGAGGGTTACCCGCCGGGGTGAGGTCGTGAGGCCGTCTTCCCCCCGGGCGAGCATCAGCTTGGCGCCGACGCGCTGCGCGCGCGCCTCTATCCACATGAACTCGTCCTGCAGGTAGGCGAGATCGTCGGGATAGGGAGTGAGCGCGGCGGCGCTGTCCTTGGGTGTTGAGGTTCGTTTCTTTCTCGTCGTGCCCATCAAAAGCCTCCTTCAGCCAATTTGCGAGGAGGATAATGGCGCCCTGCGACAGACTGTGTCGCATGCGGTCAAGGGCTCGGAGGCGCAAGCGGTGGGGGGTACCTCTCGGCTTTCACCTCAGGATCCGGGATCCCGCCGCGCGAGCGCTTCTCTCAGCTTGCGCACCGCCAGCTCCTTGGCCTTGGCCTCAACCTCCACGGTGAGGTC
>PWKZ01000284.1 GCA_003559575.1 Bradymonadales bacterium | reverse complement strand
TGTTGACGGCCCCGAACGAGAGACTGAACTCGACGACCCCGCCGGCGAGGGTGACGGGCAACATCGCCGCGACGGCCAGGAGCGAGATGCCGCAGGCAAGGATGGCCACCGCGTCACGCTGCTTCTCGCGCCGGGGCCCGAGGCGGGAGATGATGACACCGAGGAGAAGCGGCGCGAACACGGCCAACACAGGCGCCGTGGTCTCGACGACAAGGGGTGTCGCATCGGCGGCTTGATGCAAAGTAGTTCCAATCCAGAAAACCAGGGGATCCCGCGGGCGGCCATCAGCCATCAATTCAGGAACCGTGATTCCAGTGGCTTGGCTGGAGTCCACAAAGGGGTGCCCCATGAACGGTTTCAAAACAACGGCACATGGGTTTGCTTGTCAAGCATTTAGCTAAGTCCCTAATTCCCCACCTGCAACGGCATTCGCGCGTCGCTACGCCGCAGATGTGCGTGAATCCGTCCGCGTTTCCCAGGATGAGCCGACGATTATGGTGGGGGCTTGAGGGCCTTTTGCTTCGCGCTACATTAGTGTATCACTCGATTGGCGCGCGCGGGGCCATCCACGGGTGGCCGATCACGAGGGGCCATGACTCGCCTGTTCGACAAGCGGTTTTTAATCGTCAGCGGCAAGGGGGGGACGGGTAAGAGTACCCTGTGCGCCGCGCTGGCGCTGGCTGCCGCGGCACGCGGGCAGCGTGTGGTGGTGGCCGAACTCAACGTGCGGCCACGGATCCCCGCCATGTTCGGAGTAGACTCGGGGGGCTATGCGCCCATCCCCGTCCACGAGGGAATCGAGGCCATCAGGATCACGCCGGAAGAGTCGATGCGCGAGTACGGCGTGTTGAAGTTGCGCTTCAAGCGGATCTATCGCTTCGTGTTCGAGAACGAGACCATGCGTGGACTGACCGGCATGTTGCCGGGGCTCAAAGAGCTTCTACTCCTGGGCAAGCTGCACGCCATGGAGGGCGAAACCGTGCGCCGGGGTCAGCGTCCTCGCTGGGACACACTGATAGTCGATGGCCCGGCCACCGGCCATTGCGTCTCGATGTTCAGGCTCCCGGCGGTGATCCTCGAGGCGGTGAGCGCGGGGCCGCTGGCCGACGACGCGCGCCGCATTCAGCAGCTCCTGCAAGATGAGACACGGACCGCGTTCAACATTGCCGCGGTGCCGGAGGAGATGGCGGTCCAGGAAGCAACTGAGCTATCAGCCAAGGTCACCAATGTACTCAAAATACACAAGGGATTAGCGCTCCTGAACATGATCTGGCCGCCCGGCCTGGCGTCCGGCGACGAGGCGTTGCTCGACCATCTGCGCAGATCTGTGGCACGCCACGATCCCGTTTTGGCGGGGCTGCTCTCCGCCATCTCCGAGTCGGAGCGACGCCACCGGCACCAGGAACCGATGGTCCAACGCATGCGAGAGCGCGTCGGCCTGCCCGTCATCGAGCTGCCGTTTCTTTTTGCCCGCGAACTCAATTTGGCGGAGATCACGCACTTGAGTCAACGGCTCGACGAGAAGATCGAGCGCTGCGAGTCTGCCACACGACCGGGCGCGCCGGGATGTGGTTACGAGGAGAGAGAGCTTCAATGATCCTTCTTCACCACAGCCGGCCGGCACCGGCGGCCACCGCGCCGGCCCCCGACGCCGAAGCTCTCGCACGCCTGGCCGGCGAAATCAGCGCGCGGGCCGGTTCGGCCGAGGCGCTGACCTTCTTGGAGCACCGGCCGTTCGGCTCAACCACCACCATCGAGAAATACCGCCTCTCAAACGGGCTGAAGATCCTGCTCTCCGTGGACCACGCGGCGCCGGTGGTGGCCTACCAGACCTGGTTTCGAGTCGGATCTTGTCATGAGCGCCCCGGGCGCACCGGGATGGCGCATCTCTTCGAGCACCTGCTGTTCAAGGGAACATACTCGCACCCCGAGGGGGAGTTTGATCGCGTCCTCGAGGAGGCCGGGGTCTCGAACAACGCCGCGACCTGGCTCGACTGGACCTACTATCGCGAGAGCCTGCCGCGCGAGGCCTTCGAGTTGGTGACCGAGCTCGAGAGCGACCGCATGACCAATCTGCGCCTCGAACAGCGCCAGCTCGACAGTGAGCGTTCCGTGGTCATGAACGAGCGCAAGTCACGGGTCGACAACGATCCCGAGGGGATATTGTTCGAGCGATACTACGCGCGCGCTTTCCCCAACCACCCCTACGGGTGGCCGACAATCGGGTGGATGGAGGACATTCAGGCCATCACACTCGAGGACTGTATCGACTTTTATCGCACCCACTACGCACCCAACAACGCGACCCTGGTGATAGTCGGCGATGTCTCGCGCGAGCGAGCGCTCGCCGCGGTGGTCGCGCGGTATGGGCGACTTGCGGCTCGTGAGGCGCCGGTTTCGACACCGCCGCCCCCCCGGCACGAAGAGTGGCATGAAACTCTCCACCTGCAAATCTCGTCGCCCAAGGTGGCGCTCGGCTTCAGGGGGGTGGCGCTCGGAGATCCCGATTTGCCGGCGCTCGAAGTGTTGATGGATATCCTGCTCAACAGCGAGAGCGCGCGCTTGCACAAACTGCTCGTCTCGGACGACGAGGTGGCCAGCGGGGTCGGCGGTTGGGTGGACACGTTCGCGCTGCCGGGAATGATCTCGATCTATGTGACGCTCAAGCCGGGGATCGCGCCGGACGAGGCCCTCACGCGCATCGAGACCGAAATCGCCATGATCATCCGAAATGGACCTGAGGAAAAGGAACTCGAGAAAGCGCGCCACAAGCTCGAGATCGATTTCGTGCGCGCGACCCTGACAGTGGGATCGCGCGCACGTGTGCTGGGCACCTTCGAGTCCACCGCCGGCGACTACAAGCGGGCGTTCGAAGTTGTCGGGGCATACCAGCGCGTCACCGCCGAGGAGGTGAGGCACGTCGCGGCCCGCTATTTGCGGCCTGAAAAGCGAATTGTCATCACCGCGCTTCCAACGGCGAAGTTGGGGGCCGGCTGCGCCGCCGCGCCAAAGCCCGAGGACAATGGAACTAATTTCGGTGCCGGCGCGAGAAGGCCCCGGTTGGTCAGGAGGGCCTCTTGAGTCGCCAGGACGGGATCAAGACGCTTTTGGTGGAGAGTCACGACCATCCTTACGTGACCTTCAACATGGTGCTCCGCATGGGCTCCCTCGACGATCCTCCGGCGCCCCACGGCCTCGCCTATCTGGCCGGCAACATGCTGTTGCGCGGCACCGCGCACCGCAATCGGGACGCGTTCGTCGAGGCAATCGATATCCTGGGATCATCGCTCCACATCACGGTCGGCAAGGATTACAGCACCGCCAGTAGCGACGTGCTGGTGCGCCACCTGCCAAAGCTCGTGGCGTTGGCCGCCGAGTCGTTGGTGAGCTTCACCTGTCCGCCCGAGGAGCTCGCCAAGCTGCGGCGGCAAACTCAGGACGAGTTGCAACTGTTACGCAATCACGACGACATTTTGGCCCATCATTTCGCGCACCGGCTGCTCTATGACGGCCACCCATACGGCAACCCGATCAAAGGGACAGCAGAGAGCCTCGAGCGGATCACACGCGACGATGTGATCACATTCCTCGAGCGCCACGTCTGCCGCCGCGGGCTGCTCGTCGCCTGTGCAGGGGATCTGACGCCCTCCGACCTCGATGAAACGTTGGAGACGGCTTTCACGGCGCTCCCGAACGGTAACCCGGAGGAGGTCGACTTTCCGGCCGTGCGACCACTGGATGGACGCACCTTGCTCATGATCGACAAGCCGGAGCGCAGCCAAACCCAGGTGGTGGTTTGCGCGCCGGCCATCACCTCGAGCCACCCCGACTACTATCCGCTGATGGTGGCCAACACTATCTTTGGCGGCACTTTCACCTCGCGGCTCAGCAACGAGGTACGCGAGAAACGAGGTTGGTCATACGGCGCCGGCAGCGCGTTCACGCCGACTATGCGAACCGGATCGTTCTGGATGCGGTTCGCGCCGGAGAACTCACACACCGCCGAGTCGGTTCAGCTTGGGCTCGAGATGCTCGAGGATCTGGTGGCGCGCGGAGTCTCCGACGATGAGATCCGCTTTGCCCAAAAGAGCCTGGTCAACTACTTCCCATTCAAGGTCGACACGGCTCCCAAGCGGCTAGACCAAGCGCTCTACGGGATGCAGCTCGGCTGGTCGCCCGACTGGCTCGATCACTATGTGGCCGAGGTGCGCGCCTGCGGGCGCGAGCGCGTCGAGCGCGCCATCCGGGCGCACCTCGACCCGACAAGACTGGTCATCGCAGTCCTTGGCACGGCCTCCGAGGTGGCCCCCGGGTTGGAAGCGCTCCCCGACCTGAAGCGGGTCCACGTCCACCCCTACGACGAAGAGTGGCCACCAGGCCAATTCGAGCGCTGAGCGGCTTTACGGGAGAGCCCCCCTCATCGAGGCTTGCTAATCCACGGCGCAGGAGGGGCGAATCTCGAGGAAGTCGACCGCCAAGTAGGGATGGTAGCAGTAGTCGAGCGAGATCCCGGTCTGTTGAGTCTCATCCCAGTCGGGGAGAGCCCCCCCTCGTCGCATCAGGAAATAGGCGGGATCGAGGAAAAAAGTGCCGCGCTTGAGTTCGATATATTTGCCTACGAGAGCTCTCCACTCCCAAGCCCAGGGCGGGCGGCCATAGGCCGCGAAGTCGCCCTCGGTGCTCAGCAGGCGGCTGCCGGCAGCGAGGCCTTTCCCCGGACGGCCATGGACGCTCTCGAACTCGAAGGATTCCGAGAACACGTCCCCAAGCGGCTCGACATCCAGGCGCCGCGGCCATAAGCGCTCCATCAGGTTCTCGAGGGCGTAGCCGATGGTCTCACCCGGCGCCGTGCTGGAGGGGAAACTCGCGCCGCTCTTCTCGATCGATTCGGCCGTGCCGTCCTTGTACTCGTAGACAATGAGCGGCAGGCTGTCGATCATCGTCTCGTCGAGGATGCACAGATCGGGCGGCTTGCGGCGGCTGCGATCAACCCAGGCGCAGCTCTGGTGACTGTCGGCTCTCAGGTAGGCCTGGAAGCGTCCGTCTGGGAACAGCTCCGATTGCGGGTAGACGCCGTCGATTAGATCCCGGTCCCGAAACGAGTCGGCCAGGCCGGACTCGGCGGTGACATAGGCCAGGATGTCTTCCGCCGCGTCAGTCTTCGAGTAAACCTGCACCATGATGGGCCGCTCCTGCGGGTAGCGCGCGACGACCACCTGCAAGCCGCCCATGTAGTTGCTGTGGTGTCGATCAGAGTTGGTCAAGTAATTGATGGGGTAGTAGAAGATGTAGCTGATGAACCAATGGCTCTCGGTGTCGATCACCGAGTAGTAGACCTTGGCCGGGACGCTGTCGGCGGTGCGCAGTGCGGCGGCGGCGGCGGTGAGATCGAACTCGCCGTGAAAGTCCATGCCGGTCGGGTAGTTGAAGTGCGGGTTGGGGCTCATGGTCTCCTGGCGAATCGTCGGCGCGTAGCGCGCCGCCAGCTCGACATGGTGCGGCGGGGTCGCGCGCGGAGCCGTAAAAAAGCGAAACCGGACGAAGCGTTCCATCCGAGTGCCAAGGCGATCACGGATATCGGTGGTCAGCTCAACACTGACCGGTGTACCCGGCATGAGGGGCTGGTTCGGCCGAAACTGGATCTTGCGCACGTCGCTCGCGCTCGGCAGCTTGGTGAGCTGCCCTATGACCGGGTTGCCGCTGGCCAAGTTGACCACCTTGACATTTTCGTTGAGAGTCACCGAGTTCGCGTTCAGCGCTTTGTTGAACTCCACCTCAACGACGAACTCGGCCGGCACTCCCTCGGCCCCGTCGGCCGGCGAGAAGGCGATGACTTCGGGCGGGGTGCGATCAGGCCTCAAATCGCGATCATCCCACTCGTAATCGTCCGCGTCAGACGGCTCCTCGAAGCCGTCGAGCAAGGTGTCCGGGGTGGTGTCGGGAGCTGGTTCGGTGTCCCTCGGGGGTGACGTGTCAGGGGTCGGAGCCGGATCGTGGCTCGCTCCGTCAGAGAAATACGGTGGCCTGATATCCTCCGGCGCGAACACATCGAGGCCGGGTTGCGAGGGCGTGTCGCCGCCGCAGGCCGACACAACGAGAAACACACCCAGCAACGTCGCGGCCACCAACGTTTTCACGCTATCGCCGTGGCGTGGCCGGTGCCGTCCGGCGGCGACCGAAAATCTTTTCATCCCAAAGCACTCCCGTGGAGGTAACAGGCTCAGTCGACAACCGCAGACGGGTTTTGGTTGTCGATCCACAAACTTTCGATATACTCCCGCAACGCCTCCGGCAAAGTCAAGACGACGGGGGAAGACGTTGGTGTTGCCGATGATGAGAGAGTCGAACCGAAAGCAGGAGGTCGCCTCCGGCGGTGGGCCAGCGCCCGAACCCGGGACGGCGGCAGTGGGGAGCCTGGCCTCTTTCTACGAGGCCTTCATCGCGCTCAGGATCCTGCGCGCGCGCCGGCGCCCATTTCTGTCGGTGGTGGGGTTCATCTCCATGCTCGGGGTGGTCCTCGGGGTCACCGCGTTGACCGTCATCCTGAGCGTCAGCGGCGGTTTTCAGACCACAATCCGTGATCGACTACTCGGCTTCTACCCACACCTCGTTGTAATGCGACGCGACGGCGACTTTCGCGACTACCGCGAGGTGGCCGCGAAGATCAGGTCCGTGTCCGGGGTGCGCGGAGTCTCACCCGCCACCTACGACGAGATGATGGCGGCCCACGGAAATCGCCGCGCCGGCGTGGTGGTCAAGGGAGTAGAGCCCGACACGGTGGCGGAGGTGGGCGGCCTCGCGGAGGCGCTGCTCGATGGACTGAGCCTGAATGTACTCCGCGAGGAGCCGACACTCGACCTGAGCTCACCCGGCGCGGTGGCCCTCTCGGGCGCCTTGGCGGGCACCGCCGCGAGCGTGGTCTTTCTCGGACGCGATGAGCCCGTCGTCATCAGGGACGATCCGACTCCTCCCGATGTGGCCGCGACGCGCCTCCGGCTACTTCACAACGTCCGAGGAGCGCCCGCGCTGAGCTTGCGGTTCGCCGGGGCGCGGCCTCACAACACGCCCTCGGCGACTCCACGCTCCGCCGGCAATTATGTGGACCTGTTCGATCACGGCACCATCTGGGTCGAGCTTCGCTCAACCGACGACGACGCAGCGCTCGCCCGCGCCACTTTCGAGCTTGTGCCGGAGCGCGCCTACACGGTCATCGCCACCGGAAAAGCGGGCGAAGAGGGACCGGATGCGCCGGCCTTGCACATGGTGGAAGACTCCTACTTGCCCCTCGAAGAAGCGCAAGCGCAGGTTCGACTCCTCGACGCCACACCCTCGTCGGAGGTGGAGATTGTGAGCGCGGACGGCGACCTCGCGCTTGGACCGGCCATGGGACGCGCCACGCCCTACGCGCTCCGGCCGGGCCGCCTGCCGGCGCTGATCGTGGCCGACAAGCTGCGCGAGCGCCTCGGAGTACGGGTGGGCGACGAGGTGACTCTCGTCAGCCCACTTCGCGGACTCGGCAACCGCTCGCTGGGGCCGTTCGGCATGGCGCCGACTGCCGGGCGGTTCGAGGTCGCCGGGTTCTTCAAGGTCGGCTACTACGAGTATGACAACCGCTTCGTCATCACCTCCTTCGCCGCCGCGCAGCGGTTCTTGAACCGCGGCGACGTGCCGCGTTGGCTGGAGGTGCGGTTCTCCGATTCGCTCGAGGTGGAGCAGTACCGGGAGGCTGTCAGGGCCGCCATCGACCCGTTTGATTTGACGACTTTCGCGGCGCATGTGGCGTCCAGCGCGATGATTGTCCGCGAGGCGCTCTCGGGGGCTTTGGGAAGCCGGGCCTTCAAGCCGCCGGAGTCCGTCCTGGAGCTTATCGGCAACCAGACGACGCTGCTCAGGACGTTGCGCTTCCAGGATCTCGACTTCGGCCATCGCGAGCGCTTTCGGCTGATCGACTGGCGCGAGACCTATCGCTATCTGTTCAGCAGCTTGCAGCTTCAAAAGGTCGTGCTGGCGCTCTTCTTTCTGATAATTGTCCTGGTCGCGAGCTTCAACGTGATAGGTTCGCAGTCGATGATCGTCCACGAGAAAGTCCGTGACATCGCGATTTTGCGCTCCATGGGGGCCACTCAGGCCGGCATCCGCCGCATCTTCCTGTTGCAGGGGATGGTCATCGGGACAATCGGCACAACGGTCGGGCTGGCGCTCGGCTGGGGAGTGACCGCTCTCATAAGCGGGATCGGATTCGGGCTCGACCCCCAAGTCTACTACATCTCGGAGCTGCCGGTTGATCCCAACGTGTGGGAGTTCGCCGCCACCGGCGTGGCGGCGCTGCTGTTCACTTTCTTCGCCGGCCGCTATAGCGCGGACAAGGCCGCCCGCCAGAACCCCGTCGAAGGGCTCCGTCGCCTCGATTGAGAAAAGGACCCTCCCCGCGCTATGCTCTCTATTGGATAGGACGCTTGGGGGGTGACACTTGTCGCTATCTCGATTGATGCTTCGGCTCGGTTGGCCGGGGGTGGCGTTCGCGCTGGCGCTCACGCTCGGCGGCTGCCGCTGCGACTCACCTGGGACGCCCGGCTCCGAGACGGCGCGAGGCCAAGCGGCGGGCAAGTTCCCCCCCGACTACTTCGTCTGGACCGGCCCCGAGCCGCGTAGCGTCGACCCGGCGCTGGTCGCCGACGCCCCCGGTTCTTATCTGGCGCTCAACCTGTTTGAAGGGCTCTATGTGCTGGGACCGGGCGACAGCGCGCCCCGACCGGGGGTGGCCGAACGCATGGTCCTCTCGGGCGACGGACTCACGGTCCACTTCCACCTGCGCGCCGACGCCCGTTGGAGCGACGGCACCCCCGTCACGGCCGATGACTTCGTCTTCGCCTGGCGGCGTGTGCTCGATCCCCGCCTCGGCTCTCCCGGCGCGCACGACCTGTGGCGCATTCTGAACGCGCGCGCCTACAACGAAGGGGAGCTTGACGACCCCGCCGAGGTAGGAGTGCGCGCGCTCGATTCGAGGCACCTCGTCGTGGCGCTCGAACACCCCGACCCGCTCTTGATTCACGCGCTTGCCGGCTCGCGCTTTCTGCCAACCCCTCGGCACGTGGTCCTCGAGCATGGCCGGCGCTGGACCCGCCCTGAACACATCGTCACCAACGGCCACTTTCGCCTGACCGAGTGGCGCCCCCGCGAGCACATCGTTCTCGCGCGCAATGATCGACACCACGCGGCCGAGACTGTGGCGCTCGCCGGTGCCGTGCTGCGGGTGACCGACAGCGAGACCTTGGCCGCGCGGTGGTTTGATCGCGGCGAGGTTCACTACACCCCGGGGCAGGTGCCGTTCGAGCGGCTGGTGGCGGCCGCCGAGGGGCGCCGCGAGGCGGACACCCTGCGCCTCGATCCACTCCTCGGGGTGGCCTATCTCGCGTTCAACCACCGCCGCGCGCCGTTTGATCGCATCGAGGTGCGGCGCGCGTTCGCGTTGGCCGTCGATCGCGAGGCGCTGGTGCGCGCCGCTCTACGCGGAGGCCAGGCCCCGGCGGGCACCTTTTTGCCGACTCGCTACGCCTCGACCATCGGCTACGAATCACCCCCCGGCCTGACGTTCAATCCGTCGCAAGCGCGGGCCGAATTGGCGGCGGCGGGGTTCCCGAGCGGAGTGGGATTTCCCGAAATAACGCTCGTCTATAATACCTCCGAGACGATGCAGCGCATGATGACCGTCGTGGCGTCTCAGCTTCGCGAGCACCTGGGGGTGCGAGTGCGGCTCGAACACCAGGAGTGGATGAGCTACCTTGACCGGGTGCGGCGCGGCGACTTCGACCTCGCGCGCTTCGCAATGCAGGGCGACTACGATCCGCTGGAGCTGCTTGAGGTCTTCCGTGCCGGCGGGCGAAACAATATCGGCGACTACACAAGCGCGCGGTTCGACGCACTCCTCGACGCCGTTCGGAGGGAGGGGGCGCGAGACCGGCGGCTGCGGGCACTCAATGAGGCCGAGACAGTCCTACTCGACGACATGGCCATGCTGCCCTTGTATTTCTACACCCGCCCAGCGCTGCTCAGCCCCCGTGTCCAGGGGTTCGAGGCACAGAGCCGCGGCGCTCAACTGCTATGTTACCTCGATCTCCTGCCCGCCGAGAGAGATCACAGATGAATGGTGAGGCCGAACGAGGGGCGCGCATGAGGGGAGCGGCTCGCGGGCGACGCGCGCCCGCTCGATCGTGGCGGCACGCTCCGTGCCTCTTGGCGGCGCTTGGAGTGGGGCTACTGGTGGCGAGTGGAGCGCACGCGACGCTTCCCCGCCCGGTGCCCGAAAAGCTCGACCTCGGCGACTTCGACTTCGCCGCCGGCAGGGCGCGCGACACGGTGCGCTCCCTCGATGCCTTCCCCTGGCTGTTGCGCATGCGCGCGCTGCGCCCGCGGGTGGCGCCACAACACTACGCGGCGGCGTTCGACGAGTTGGCGCGCCAGCCCGAGCCGGCCCCCGGAGTGGCGGCGGCCGTAGATCGCGAGCGCGCCCTGCTGCGCCGCGCTCGCGGAGAGCCGGAGGCGGCCGCCGAAGTGCTTTTGCCGCTCGGTATCCTGCACCACTGGGAAGTGCTGGGGCCCTACCCCACGACCCCCGAGGAGGGTCTCGCGGCGCGCCCCGAGCGCCCGCCGGACGGCGCCCTCGCGAGCTCACGGCCGCTTCCGACACGGCCCGATGGTCTCCTGGAGCTTGACGGCGCCTCGCCGCGGCGCGAGGCGGCCGTGATCTATTGCCGCGCCGAGGTCGTCGCCGCGCGGAGCACACCCTCCGCGCTGCGCTTCGGGGCCGCCGAGGCCGTGCGGATCTGGCACAATGGGGCGCTGGTGCATGAGCGCGACGGGTTCACCGCAGCGCGGCCCGACCAGGACCAGGTGGGACTGCAGCTCGCCCCCGGGTCGAACACGATCGTGTTCAAGCTGAAGCGCGTCGAGCGCTCCTGGGGGCTCGTGGCCCGACTGAGCGCGCCCGACGGGCGGCCGCTCGCGGGAGTGCGCGCCGTCACCGAGCCGGCCGTCTTCACCCTGGAGGAGATGAGCGCGCTGGAGCGCGACGCGGCCACCTTGACCCCAGCTCCCGTGGAGATCGCACCGGGCCCAATCTCCCACTGGGAGCAGCGCGCCCAGGCCTCGGCCCCGGCGGAGTGGGACGCGGCGGCCATTGGCGACAAGGTCCGGGTCCAAAGCGCGGGGGGGCGGCGCGAGATAATCGATGGTGCCCTGCTAAGACGGCGAGTAGCTGAGGTGGTGCGCGAGGCCACCCCGTCTGACGCTGCCGCGCTGGTGCGCGAGCTCGCGACGTTGGAGCGGGAGCCGCACCGCGCCTCCGAGCTGATAGCGCCACTCGTCGAGACCTTGCCCATCCTCCACGGGGAGCCCGGCGAGGAGAGCGTCGGCGAGGTGGCGCCCGAGTTGATCCTGGCGCTGGCCGAGGTGGAGCACCGGCGTGGCCGGTCGCAGCGTGCTCTGAGCCTACTCGAGCGGTTGAGGCCGGCGTGGCGGGCGAGTCCGGCCACTGCCCTCTTGCGCGCCGCCGTGCTGCGTGACGCGGCCCTCGCGGGCGAGTCCGCCCACGCGCTCGAGACAGCGCGCGAGGCGGCCCCTACGACCCCGGCGGTGCTCATGGCGGCGGCCGAGGGCGCTCAGGCGCGGGGCGAGCTCATAACGGCGCTGGAGCTTTATAATCGGCTGGCGGCCACCGAAGGAGAGCGGCCCGATGTCCTGTTTTGGTTGGTCGAGCTGAACCGCGCGCTGCACCGCCCGGACGAGGCGCTCGCCTGGAGCGCGCGGCTGGCCGAATTGAGCCCCACACGCCACCACACGCCCCTCGATCAGGCTCGAATGCTGGCGTTGCTTGGGCGGAGAGAGGCTGCGCGACGCGCCTATGACGACCTGCTGGCCCGTTTCCACGATTACCCGGAGGTGCTCGTGGCCGCCGGAGTCTTCGCGCATGAGACGGGTGAGCGTGATCGCGGCCTGTCGCTGTGGCACAGGGCAGCGGCGCGCGCTCCCCACGACTCCTCGTTGCGGGCGCGGGTGGCGTTTCACGCGCAGCAACGAGCCCCGGGGTTCGAGGCGCCCTACCGGGTGCCCGCGGCAGACCGCCAAACACTCATCGATCAGTTCCAGGCGCGCTCGAGCGAGGACTATGAGGATCGCCTCGGGACACACATCGCGCTTCTGGACGAGCGGGTCGCAGAGCAACTTCACGGCCGCGCCTCGCAATTTCGCGCCCGGCTGGTGGGTTTTGTTCGCGCTCCGCGTGATCTCGGCGAGCGCAATTACAGGATCTTCTTCGATCCTTTGCGCCAGAAGGTCGAGCTGTTGAAAGCGCAGCTGCTGCTCCCCGACGGATCCATCGGCGAGCCCGTGAAGCGGCGCGAACGCAGGCTCGAGGATTCGGCCTTCGGGATGTATTACGATCTGCACGCCCTCGAGGTGGAATTCGACGGCGTCGTCCCCGGGGCCGTCTTGTCGGTCGAGTACCGGATTGTGAATCTCGACCCCTCGCCGTTGGCGCCGGCGTTCGGCGATCTCGTCGTCTATCAGCAACCGCGGCCACTCGAGCTGTTTAGCCACACCCTCCTGATGCCGGCCGAGAGCGAGATCTACGACCGGCTGGTGCGCCCGCCGTGGGCCGCCGAACACGAGGCGCGCGCGTCGCGCAGCGTCACCAGGGACGGGGAGGTCATGGTCTTGCGGCACACGGTCCGCGATGTACCCGCGCTACCCGATGAGGAAGACTCGGTGGGGCTCGCCGAGCGGGCCGGCTATCTGCACCTCTCAACCCTCGCGCGCTGGTCCGAGTTGGGCCGCCTCTACAGCGCACGCATCGAGGCGGCGCGACGCTCCGACGAAACCATCCGAAGCGCCGCGGCCAAAGCGGTGCGCGGCCTTGGCGACTCGCCGGAGCACCGCCGCGAGCGAATAGCAAGGCTGCACCGCGTGGTGGTCGATCGCATCCGCTATGTGGCGCTGGAGTTCGGTCCTCACGGTGTCATCCCCTTTGATTTGCCGACTGTCTACACCCGCCGCTTCGGCGACTGCAAGGACACCTCGAGCCTGCTCGTGGCGATGCTCGAGTCGGTGGGCGAGACGGCTCATCTGGCGCTCGTTCGTCACCGGCGGAGGGGACGAATCGACGGGCCGCCGGCCAGTCTGGCGGCGTTCGATCACGCTGTCGCGGTGGTCCCCGGCGCCGGAGCGCAGGATCCGGAGGGGCGAGGGGAGCCGCGCGACTTGTGGCTTGATCCGACCATGCGCGACGCTCCGCCGGGGGTGTTACCGCCCTCCATCCAAGGGGCAACGGCGCTCGTGCTGGAACCCGACGGGGGCCGCCTCACGACCATCCCGTACGCCACCGCCGAGGACAACCGGGCCGTCAAGGACCACGAGATCACGCTGGACCAAGAGGGCGGCGCCGTGCTGCGGGCTGACGAGATCTATTATGGCCACCGCGGCGCCGAGTGGCGCCGGGAGCTGCGCGAGACCGAGCGTCGCGTCGATTTCCTTGAAGAGATCCTGGCGCACCGGTTCCCGGGCGCGCGAGTGACCGAGGTGGAGGTCGAGGGGCTGACCGAGTTGAGTCTCGGGCTGCACCTCCGCTATCGCGCCGAGCTGCCGACCTTCGCGGTCGCCAAGCCCTACGGCCCCGACGCAACCCCGGCGCTGCAATTCGCGATGCGCGCGGCGGGCGAACCCTTCTCGCCACGTGCCTCGCGGGCGCTCGCGACCGTTCGCGGCGGACACAAACGAATGACCCCACTGGACATCCCCGACAGGTTCCGCGATGAGATCACGACCAGGGTTCGGCTGCCCGCCGGCTGGAAGATCGACACCTTGCCACAACCAACCGACGAGGAGAGCCCCTGGGCCCACCTTCGGCTCGAAACCAGGCCGCTCGTTGACGGCGGCGGCGTCTTGATCTCGCATTCGCTGGCCTTCACCGCCACCCGGATCCCCGCCGAGGAGGTCCTGCCGCTTTCGCGCTTCGCGCAAGAGGTCGACCGCGCGCTGCGCCGTTCCATCGTGGCGGTGCCACTCGACTCAGTGGCGCGAGGAGGGCTATCTCCGTGAGCGCCACCTGCCGATTTGTCTTGACGGTTTTTCTGCTCGTGGGGGGTTGTGCCCCGCGCACGGTGTTCTCGCCCCCGGCGCCCGACGTGCCTGCGGAGGCGGCGGCCGCGCACTGGATGAGCGAGACGCCGCCCGACTCCAGCGCTCGCGGCTACGCGCTGCTGCTCCACGGCGGCCGCGCCGATGAGGCCGCGCGAGTATTCCGCGCGGCGCTCGAATCCGAGAGATCCGCCTGGCAGCCGCGGCTCGGGCTGGCGTTGGCGCTCGAATTGCTCGCCCGGCCGATCGAGGCCGCCTTCGAGTGGGCTCACCTGAGCGCGACCGCCCCCCCCTGCGTCAGAGAGACGGCCGCGCGAGTGCTCATCGAGCGGCTACGCCCTCTTGAGAGCAGGCCGCCCCGGCCGGTAACGGGTGATGACGGCCGTGCGTCATCCCACCTCTCCCGCAAGACCCTCGCGCGCGCAGCACCGCAACTGCGCGCGGCGCTGGCGGATCTGGCACGAAGGCGGCCGGCGCCGGACTGCCCCCGGTTGGCGGCCGAACTCGCCGTGGTGGCCCGCGGCGTTTCGAGTGGTGACGGGGGCCGGCTCGGTGGAACCGCCATCGGCGAATGGAGCCTCGCATCGCCAAGCGCGCCGCTTCCGGCATTGTCGTTCATGCGTCCGGACGAGGTGGCGCGCCGACCACTCTCCGGTAGTTTGACGGCGGACCATGAGGGGTGGCTGCGGCTGCCGGATAATTCGCGCGGGCTGTTCGTCGCCGAGACCGAGACCTCGCTTGCGCTCGCGCGCGAGGTGGTGTTGGTGCTCGAGAGCGACCTCCCGGTCCGTCTCTCGCGAAATGGGCGGGTAATCCTCGAGCGCGACTCCTTGACCGCTTTCCCACCGCGGCAAGTGGCTGCCAAGGTGCTTCTTCCGGCCGGGCAGAACCGCTTGCGGCTCGAGATGGCGGGGCTGTGGCCGGGCGGCCGGGCGCGGGTGAGCCTGCTCGCCGCTGACGACACCGAGCCGGCGTCGATCGAGTGGGTGGCGGCGCGCGGAGAGAGCCCCGAGACGGATGGCGCGCCACGGCTTGAAGAGAGTCCCTCCGGGCCGCGATGCGGCGAGAGCGTGCCGCCAATCTTGCGCGACCTCCTGGCGGCCGAGCGCGCCTTGACGGAGCAGGCCCCGCGCCGGGCCTACGCGCCGCTCGCGGCGGCGCGGCGGGATTTCCCGCGGGCGGCGGTGTTGCACTGGCTCGCGGCCCGGCAATGGGCTGCCGATCCGAGTATCCCGCGCCATCTCGCCGCCCGGCGCGAGATGGAGGCGCTGCGACAGGCGCTCTCGAGCGACCCCTCGGCGACCGTGGCGCGGGCGCGACTCGCGCGGCGGCTCTACGAGGAACGCCGGCCCGATGAAGCGCTCGCCGAGGCTTTGGCTGGAGAGGCGGCGGCGCCTCATTCGCCGTTTTGGGACCGCCTGCGAGCGATGGTGGCGGCCGACCAGGGGTGGCGGCCCGAAGCGCGCGAGATGACGAAGGCGGCGCTCGAGCACTCCCCACTGGACTGTGACCTTTGGGTCAGCCACGTGGAGCTCGACTGGGAGCGCCTGCGGCTCGCACCATGGCGCCCCGATCCCGAGCTGCGCGCCCGCTGTCCGGCGCTCGAGCGCCTCTTCGCACGCCACTTGAGAGAGTCGGGCCGGGCCCGGGAAGCGGCCGAGGTGCTGGAGGCGCTGGCCGAGGGGCCCGGCGGGCGAGAGAGCGATTACCTCGCGGCGGCCGCGGCGCGGCTGGCGAGCGGCGACTACGAGGCCGCTTTCGATGATCTAGAGCGGATCGCGGGTGATCGTCCCGCCTCGCCGGCACAAAGCCTGCGGCTCATCGAGGCGGCGCGGCTGGCCGGGCGTCATGGCGCCGCCGAGCGAGAACTCGAACGCCTCATGGCGCACCCACCGGGAGAGCGCGATCTGCGGCGGCGGATCACCTATCTCGAAGAAGATCCACACTGGTCGCCGTTCGCGGTGGATGGGGTCTCATGGGCCGTCGGCGCGCGGCCGCGCGCGGCCGCGCTTGGGGTTGACGCCTCGGCGGTGGTGTTGCTCGACCAGCAGATCAGTCGCTTCTTTGAAGACGGCAGCGGGTTGAACCGAGTCCATGTGATGATTGAGATCCGCACGGCGCGAGGGGCCGAGCGGTTTGGAGAGGTGGTGCTACAGTCGGAGGCCGAGGTGATCCTGGCCCGCACCCTCAAGCCGGATGGAAGCATCGTGGAGCCCGATGAGCGGTTCGAGGTCGGCGCGCTGTCGATGCCGGGGCTCGAGCCCGGCGACGTCATCGAGGCCGTCATTCTGCATCCGATCCTGCCAAGCGCGCTCTTGTATCCTCATTTGCTGGCCGACGGGTTCTTTTTCGAGAGCTATCAGGTGCCCATCCTACGCTCGGAGTGGACCGTCATCACTCCGGCCTCGATGCCGCTCTTGGTTTCAGCGCGCGGCCTGTTGACCGATCCGGAGGAGCAGGAACTCAACCGCCCCGGAGAGCCGCTGTTGGCGCGCACCTGGCGCCGCTTCAATGCTCCGCGGCAGGCTTCCGAGGCGCATATACCGGACGCCCGCGCGGCGCTCTCGCATGCCTCCGTGTCCACCATCGGATGGCGCGAGTTTGGGGAGCGAATCGCCGATCACCTCCTCACACTGCTGCCGCTCGGCGCGGGCACAGGCGAACTACCGGCGCACGCGCGCGCCGGGTGGCCCGAGATTCGTGCGCGAGGGATGGAGGAGCGCGCCCGAGCGGCATTCCGACTGGTACGCGACCGGATCGAGCAATCCGACAGCGACCTGTTGGAGATCTCGGCGGCCGAGACGCTCGCCACGGGACGTGGAGATCGCACCGTGTTGCTCCTCGCGCTCTTGAAGAAACTCGAGGTGCCTGTGGAACTCGTCTTGTTAAAACCCATCCACCGTACCATCCCGGACACCGAGGTGCCCGACCTGCTGGCCTACACCTATCCGGTGCTGCGGCTCTCACTGCCGGAGAGAGAGCTGTGGCTCGACCCCGCGCTCGACGACGCCGAGTTCGACTACCTGCCTCCGGTCTTGCAAGACCGCCCGGGGCTCAGCCTGGGGCTGCACTCGGCGGGCGAGTTCGTCGCGAGCCCACGCTACCCCTCCGCGCGGGAGCGGCGCTCGGTGGTCGTGCGGGCGGTTTTGTCGGACGACGGCGGCACGCTCGAGGGGCGCGGCGAAGACACCTTTCGGGGGATTCAGGCGATGACTCTGCGCGGCCTCCTGGCCCACGCCGAAGATGAGGCGCGCGAGCGGCTGGTGCGCACGATGGCGCAGTCGGTTTTCCCGTCGGCGGAGATCGAGGAGTACACCATCGACACGGATGACCCCGCGCGGGCGGTCGTGGTGCGCTACCTGTTCAGAGCGCCGGTGACGCAGCCCCCGCCGCGCGGTGGGGTGCAGCGGCTGCGGCTGCGGCTGTTGCCGGAGGACTACACGGCCACCTGGGCGCGGCGGCCGTGGCGGCGCCACCCGCTGTTTCTAAACCTCGCCCTCGATCAGCATCTCGATCTAACGCTCCGTCTGCCCCCCGGGGTCCAATTCATCAAGGCTCCTCGGGAGAGCGTCCTCGAAACCCCCTTCGGTGTCCACCGCACGAGCGCCGAGACGAGCACCGACTTCTCCGGCCGGCAGAGCCTACACCTGGAGAAGCGGCTCCGAATGCCCCCGGCGATCGTGCCGCCGGAGGCCTATGGCGGGTTCGCAGCCACCTGCCGCAGTTTCGACAACGCCGACGAGGCGTGGGTCAGCCTCAGGTGGCCGGGGGAGCGCTGAGCCTGAGCGCCCGGACGATCTCGTCGAACCGGTCAAAGGGAGTGTGCGCGATCCCCTCGCGGCGGCAATGATCGACCAGGCCATCGCGAGCGAAGACCAGATCGGCGCGGCGGGCGCCGCACAGATCAGAGGCTCCGTTGCCCACCATGACCACCCGCCGCCCGGCGTCGCGGGCACGCTGGACGTGGGCTCCCTTGCAGTTCAAACAACGCGCGCAGGGCACGCCGTCGGCCGCCGGCGCCACCGTGTAGCCGACGCCGTCCCAGATCGCGCGGTTGCACGAATAAGGCAGGTGGCCGAGACCGGCGGCGCGGAGCGCCGGCTCGATGTATACATCGAGCCCCTCCGAGAGCACCCGCAGCTCGAACTCGGGTTGGCCGAGGGCGGCCAAGAGCCTGTCGAGCCCCGGCCGCAGGGGTACGCGGACCGCCTCGCGGGCAAACTCCTCGGGGCAAAGCGGCACAAGCTCGAGGAAACGCTCGAAGTAGGCCGCGGCACCGATCTCGAGCCTCTCATAGGCCTCGGCCAGCGGCACATAGCCGTTGGCCCGCGCAGGCGGCAGCACCGCGTCGGCGATCACGAAGTCGGCGTCCCTGACGGTGATCGTGCCGTCGAAGTCCAACAAGACGGTTGTGGTCGAAGCTCGGCTCATCCGTCCGGCGCCTCCGCTCGATTTGGTTTGTTTCCTTGCACTTGCACCCGCCTCACTCCCCTCGGTCCACGGACGCGGTGGAGGATTGAGGCGATCCGGTCTCTTGACGCAGTTGCTACTCGAAAACGGTGATCACCGCCCCCTCGCTCTCAGACGGCCAGCGCGGCGTGGCCAGTTTCCGGCCGTTGAGTTCGAGCACCAGCGAGCCGGCGGGATCAGCCGGAATGAAGCGGTCCAGAGCGTTCAAGAAGGGCCAGCTCTTGAAAAACGCCACCGGGCCGCCGTCCTCGCCGTCGCCTCGATCGTCGTACAGGAAGAGGGCGATGAGCGAATCGTCCTCCGCCGCCACCTCCATCGTGAGGAGCTCCTCTCCGTCGAGTTTGAGCGAGTCCGACCCGGCGGTGACAGCCCGGTTGGCCGTGAAGTTCACGAGCACCGTATGCGCGTCGTCGAAGTTCACCTCTTGGAGAAGCAGCGCCGCGAGCCCGCTGCTCGGCAACCCACGAAGGTAGACGAGCCCGTTGGAGCGCACGAAGGCCTCCCGGTAATAGTGAACCGGCGTCTCGTCCTGAGGATAGAGCGCCATCTCGTAGCGCGCCTCCGCCTCCGCCGCGAAAGGCCCGAAACCACCCCGCCCATCAGTTTCAAACACCGCCTCGGGCACATGATTCTGCCGCTGCCCGGTGGCGAGTTCGACTCGCCAGATCTCCACCCGCGCGCCGACGAGCGGTGTGTTCTCGCCAAGCAGGAGCGCCTTTCCAAACAACACCGGCCTCTCCTGGGCGACAATCTCCGTCGTGGCCGGCGGCGTGTCGTAGAGAAACTCGTGAATCGCTGCGTAGGAGGCCGCGCTCGTCACCACCGAGTAGTGGTCCTCCTCTTCCAGCGCCACATTCTCGGCGCCCGGTATATCAGCGCCCGCGACAATCAGATCTCCAAGCGAGTAGAGATTAAGCGTCGGCACGGGGGCCTCGGGGGGGCCGGCGGGCCCGTCGTTGACGAAGCTGCCCACATGGACGTAGCGCGAGACCTTGGCCGCGCGCTCGGAATCGGCGAGATAGAGGTAGCTGAGCCCGCCACCCGCCGAGTGACCAATCAAGTGGACTTGGGCGACCTCATGTCGCTCGAGGACCTCGTCTACGAAGGCGTCGAGCGCGGCGATGTTGGCCTCGTCGTCACGCGGTAGCGCGATCGTGTCCCAATCGAAGGCGTGGTAACGGTCGGCGCACAGCCCGTTACCGGCGGCGCGCATCGCCAGGTTGGCGTAAGTATCGCCGCTCGCGAGCATCCCGTGGAGCATCACGAGTGGAGGTTTTGAGTCGTCGCAGCCCGGCTCCAGGAAAGTCGGCGGAGACTCTTCGACGTCGGCGATGGAGTCGGGTGCTGATGAGTCGGGTGCGCCAAAGCCGTCGTCTGGAGCGGTGGCCGGCCCCTGGTCGCCCTCGCAGCCCGCCGCCGGGAACGCCACGAGCACCAACAAGCAAGCGAGAGTCCAATACCCCTGTCTCATCTTCGCATACCTCCACTCCAAAGCCTTGGGTCAAGCCGCCCGCAGCAGGTAGGCGCACGCGCGATCGCGAGGAGAAAAAAGCCCGCCGCGCCGGAGTTGCGCACGAGAGCAATACTAGAGGGCTCTTGAAAAACAATCCACTCCCCCCTAATTCCCCACCTGCACCGGCATTCGCGCGTCGCTACGGGGCCATCTGCGGCGTCAGCTTCACCGATTTTTTTGCTCGACGTAGCGCTGCTACGACTGCGCTCAAATCGGCTTGCTTCCTTGCAGC